>JANYHJ010000100.1 GCA_025359135.1 Gemmatimonadota bacterium | reverse complement strand
TGGAGCTCGCAGGTGATCGCGCGGCTCTGGCGGCTCGACGTGTCGCGCGGCGAAAGCGAGGTGTTGTTCAAGCGCGTGGACCTCTGCGCGCTCGATTCGACCGTGACGCTGCTCGAGGGGACGTCGGCGCGGGGCCCAGCGGTGGTCGCGGCCGTTCGCTCGATTACGGTGGACACGTCGCAACTGATCCCGATGCCGGACTCACCGGATCGCTCGGGTCGCATGCGCGTGGGCGCGATGTACGGACCGGCGTGCACGGCGCGGCTCGCGGAAGATCGCGCGGGGTTCACGCTGCTCGGGCCGTTGCTCTTCCCGCGGCGAGGCGTGCTCTACGCGCGTGACCTGCACGCTCGGGACACGCTGTTGTTGCGCGAGCATCCGACGGACAGCGTCTGGTTGCTCGTGCCCGCGAGCGGCGAAGAGGGTTCGCTGCCGAGGTATCATCGGGCGTCGCGCGACTCCATCGTGACGGCGGCACGACTGGATGCGACGCTCCGCGTGCCCTCCGCGTTCACGGTCACGAGGTAAGCAGCGTGCACATCGCCATGTTCTCGCACTACTGCCCGCCGCATGCGGGCGGCATCGAGACCGTGGTGGACGCCCTCGCGAGCCGGCTGTCCACGCGCCACCGGGTGACGGTCGTCTCGAGCGCGTGGAACGGCGACGCCGGTGTGACACGCGATGGGGCACGCACGACCTGGCGACTGCCGGCCATCCACGCGAGTGAGCGGTTCGGTGTTCCGTATCCGTTTCCCACGGGCAGCTACATGCGCGAAGCGATGGCCGATGCGGCGACGGCAGATGTCGTGCACGCGCACGGCGCGCTCTACGCGCAGACGATGATGGCGCGCCGCGTCGCGCGGCAGGCGCGCCGGCCACTGGTGCTCACGGAGCACGTGGGGTGGGTGCCGTATGCCGGGGCCATGCTGCAGGCCGTGCAGGGTGCCGCGTGGCGGCTGGTGGGCGACGCGACCCTCGCACAGTCGCGCGCGGTGGTGGCGCTCAACGCGCGCGTCGGCGATTGGCTTGCCGCGCGCGTGCCGTCGTGCACGCCGACGCTCATCTCCAATGGCGTCGACCTCGCGCGCTTCCTGCCGCCCACTGCGGCGGAGCGAGCCCACGCGCGCGCGGCGCTCGGCCTTCCAGCAGACGGCGTGCTCGGCCTCTTCGTGGGACGCGACACGCCGAAGAAGCGTCGGGCGGACGTCGTGGCCGCGCCGCGCGCAGGGTGGACGCTCGTGCTCGCGGGTGCTCCACGCTCGACTCGAGCCGATGGCATCGTCGATCTCGGCGTCATTGCGGGCGCGCAGATGCCACTCCTCTACCACGCCTGCGACTTCCTCGTCCATGCGGCCGAGGGCGAGGGGTTCCCGCTTGCGGTACAGGAAGCGATGGCGACGTCGTTGCCGGTGGCGCTGCGCTGGGATCCGGGGTACGCGTCCACGCTCGCGCGCGACGTGGCCCCGGGTGCCGACGACATCGCGGGCACGCTGCGCGCCGCCAACGCGCTCGCCGCGGATGCGACGCTGCGTGCGACGGTTGCAGCGCGCGGACGCGCGTGGGCCACCGCACACTGGAGCTGGGACGTGACCGTGGCTGCGTACGAAGCGCTCTATGCGCGCGTGATCGGGAGCGCCGCGTGAGTGGCGGCGCCGGCACGATCACCGGGTACCGCGGCCGCACCTACGCCATGGTGCGCGACGCGATGCGCGCCCTGGGTCCGATTGGCTCGGCGGTGGATGTCGGCGCCGGCGAAGGCTGGTACGCGAGGCACCTCATGGATGACGGCGTGATCGATCGCATCACGCCCGTGGAAGTGCAGCGCCGGACGCTGACGCTCGTGGAGCCGGTGCTCTACGACGGCGTGCGCCTGCCGTTCGACGATCGTGCCGTGGAGCTCGTCTACGCCGTGGACGTGGTACACCATGCGGGCAATCCGTTCGACCTGCTCGACGACATGGCGCGCGTCGCGGGCAAGTGGCTCGTGCTCAAGGATCACACCTACGCGTCTACGCTCGGCCGCACGACGCTCGCCGTGCTGGACGAAGTGGGCAACCGGCGCTTCGGCATTCCCTCCCCTGGCCGATATCAGCACGGATGGAGTTGGCTGCCGCGGCTCGCGGCTTGCGGATTCACGCCACGCGCGATGCTCCACCCCGCACCATGCCACTCGGGCGTGCTGGGCGCCTTCACCAACCGGCTGCAGTTCGTGGCCGCCTTCGAGCGCACCCATGCGCATTGATCACGCCGACCCGCGCCGCAAGTTCGTGGCGGCGCACACGGGCAAGGAGTCGCGGCACGCGGCCCAAGATCGCGTCGAGCCATCGGTCTGGCAGTACGACTATCCCGTCTTGCGCGCGCTGCGTGACGACGTGGTCGGCCTGCTCGGCAGGGTGAAGGCGTCCGCGCCCGGCGCGATGGCGCTCGACGTGGGCAGCCTGCGCAGCCCGTACAAGGCGATCCTCGAGTCGCGCGGCTACAAGGTGAAGACGCTGGACCTGACCACGGAGTACGGCGCCGACTTCGCCGGCACCGCCGAGGAAACGGGCAGACCCGACGCGAGCGTGGACCTGGTTCTCTGCACACAGGTGCTCGAGCACGTGAAGACGCCGTGGGTGGCGATGCGCGAGTTCCAGCGCATCCTCAAGCCGGGCGGCCAGCTGCTGATCACGATCCCGCACATCTGGTTCTATCACCCGCACCCCGGCGACTACTGGCGCGTGACGCAGGAAGGTATCGTGACCCTCTGCACCGAGGCCGGTTTCACGGTACGCGAGGCACGCACGCAGGGTGGCGCGCTGCTCGCGTTCGGGCAGATCGTGAACTTCCTCGCGTATGGCGTGCTGGGCGGCGCGGGCGCGCCGCTCTACGCGGCGTCGAACCTCGTGATGGGCGCGGCCGACCGGCTGGTGCCGAACGAACTGTTCGCGCTCAACATGGCGTGCCTCGCGGAGAAGCCGGCGTAGGGACGCCGTGATCCGTGATCCGTGATCCGCGCGCCGTGACCACGCCAGAGGAAGCTACAACGAACCTACGGTGACACCGGGGCGGTGCTCGGCGCAGGTGCGGGCTTCGGTCGCAGACGCGGTGGAAAGCGCTGCATCCCGTGCGCCACGAGTGAGTCGGCGCCCACCGCGAGCAGGCGCGCGCCGTATCGCTCCCGCAGCGCCTGCCAGCCGAGCTGGTTGAGCATGCTGCCGTTCACGATGACGGGGCGCGAGAGTGCGGCGTCGTTGCGCACAAGGTCGCGCCCGTACCAGACCGCGCTGGCCTCGACGGCGACCACGTCGGCATCGAGCCCGCCGACATACGCGGACGCTTGCGCGAACGGCCCCGCGAACTGCTCGACCTGCACTACGCGCAACACCGTCGTGACGAGCGCCAGCGCGAAGCCCATGCGCGCGATCAGCTGTGCGCGCTTCGCCCCCACCGCCTCGATGAGCGATGGTGCGGCTGCGGCCGCCAGGAGTGCGATGCTGCCGAGCGCGCCGTACATGTAGCGGTAGCCCCAGCCGTGTCCCTGTGAGCTGCCGTAGAGAACATAGAACAGGAAGGTCAGCAGCACGCCGCGCGCGAGGTCCTTCTCCATCTCGCCGAGCCTGGCTTCACGCACGTACGCCACGACGAGCAGCAGCGCGACGACGGGCGCCTGCCAGCTGAACAGCAGCGAGAGATTCATACCCGTCAGGCGCCAGCCCTGCAGCCCAGGAACGGCGAAGAGCGAGAGCAGACCGCCGCCCGCGCCCGGCTCGCCGCCGCGTTCCATGCGCAGCCACATCAGCCACGCGTACGAGAACACGAGGTAGACGACGGCCGTGAACGCGAATCGCGCGAACTCCCGGCGCACGATCCAGCGCCAGAAGAACGGAATCACGTAGAGCGCGTGCGGAAACGGGTTGTGCAAGCCGAGCGCGAGTCCGCCGAGCAGCGCGGCAGCGACGATGCTGGGCGTGTCGTCACGCAGCACCAGCCAGGTCCACGCCAGGTTGGCGAGCAGGTGCGCGGGCATGGTGTACTGCGAGCCCGACGTGACCAGGAACTGCGCGGAGGTCACCAGGGCGAGCACGGCGACGAGCGGCGCAGACTTCTCGTCGGGACGCAACGTCCGCGCGAGCGCGGCCACAAGCAGCACACTCGCACCGGCGCAGAGCGGATTGAACCACGCCTCCGCGTGCACCAGCTGGAAGAGTGCACGGATGGCCGCGTACACCGGGATGTAGCCGGAGTACCACGACATGTCGCTGTTGCGCCACGCGACGAACACCGGCTTGATGGCGGGCACGAAGGCGATCCACTCCGCCTTCACCGGTTGAAAAACGTGGCCCGACGCGAGAATCGTGGACTCGAAGCCGGTGTTGAACTCGTCCATCGAGAGCGGGAAGCCGAAGAGCGCCCAGCGTTGCAGCGCCCACGCCGCGATCACGACCGCGGCCGCAATACCGTGCGCCACAGCGGGCCGCAACGCGGGCATGTCGGGCGCAGCGGACGCGTCGACGACCCCCTGCGCCGCGAGGCGGGCGTCCCGCGCGAGCACGAACACGGCCACCGCGAACAATCCGAGCAGCGCGAGCGGGACCGGCTCGAGCGTGCCGAAGAGGTGGAAGTAGACGTTGAGCGAGGAGTAGTGCGGCCCCACCACGCCTTCCTGCGTGATGTCCCAGATGGCCCAGCCGCCGTACGCCGCGACGGCGAGCAGCACGAACGCGGCGCGGCGCAGCGCGGAGGGCGCGTTGACGCTCACGGCGCGTCCGCAGCCTTGGGCGTCAGCTTGGCCTTCTCCTCGTGATACTCCTCCTCGAGGTTGACTTCCCAGAGGTTGGTGTCGTCCGCGCGGCCGTCGACGATGTTGTCCACCGCGAGCATGGCGGTGAGCATCGAGTGATCCTGGTTGTTGTAGCGATGCATGCCGTTGCGCCCGACGAGGAACAGGTTCGGTACGCTCGTGGCCCAGCGCTGCACCACGTCGAGCTCCGGATAGGTGCCGAAGTAGGCCGGATACGCCTTGGGCATGCGCAGCACGCACCCGTCGATGACGTCACCCGTGCGCGCGAAGCCGATCTTCTCGAGCTCGGCGACGCCATGCCGCACGAGATCCGCGTCGGGCATGGACCAGAGCCGGTCGCCTTCGTTCACGAAGTACTCGAGGCCGATCCACACCGTGTGCGCGCGGTCGGCGACCATGTACGGGCTCCAGTTGTTGAAGACCTGGATGCGACCCACGTCCACGCCGGCGTCCTGCACGTAGATCCAGTTGTCGGGCACGGTGAGCGCGGGCTCGCTGCCCTTCTCCCTGACGTGGAGCCGCTTGAGCAACAGCCCGACGGTCACGAAGTCGCGGTACTGGAGGCCGTTGGCCACGCGCATGACCTCGGGCGGCGGCGTGGGCGTGGTGATGTTGGCGAGCTCGCGCACCGGCATGGTCGAGAAGAACAGGTCACAGGCGATGTCGGAACGCACGCCCTGCGCGTCCTCGACGGTGACAGCCGCCACCTCCGTTCCTGTCATGCGCACACCGACGACGCGCGTCTTCATGCGGAGTTCGGCGCCCGCCTCCGTCACCTGCTTCGCCACCACTTCCCACATCTGGCCCGGACCCAGCTTCGGATACCAGAAGCGCGTGATCAGCGACGTCTCGCGCTCCTCCTGCCGCTTCTGGAAGTCGCTCGAGAGCAGGTCGCGCACCGCGTGGCTGACCGCGCGCGTGAGCGAGAGTCCCTTGACGCGCTGGGCGCCCCAATCGGCGCGGATCTGCTCGCACGGCACCCCCCAGACCTTCTGCGTGTAGCCGCGGAAGAAGGTCTCGTAGAGGCGCCGCCCGAAGCGATTGACGAAGAAGGCGTCGAGGTACGTCTCGTCCTTGATGGGGAAGAGCTGCGCCTTGATGTACGAGAGCCCGATGAGCGCGGTGTTGACGAGGCCGAGCCGCATCGCGACCGAGAGCGTGATCGAAAGCGGATACGGGAAGAAGTGCCCGCGCCAGAAAATCCGCGAGAGCCGCGGCCGCTGCAACATCACGAGGTCGTCGCGCTCCGGATCGGGCGCCGGGCGCGTGGTGGCCGCACCGCCACCGAGCGGCGTCACCGTGACCTCACGCTCGTAGTCGATCTCGTGCCCCTTCTCGGCCGTGTCCGCGGCCGGTGCGCCCTGCGGCGGCAGCACGTTGAACCACCAGTCCATCACCCGCTCGACCTTCGAGAAGAAGCGGTGCCCGCCGATGTCGATCCGGTTCCCCTGCCACGCATACGTCTGCGCGATGCCGCCGATCGCGTCGGTGGCCTCGACGATGATCGGATGAATGTCGGTGCGCTTGAGCAGCTCGTACGCGGCGGTGAGGCCGGCCGGGCCGGCGCCCGCGATCACGGCGACGCGGCGTCGCTCAGGAGACACGTGGGGAACGGTGGGGGAGCCGAATGTGTGACGAAGACGCGCGGCGACTAATCTATGAAGACGCCCCCCGTGACGACAAAGCAAAACTGTCACGCGACCGGCGGCGTCCCTCACCTCCAGTATCGACGCATGCTCGTACCGCTCACCACCACGCTGGTCCTGGCCTGGGCCTTGGTCGCCTTGGTGCTCGTGGCCGCGTGGCGACTCGGCAACCGGTTGCCGGCGTCACTGGTGGCCGCCCTCGAAGGAGCGCTCTCGCACCCGCTCGCGCCTGCGGGCGCCGGCCTGGTGAGCGCGGCGGCCGTCTGGTGGGTGGGTGGCGCCACGCTGCATCCCGTACCGCTCTACCACGACGAACGCGCGTACCTGTTGCAGGGTCAGCTCTTTGCTCGTGGCCACTGGACGGGCGCGTCCGCCCCGCTCCCCGAGTTCTTCACGCAACTGCACGTCATCGTCAGCCCCGCGCTCTACGCCAAGTACCCACCGGGCAACTCGCTCCTCATCGCCCCCTTCGCCGCGCTCGGCGCGCCCGGGCTGGCCATGGTCGCGAGCGCCGGACTGTGCGGCGCGCTGCTCTTCGCGCTCGCACGCCGCTGGGGAGGGCCGTGGATGGCCGCCCTCACGGTGCTCGGCTGGATGCCGGCCGGCCCCGTGTTGATGATCCGCGCGAGCTACATGTCGCAGGTCGCGACGCTGCCCCTCTGGCTGCTCACCTGGTACGCCTGCGAGCGCCACCGCGAGGACCGGCGCACGCGCTGGCTCGTGATCGCGAGCGTGGCGACGGGATTCACGGCGGTCGTGCGCCCGCTCACGGCCGTGGCGCTCGCGATTCCATGCGCGGTGGTGCTCATCCGCCGTGTCGCTGCGGACAAGAACTGGAAGGGCGCCACTATCGCGATCGTGGCCGGTTCGCTCGTGGTGCTGATCCTGCCGTGGCAGAACAAGGCCATCACCGGTGACTTCCAGACGAGTCCGCTGGTGCAGTACACGAAGGCGGTCACGCCATTCGACTTCCCGACCTTCGGCTACGACCGGTCGCAGCCGATGATCGACCTGCCCACCGATCTCGCGCGTGCGCGCGAGGCGCTCATCGTGCCGCGCGAGGTCCACAAGCTCGAGAACCTGCCGTGGCTCATTCCGTGGCGCCTCTCGAGCTTGCTGCAGGCGGCGTGGTATGGCTGGCGCCTCCCGCTGCTACTGGTTGGCCTCCTCGGACTCGCCGGCATCCGCCGCTGGGCGAGCGGCGCGCAACTCGCGGCCGCGTGCGGCGTGTTGCTGTTCGCCGAGCACGTCATGCATGCCCATAGTCCGGTCTGGACCGTGTTCTACCACGAGAGCGTGCCAGTGCTCGCTTTCGCGACGGCGTTCGGGTTCGCCGAGCTCGGCCGGAGACTGCGACGCGACGCCTCCGCTCCCGATTCCGGTGGCGCGGGTGCCGCGTCACCCGCGCGTGGCGCGTTCGCGATCGCGATCCTGTCCCTCGTCGCCCTCCTCCCGTTCGACATCGCCATTGCACGCGACGACCTCGACTCGATCAAGCGCGCGCAGCGCACCTTCCTCGACGCTGTCGCAGCGATCCCCGACCCGAAGGCGATCGTCTTCATCAAGTATCCGGCGAGCTGGAGCGGACACAAGTCACTCGTGGACAACCCGCCGGACTACGCGAGCGCGCGTGCGTGGCTCTCGTATGACCGCGGCACCGACAATGCGCGGCTGGCCGCGCTCTCGCCGGAGCGCGCGCTCTGGCACTACGACGCGGGATTCGAGACGATGGTGCGCGTGCCCAGGTAGACCGCCCCGCGAAGCGCGTGCTAGAGGATGTACTTCCGTAAGTCCTCATCCTCGACCACGGCCTTGAGCCGCTCGCGCACCATCGCGCCGTCCACCTTGACCGCGTCCTTCCCGCGCTCGGGCAGCTCGAAGAGCACGTCCTCGAGCAGGCTCGTCATCACGGTGTGCAGCCGGCGCGCACCGATGTTCTCCATCCGCTCGTTCAACCGCGCCGCGATGCGCGCCAGCTCCGCGATGCCGTCGGGCACGATCTCGAGCGACGCGCCCTCCGACTCGATCAGCGCCGCGTACTGCTTGACCAGGGCGTTCTCGGGCTCCGTGAGGATCCGGACGAAATCGGCCTCGGTCAGCGGCTGCAGCTCCACCCGGATCGGGAACCGGCCCTGCAGTTCCGGAATCAGGTCGCTCGGCTTCGACACGTGGAACGCGCCCGCGGCCACGAAAAGGATGTGATCGGTCTTCACCATCCCGTATTTCGTGCTCACGTTCGAACCTTCCACGATCGGCAGCAGGTCGCGCTGCACCCCTTCACGCGAGACGTCCGGCCCACCCGAGCCCTCACCGCGACTCCCCGCGATCTTGTCGATCTCGTCGAGGAAGATGATCCCGAGCTGCTCGGTGCGCTCGAGCGCATCGGTCGTCACGTCATCGCTGTTGACCAGCTTGTCCAGCTCCTGGTCGATGAGCACGCGGCGCGCCGCTGACAGCTTCATGGTGCGCTTCTTGGTGCGCTTGGGGATCAGCTGCTCGAAGAGCGCACCGATCTGTTCGGCCCCCTCGGGCATGTTGCCACCACCGGCCATCATGTCGAGCTGCGGCGGCCCTTGCACGACGTCCACGTCCACTTCACGATCCTCGAGCTGCCCGTCACGCAACAGCTGACGCAACTTCTCGCGCGTGCGCTTGTGACGCTCGCGATCGGCGTCCTCCGCGGCGGTCGGCATCGCGGCGCCCGTGCTCGATACGACGAAGACGCTGGACGCGTCGCCCGCGGCCGCCCCGGGGGACGCCACGGGCACAGCGGCTGGTGGCGACGCCGCCGCCGGCTTCGGTGCCGCGTCCGGCGTCGGCAGCAGCAGGTCGAGTAGCCGCTCCTCGACCTTCTCCTGCGCCAGCTCTTCGACATCGCCCTCGCGTTCGGCGCGCACCATGTCGATCGCGCTCTCGACGAGGTCGCGCACCATTCCCTCGACGTCGCGCCCGACGTAGCCCACCTCGGTGAACTTCGAGGCCTCGACCTTCACGAACGGCGCGGCCGCGAGTTTCGCCAACCGCCGCGCGATCTCCGTCTTCCCCACTCCCGTGGGGCCGATGAGGATGATGTTGTTGGGCGCGATCTCGTTCCGCATCTTCTCGGGCGCCTTCTGGCGGCGCCAACGGTTGCGGAGCGCGATCGCGATCGCCTTCTTGGCCGCGGCCTGGCCGACCACGTAGCGGTCGAGTTCCGCGACGATCCCGCGCGGCGTCAAGTCCGCGAGCCGGGCGACCACCTGTTCCGTGCGCGTGCTGGGCATGGCGACAACCTGGTGCGGCGTCGAACCCGGGGCTCAGCCCTCGGGCTCGATCACCGTGATGTTGGTGTTGGTGTAGATGCAGATCTCGCCCGCGATCGTGAGCGCGTTGCGCACGAGCTCGACCGGCGCGATCTCGGTGTGCGCCGCAAGCGCGCGCGCCGCGGCCAGCGCGTACGCGCCGCCGGAGCCGATCGCGAGGATGCCGTCGTCGGGCTCGATGATGTCACCCGTGCCGCTCAACACGAAGCCGTGGTCGCGGTCGCACACCGCCAGCAACGCGTCGAGTCGCCGCAGCACGCGGTCGGAGCGCCAGTCCTTCGCGAACTCCACGGCCGCGCGCGGCAGGTTGCCCGGATAGCGCTCGAACTTCTCCTCGAACTTCTCGAACAGCGAGAAGGCATCGGCCGCCGCACCGGCAAAGCCCGCCAGCACGCGTCCACCGGCCAGCCGCCGCACCTTCTGCGCCGTGTTCTTCATCACCGTCTCGCCGACCGTCACCTGCCCGTCGCCGCCGAGCGCCACCCGGCCGTTCTTCCGGACGGCGAGAATCGTGGTCGCGTGCACCGGCACTGCGTATCTCATCATGCCCGGAAGCTAGCGACCGTCCACCGGACGCGGTCCCGCGAGAATCCGGTCGAGAAGCACGAAGACGTCCGCTGGCATGAACGGCTTCTGCAGCATCGCCGCCGGTTTGCGGGCGCCGCTCGTGCCCATCTCCTCCTCGGAATAGCCGGACATCATGATCACCGGAATCGACGGCGCGACCCCCGCGAGCGCCTCGAACGTCTCGCGGCCGTTCATGATGGGCATCGTGAGGTCGAGCAGCACGGCGTCGTACGCCGCGGGATCCGCCCGCACGAGGTCTAGCGCCGCCTGCCCGTTGCTGGCAGCCTCGACGTTGAACGCGCGTCCACGCAGCAGGCGCGTGAGCACCACGCGCACGCTCTCGTCATCGTCGACGATTAGCAGCCGCCCCCGTCGCGTCGCCGTGCTCGTCGGGGCGATCAAGGGCGCCGCATCCCGCGGCGTGATGCGGTGCGAGGCCGGCAGGATGATCGTGAACTGCGTGCCGGCGCCCGGCCGCGAGCGCAGCGCCATCACGCCGCGATGCCCGCGCACGATCCCTTGGGCGGCCGAGAGCCCCAGGCCACGCCCGGTGAACTTCGTGGTGAAGAACGGGTCGAAGATGCGTTGCATCGTCGACTCGGTCATCCCCTCGCCATCATCGATGACCTCGAGCGCGACGAGCACCGGTTCGTCGGGCATCGTGCCGAACACCGCGTCTGCGCGTTCGACCTCGTCCCGCTCCGCGAGGCGCGTGCGCAGCGTGATCGTGCCATCCCGATCGCCCAGGGCATCGGACGCGTTCGTGATGAGGTTCATCGCCACCTGGCGGATCTGCGTCGCGTCGCCCTCGATGTCCGGCAGTCCACGCGCGAGGTCGAGCACCACGCGCGCGCGCTTCGACACCACGGTGCGCAGCAGGTCGGCCATCTCGCGCACGACCTCGCTCAGGTCCACCGCGCCGACCACGAGGCGGCCACGCCCGGAGTACGCCAGCAATTGCCGCGTGAGGTCGGCCGCCCGCTGCGCCGCGCGCTCGATGTTGGTCACGAGCTCGTGTACCGGCCCGCCCTTGGGCGTCGCGTCGAGCGCGAGCCCCGCATTCGTCAGCACGCCCACCAGCAGGTTGTTGAAGTCATGCGCGATGCCGCCGGCAAGCACGCCGAGCGACTCCAGCTTCTGCGCATGTCGCAGCTCGGCCTCGAACCGCGCCGCCTGCTCGCGCACGTGCACCTCGTCGGTGACGTCCTCGACGATACCGATCTGCCCCGCGTAGCGGGTCCCCTCGTCGGTCACCGGCGACGAGACGACGCGCACGTGTCGTTCTTCGCCCTGCACGATGATCCGGTACTCGGCGCGAAACGTCTGCCCGCTCGCCACGGCCACGCGCCCGAGTTCGGTCACGCGCTCGACGTCGTCGGGGTGCACCACGTTGCGCCAGCCAGCCAGGAACTCCGCGTGCGTCATCCCCCAGAGCGCCAGCAGCCGTGGGTTGGCATACGACGTGTGTCCGTCGGGCCCGGTACGGAACACCCCCGCTGGGCCCGCCGTCGCGAGCATGCGGAACCCCTGCTCGCTCTCGAGCACGGCCTTTTCGCGACGCCGTTCCTCGGTCACGTCCTGAACGGCGCCGTGCATCGCGACGGCGGTGCCGTCGGCAGCGCGCTCGACTTCGCCCAGCGCGCGCACGATCAGCTCGCGGCCGCTCGGCAGTCGCGTCGTCACCTCGACCTCGTACGGCTCGCTCCCGTCGAGCGCGCGCCGCAGCGCCACGTCATAGATCGCCCGCTGGTCCGGCGGAAAGATGGAGCGCAGCGCCTCGATGGACGCCGGCATGGTGGCGTCGAACTCGAACAGCTCCCACACCTGCGGCGACCACCAGACCGCGTCCGACTGCACCTGCCACGACCAGCTGCCGAGGCGCGCCATGCGCTGCGTGCGCACGAGCTCGCGGGACTGGAGCGCACGCTCCTGCTCCGCCGCTCGCACGGCCTCGTCGCGCCGGCGATCCTCCGTGATGTCCACGAGCACGCCAACGTCGCGGCCACGACTGCCATCGGCGAGCCGCGCCGGCATGGTGCGCGCACGCAGCCAGCGCTCCTGTCCGTCATCCTGGCGCCGCACGCGGTAGTTGACCTCGACGGCCACGCCCGCCTTGAAGAGCCGATCGGCCTCCGCCCGCACACGGCCTACGTCGTCGGGATGCACGCAACGCATCAGGGCCGCCAGCACCTGGTCCTGCGGGAGGTCGGCTGGCAGCCCGTACAGGGCGAGCAACTGCGCCGATCCGGCGAAGGCACCGGTCCCGTGGTCGAGCTCCCACAGGCCAACGCCAGCGCCTCCGAGCAGAGCGGCAAACCGCTCGGGAGAATGCAGCCAAACCGGTCGCTCGATGTGCGACGACGCGTCGGGCATTCGGGTTCGTGAGCCTGCGGTGAGCCACCGGGAAGCCGTCCGGTGCGTTCTGCCCGGGCAGCGTCGCCCAAGCTGTCACTCCACGATCATGTCCGCCAACGTCACAATCAAGGGCAATGGTGCCGTGCCATCGACGCGTTACGCGCGGGGATGTGCCTGCCTGAACACCTGCTTCAACCGCTCCACGCTCGTGTGCGTATACACCTGCGTCGTGCGCACCGAGGCGTGGCCCAACAACTCCTGGACGGCGCGCAGGTCGGCGCCCGCATCGAGCAAGTGCGTGGCGAACGTGTGCCGCAGCGAATGCGTCGAGAGGCCGGCGTCTTCCCCCACGAGGTCCAGCAGGCGTGTCATCGCCAGTTGAACGGCGCGCACCCCGAGGCGGGTTCCACGGTGCGACAGCCAGAGGGCGCCGCGATCGGCTGCTGCGCCCACGTCGCTCACGAGCGTATCGCGACGCGCCTCGTACTGACGGAGCGCGCGCGTGGCGTGATCCCCGATCGGCACGATGCGCTCCTTGCGCCCCTTGCCGCGCACCTTGACCTGGCCTGACATGAGGTCGAGCTCGCCCGCGCGGATCCCCGCCAGTTCGCTCACGCGGAGGCCGCTCGAATAGAACAGTTCGAGCATCGCGAGGTTGCGGACGTCCTCGAACCGTCCGCCCTGCGCCCGCAGTTCGGCGGCGGCAAACAACGTCTCCACCTGCGTCCGGTCAAGCCAGGCCGGCAGGTGCTTGTCGAGCTTCGGACTGCCGACGCCACGCAGCGGATTGGACGCCACCATCTCCTGACGATGCATCCAGCGGTAGAAGGTGCGCACCGCGGAGAGCGTGCGTGCGATCGAACGCTTGGCCAGGCCGCGCCGCGTGAGGTGCGCCATGAACCCTCGCACCACGAGGCGATCGACCTGCTCCCACGCCCAGCCATCGATCCCGCCGTCCCGCGAGAGCCAAGCACAGAAGGCGTCGAGGTCCCGACCGTACGCGAGCAGCGTGTTGGGCGAGACGTCGCGTTCCTTCTCGAGGTAGACGAGGAAATCGCGCACCGCGTCTGGCCGGACCGGCGTGCCCTGCCCGTCATCGCCCGTCGCGAGCGGCGCCTGTCGTGCCGACACCGCCTTCCGTGTGGCACTCACGCGTGCGTACCAGCGAGTTCCAGCACCGAGTCGCGCCACGCGCCCATCGCCGCAAGGGCGCGCTCCGCATACGCCACCTTGCGCGCGTCCTTGTCACGTGGCGGCTGCGCGAGCGCCTCGAGCAATCCGGCATTCGCGTTCATCGGCTGGAAGTGCTTCGCGTCGGCTTCGCGCAGGTGGCGAACGAGCGCCCCCATCATCGTCGTGGGCGGTGGCGCCACGGGTGACATGCCCCGCACGACGCGATCGAGGTTGATGGCCGCCAGCAACCCGCTCGCGGTGCTCTCGGTGTAGCCCTCGACGCCCGTCATCTGTCCCGCGAGGATCACCGCCGGATCGTCCGTGAGCGATCCGTGGGCGCTGAGCACGGCCGGCGAGTTCACGTATGCGTTGCGGTGAATCGCGCCGAAGCGCAGGAACTCCGCGTTGGCGAGTCCCGGGATCATCCGGAAAACGCGCGTCTGCTCCGGAATGCGCAGCCGAGTCTGGCACCCGACGATGTTCCACATGCGTCCGGCGCGATCCTCCATGCGGAGCTGCACCACCGCCCACGGCCGTTTGCCCGTGCGCGGATCCGTGAGCCCGATCGGTCGCATGGGGCCGAAGCGCAGCGTCTCCGCGCCGCGCCTGGCCATCTCCTCGATGGGCATGCACCCCTCGAAGTACGGCACCTCGTCGAACGCCTTGCCCTGGTACTGGTCCGCCTCGGCCAGCGCGGCCACCCACGCCTCGTACTCATCCTTGGTGAACGGGCAGTTGAGGTACGCGCCCTCGGCCTCCGCGCCGTCCATCGTCTCCTTGTTCCAGCGCGAGGCGCGGAACACCACCGCATCCTCGAGCGACTCGCGGCTCACGATCGGTGCAATCGCGTCGTAGAAGGCGAGGCCATCGACGCCCAGCCGCGCCTTGAGTGCGGCGGCCAAGGCGTCGCTCGTGAGCGGCCCCGTCGCGATGATCGCCGGTGACGGAATCGACGTCACCTCCTCGCGCGCGATCGTGATGCGCGGATGCGCCATGATGCGCGCCGTTACCGCGGCCGCGAACACGTCGCGATCGACCGCGAGCGCCGAACCGCCCGGCACGCGCGCCTCGTCCGCGCACTGCAGCACCATCGAGCCCAGCGCCCGCATCTCGGCCTTGAGCAGGCCGTGCGCGTTGTGGGTCTCCGTACTCTTGAAGGTGTTGGAACAGACCAGCTCGGCCAACCGGTCCGTGTGGTGCGCGGGGGTTCCGCGCACCGGCCGCATCTCGTGCAGCACCACGTCGTGACCACGCTCGGCCAGTTGCCAGGCGGCCTCGCTGCCGGCGAGGCCGCCGCCCACGACGTGGAGCGTGGTCACGCCACCACCGGCTCCGGCACCTCCGCCGGCTCCTCGACCGCCCACTCGTTCGCGCACTTGAGGCACTTCCGGTAGGGGCCGCGCGTCTTGTTCTGCTTCTTCTCGGCGCCCTCGAAGCCGCACTCGGGGCACTTCTCCTTCACCGGGCGATCCCAGCAGACGAAGTCGCAGTTCGGGTAGTTGGCACACCCGTAGAACGCCTTGCCGCGCTTCTTGCTGCGCCGTTCGGCAATCTCACCACCGTCCTTGGGACAGAGCACGCCCGTGGGCATCGACCGCGTGCCCTTGCACTTGGGAAAGGTGCTGCAGCCGAGAAAGTCGCCCGAGCGTCCGTGCCGCTTGAGCATGAAGTTGCCGCACTCCGGACACTTGTACTCGGTGAGCACGGCCGGCGGCCGGTCGTACACGGGCCGCGTGTGCTTGCACGTCTTGGGGTGATTCTCGCAGGCGATGAACGGCCCGAAGAAGCCGCCCTTGGGCACCAGCTTGCCGCCGCAGACGGGACACCGTTCGTTGTCGAAACGCGAGATGTCGTGGGCTTCCTTGATGAGCGCGCCCACGTCGGCCGCCTTGAGGCTGCCGGCGAACGGCTCCCAGAAATCGGCGAGCACGCTCGTCCACTTGCGCGCACCATCCTCGACCTGGTCGAGCTCCTCCTCCATCTGCCGCGTGAAGTTCACGTCGAACTCGCGCGGGAACTGCTTGATCATCACCTTCTCCACCGATTCGCCCATCGCGGTGGGGAAGAAGCGGCGCTGTTCGAGCAGCGCATAGCGGCGCTCCACGAGCGTGCTGATGATCGATGCGTAGGTGGACGGGCGCCCGATGCCGAGGCGCTCGAGCTCCTTGACCAGCGAGGCCTCGGAGAAGCGCGGTGGCGGCTCGGTGAAGTGCTGCGAGGGCGTCACTGCGGTGACGGGAATGATCTCGCCGAGTTCGATGAGGGGCAGGGCTTGCTCGTCCTCGAGCGCCTTGCCCTCCCCTTCCTCGCGCGCCTCGCGATAGAGCGCCAGGAAGCCCTGGAACTTCACGACGCTGCCCGTCGAGCGATACAGGTACTCGTGCGTGAGCGGCGCGCCCTTGCTCAGCGTGAAGTCCACCGTGGTCGTGTCGAACACGGCGGGCGCCATCTGCGACGCCATGAAGCGCTGCCAGATGAGCTGGTAGAGCCGGAACTGGTCCTTGGTCAGGTAGCGCTCGATCTGCTCCGGCTTGCGCGCCGGATCGGTCGGACGGACGCCCTCGTGCGCATCCTGGGCGTTCGAGTCCTTGCCACTGCCAAACAGCTGCAGCCCGTTGGCGAGGAAGCTCGCGCCGAATTGCGCCGTGAGGAAATCGCGCGCCGTGATCGCCGCACTCTCCGCCACCCGCGAGGAGTCGGTACGCATGTACGTGATGAGGCCGACCGCGCCCTCGGGCCCGATCTCCACACCCTCGTAGAGGTCCTGCGCCAGGCGCATTGCACGCTTGGAGCCGAAGCCGAGCTTCTTGGCCGCTTCCTGCTGCAGCGTGGACGTGGTGAAGGGCGCCTGCGGATTCTTGCGCCGCTCACGACGCTTGACGTCGGTCACGAGGAAGCCGCCGATGGCGTCGCCCGCCGCCTTCCGCTTGGCCGCGTCGAGCGCCGCGAGCGTCGCGGCGGCGTAAGCCCGCGACTCGGTGACGATCTTCTCCGCGTCCGCGCCCGTCGGAATGCGCGGCTTCTCGCCATCGATGTGATGCAGCTTGGCCATGAACGGCTGCGCGCCCTTCTTGAGCCCCGCCTCGACCGTCCAGTACTCCACGGGCCGGAAAGCGCGGATCTCTCGCTCGCGCTCCACCAGCAGGCGCAGCGCCACCGTCTGCACGCGGCCGGCCGAGAGTCCCTTCTTGACCGTCTGCCAGAGCAGCGGGCTCGCCTTGTAGCCGACGAGTCGATCGAGCACGCGGCGCGCCTGCTGCGCATCGACTTTGCGCATGTCGAGCGTGCCCGCCTTCGCGATCGCGCCCTTCACGGCTTCCTTCGTGATCTCGTGGAAGAGCACGCGCCGCACGGGCACGCCGCGCTTCGACTTGAGCTGGCCGGCCACGTGCCAAGCGATCGCCTCGCCTTCGCGATCAGGGTCGGTCGCGAGAAAAATCTCGGACGCGTCCTTGGCGGCCTCCTTCAAGTCGGCGAGCGTCTTCTCCTTGCCCTCGATGGTCACGTACTCGGGCGCGAAGTTCTTTTCGATGTCGATGCCGAGCTTCTTGGTCGGCAGGTCGCGGACGTGACCCACGGTGGCCCGCACGCGATAGCCGCGACCGAGATACTTGCCGATGGTCTTGGCCTTGGCAGGCGACTCGACGATGACAAGCGCGGCGCCGCCGCTGCCCGATTCCTCCTCGTCCTCGACCGGAGGCGCGGCGGCCACCTTCTTGGCGGCCACCTTCATGGCCGCACGCGCCTTGATGGACGCCGTGCGCGCAGCCGCCGGTGAACCCGGACGGGGCTTGGGCGTCGGGCTCAGCGTCGGACGCGTCGCGGCCTTCTTCTTGACGGTCTTGGTGACCGCCTTTGAAGGGGCTTTGGACTTCGTGGGAGTCTTGGTGGTCTTTCTGGCTGCCATGCTAGTGAACCCGCCCTGATGAGCCGTGTCCGTCGTCGAGTCCGGTGCCGTCGAGCAAGGCGCGCAGATCATCGATCGCGATCCGCCCCTCGAACTGCGCGAGGGCGCGTTCAATCACCTGCTCCAGCTCCGAGCCGTCGATGGCCCCGGAACCGCGGAGGGAGAGTAGCAGACCCCATGCGTCGGGCGAAAAGCGCCCATGCTCATGTGGCCCGAGGACACGTACGGTCATCAGATCAGCGCGAAGTGGGGAGGAATTCGAAGGATAGGACCGGCCTCGGTGCCGGGAAGAACCGAGCGCCCTGCCCTGCTGAGGACACCGGACGATGCCGGAAGTCCCCCGCAAACAGGACGCGCTCTAATGAATGTACGTAAACGCGGGGGGCGAAGGTTCCGCCGCGACCCGGGTCACACAACCAGAATGTATGAACCCGCGCAAGGGTCAGCCGGTAATGACGTCCTTCAATCGGGCTACAAGTCGTTGCAGGTCATACATTTCCGTGTTCACCGACACGTCCGCCTTCTGGTACAATGGCTCCCGCTCCCTGAGCATCGATTCGAGCGTTGTGGTCGGATTCCCGCCACGTGAAAGCAACGGACGGACTATGCGCGCCTCGCCCATGCGGCGCACAGCCGTCTCGGGGCGAACCTTCAGGTAGATCACCTGCGCGGGCGGCCGCAGCAGGTCCAGCAGCCCCACCCCCGCGATCCAGCCGGCCCCGGGGGCGAGGATCATTCCCGCCAGTTCCATGCACTCGGTGCTGAGCTCCTTCTCCTGCTGGCGGAAGGCCCCCTCGCCACGTTCGGCGAAGTACGCAGGAATGGCCATGCCGACGCGACGCTCGATCTCATCGTCGAAGTCGAGAAAGCCGCGGTTGAGCGCCTCGGCAACCGCGCGTCCGGCGTCCGACTTGCCGGCGCCGGAGAGACCCACGAGCACCACGTTGCGTGGCGCGCCGGGGCTGTCAGCCGGCAATCCGCCCGGCGAGGTAAGAAAAGTAGGCATCGTGATTTCGCTTGGTTTCAGAGAGGGCGTCCCCGCCAAACTTCTCCAGCAGCGCTGCTGAAAGGATATACGCCGCCATCGCTTCCGCTATGACACCCATGGCGGGTACCGCTGTGACGTCTGACCGTTCGGCCGCAGCGGAGGCCGACTGCCCCGTGGCCACATCCACCGTG
This sequence comes from Gemmatimonadota bacterium, assembly GCA_025359135.1. Taxonomy (GTDB): domain Bacteria; phylum Gemmatimonadota; class Gemmatimonadetes; order Gemmatimonadales; family Gemmatimonadaceae; genus JACPPC01. The sequence goes on along the minus strand of JANYHJ010000100.1, from coordinate 12,489 downwards.
GACAAGGGGCGCATGAGCGTCGAGATCGGCTTCATCGCCACGCGAATGACGAGCGGTTCACCCGTGGTCATGCCGCCCTCGAGTCCGCCGGCACGGTTGGATCGACGCCGTACCCCGCCCGTCCGCAGCTGATCCGCCGCCGGATCCATCTCGTCGTGCACCTGGGCGCCCGTCAGGCGTGCCGCGTCGAAGCCGATGCCGATGCCAACCCCCTTCACCGCCGGGATCGACATCATCGCCTGAGCGAGCCGACCGTCGAGCTTGCGGTCCCAGCTGACATGGGAGCCGAGGCCGACGGGAAGTCCGCGCACGACCACCTCGCAGACGCCGCCCAGCGTGTTGCCCTCCGCCTTGATGGCGTCGATGCGCGCGACCATCGCGGCCTCGGCTGCCGCGTCGAGCGTGCGCAGCGGCGATTGGTCGGCTGCCGCGTTGAGGTCCGGCGGCAGCGGATCAGGCGCCTGTGCGTCGATGCCGCCCAGGTGGACGAGGTGGCTGCCGACGTGCACACCAAACTCCGCGAGCAAGCGCCGGCAGACGGCGCCCATGGCCACGCGCGCCGCGGTCTCGCGCGCGGACGCGCGTTCGAGTATGTCGCGTGCGTCATCGCGATCGTACTTGAGGATGCCCGTCAGGTCCGCGTGCCCGGGGCGCACGCGCGTCACGGCGCGCCGGCGACCTTGGGCGTCGCCCTCGCGTGGCGCGGGATCCATGATCTCCTGCCAGTTGGCCCAGTCGCGATTGGCGATGCGCATCGCGATCGGTGCACCGGTGGTTTCGCCTGCACGCACGCCGCCCTGGAACTCGACGGCATCACGCTCGATCTGCATGCGTCGCCCGCGTCCGTAGCCCTGCTGGCGGCGCGCGAGGTCGGCGTCGACGTCGGCGGTGAGGAGCGGAAGGCCCGCCGGCATCCCCTCGAGGATGCAGGTGAGCGCTGGTCCGTGGGATTCACCGGCGGTGGTGAAGCGGAGCATGGCGAGGGACAAAAGACGCGAGCCCGGTCGGGAAGACCGGGCTCGCGGGCCGTGCGTGTCGCATCCCGGAAGCGGTCTCCCGGGCAATCTATCAGGGGAGGTCTGTCGTGCGGATCGGGATCACGAGCAACCCTTCCTTGGTGAGGCAGTAGAGCTTGACCGAGAGCGTCGGATCGATGGCGAGCTCCGTGCCGGTCGGCAGCACCGCGCGCATCGGCCCGTAGAGCGCCGTGCGGACGGGGATCGTCTTGGATTTCCTGAAGGCGAAGCAATCCACGACCGCGATCGAACTGTCGCCCTGCATCACGAAGGCCACGCGGGTGTGGACATTGCCGCCGATCGAGCAGACGGCCTGCGGGTGATACGCGACGCCGTTGCCTGGCAGGGAAGTCTGGAAGGAACCCTGCAGGCGCAGGTTGAAGAGCGCGCTCGCGTTGATGTCGGCGAAGAAGGCACTGGTGCCGTTCGCCAGCAGCGTCTGCGACAGCGAGTCGACGGCCAGGCCGAAGACCTTGTCGGATGCGTTGTTGGTGAGGTCGCGGACCGAGGTACCGGCCGAGCCGACGACGTTGAACCAGGAGCCCGCCGTGTCGATGACGAGCATCACGCGGCCAGCAATCGTGGAGGCGTTGCCTTCACCGAAGGCGATGGCGCGACCGTCGCCACCGGCCGAGAGGAAGGTGGTGTCGGTGAGCGTCAGCGACGCCGGGTCGATCTGGAGCGCGCGGCAATCGCCGTTGGCAGCGCGCAGCGTGCCGTTGCAGAGGCGCACCACGTTGGAGTCGGTGGCGCCCAGCGTGAAGTTGCCGAGCGCGGTGAGCGCCGGAATCGTGACCTGCGTGGTCGTGCCGTACTGGCGCTCGAAGATCGTGATGTTGTCGCTGATCGAGTCCACGGGGGACTTGGTGATGAACAGCGAGTCGACGTTGGCGATCACGTAGGTGTTGTCGGGTCCCAGCGTCGCATAGGTCGTGACCTGCTGCACCTCGGTGGCCGCCGGGATCTGGCGCGGGTCCACACGACGGAGCGTGCCCGGCGTGGCCGAAGCGGTCGGCCGCGTCGAGTAGTACAGGTTGCCGTTCTTCGACATCGCGATGTACTGCGGTCGATCCGAGTACTGGATGATGTTGCTCAGGCTGAGGCGCGTGACACCGGACGACGCGTCGATGGTCTGCGTGACCACGTAGAGCACGTTGCCTGGCGTCTTGATGCGACGCCGCTCCGCCTTGCCCGCGGTGTCGACCACGGAGATGTTCGTGCCGCCCGAGTTGGCGACGAAGATCGAGTCGCCGGCGCGGTTGAAGGTGAGGCCCCACGGCTGCGAGCCGACCGGGATCGACGACTGGAACGTCGAGTCGGAGAGGCGCCAGCGCTCGAGCTGGTTCCGCCCGATGTTGGAGATGTAGACGTTGTTGCCGCGGTCCACGACCAGGTCGCCGGCGAGCGATCCCACCGGGAGGCTCGCGTTGCGGAAGGTGCGGCCAAACGACATCACGCCGCGCAGCGTGTCCGCCCGGATGGAGTCCGGCTGGATGCTCGTGGCCGCCACGTCGTTCGCGCGGTTGCCGAGGCTGTCGTAGGCGAAGGAATAGAAGCGGTACTTGCTGCCCAGGGACACGAGCGGAATCACGATCTTCGCCTTGAAGGTCGTGTCCTTCGGCAGCGGCGTGTTGTAGATGAGCGAGTCGGTCTGGAACGTGATGCCGGTCGAGTCGTTCACCAGCACGTAGCGGATCTTCTTGACGCCGCTCGGGTCGCTCGCGCGGACGGCGAGCGAATCGCCGGTCTCGACGCGGGGTGCGATGGACTGATAGACGAGCGGGCCGATGACGTCGGCCGTCGGCACGTTGACGAGCACGCTCGTGGAGTCGCCGAGCACGGTGATGCTCGGATTGACGACGTCACGCGCGAGCGGTACCACGCGCACCACCGAGCCGGCGAGCACGGCGTTCGGGACGGTGACGGTATCGAAGATCGTGCCCGAGCTCGAGTTCGCGGCCGTCACGTCGATGCGCTTCGTGACGTTGAAGTTGGCATTGACGATGCGATAGCCGAGTTCGATGAGCTTGGACGGACCCGTGGCCGAGACCTGGATCGGGATCTTGGTGCCCGGGAAGGTCGTGGCCCCGTTCGTCGGTGCATCGAGCACCACGGTGGGTCCGCTGAGCAGGATCACCTTGCGCACGAGGGTCGTGGTGCGCCCGGTGCGATCGGTGAGGCGATACATGAGTCGCAGCGTGTCGGCGCCGCCCGGGGGCAGGATGGCCGTCATGTTGCGCGTGATCACCGTGTCGACGAGCCCTGCGCGGAACGACTGCGGCCCGCTGCCCTTGATCGGGGCGTAGACCGAGTCGTAGCGGATGGTCGTGTCGACGACGCCGAGCGCCGGATTGCCCTTCGTGGTGAAGCCGACGATCGTGAGCCGCGCCAGCCCGAAGTTGTCGGTGATGTGCGCCGACGCGGTGAAGTTCGAGCCCAGCGTGACCGTGGCGAGGTTGCCCGGCACGACGTTGAGGGTGTCGAAGACCGGCGGGATCGAGTCCTGCGTGAAGGTCTTGCCCGTGAGGAAAACGCGACGCGTGAGCGTCGAGTCGTTGCCCGACTGGTCGGTGGCGCGGAAGAAGACGATGACCGTCTCGGGGTCGAACGTTCCCTGGCCAACCGGGAGCATGCGGCGCGAGACGGTGGTGTCGACGAGACCGGCGCGCAGCGTGGTGCCGCTGCCGACGGGGACCTGCACGGTGTCGAAGCGCAGCAGCGTGTCGACCTTGCCGAGCGCCGGATTGCCGCGATAGGTCACGCCCCAGGCCTTCATGTGAATGACCTGGATGTTGTCGGTCCCACGCATCGTGGCGATGAAGCTCGTGTCGCCCGCGGTGACGGTGGTGTCGCGTGTCGGCAGGATCAGCTGCAGGCCGGGTGGCGTCGGATCGCGCAGCAGGATGTAGACCTGCGGCACGCGCGTGATGTTGCCGGAGACGTCCACCGAACGCACGCGCACGCCGTAGTCACCGGCGGCGAGGGCGAGGGCGCTGTAGACGATCGGGAAGACGGTGCGCAGCGCCGACGTGCCGGTGGCGGGCGCGAGCGAGTCGGTGCGGACCAGCACGCCGACCGTGTCGATCGGCGAGGAGAGGCGGTAGAGCTGCGAGTAGACCTTGACCAAGCCCGAGCTGTCGGACGCATTGACGTCGACCTTGACCGTGTCGTTGACCTTGTACGCGCTCTGGGCCAACGGCTGGTTGACGGTGATGCTCGGCTTGACGGTGTCCTTGGTGGCCAGGAGCAGCGTGTCGAGCCGCGAGACGTTGCCGGTGAGGTCGGTGGCCTGCGCGATGATGCGCACCTGCGTGCCGGCGGCGATGCCGACCATGCGCGTCGTGACGGTGCGCGCGTAGGTGACCGTGCCCGTCGAGTTGTTGGTGGTATCGCGCGCGAGCTGGGTGTTGCCCGCCTTCACCGTGATGTCGAGCCGGCGCAGGTTGCGGTTGTCCGTGCCGGTCACGACGACCGTGAGCGGTCCGTTGACGTCGATGGTGTCGAGGTTCGCGCCGATCACCTGCGTGGCCGTTGTCGGCACGATGTCATCGGTGGTGGAGCCGCCGGTGGTGCCGGTGGCGGGCGCGGTGGACTTCGGTTCACAGGCGGCAACCATCAACGCGATGAGCGCCCCGAGGGGGCGCCCGAAGCGGAGGAACACCGAGGGGCGATCGCGCATCATCATGGCCTCTATTATCGGCTCGGCGGCGGAATCCGCTCACCCTCGTCGAGGATGTGCGGCGTGACCAGGATGAGCAGGTCGCGCTTGCTCTCCGTCTTGCTCTCGCGGGCGAAGAGCCGCCCGACGACGGGAAGGTCCATGAGGAACGGAATGCCCTGCTTGACCTGGTTGACCGTGGTCACGGTCAGGCCGCCGATGACCGCCGTTTCACCGTCGGAGACGAGCAGCTGGTTGTTGGCGCGCTGGCGATTGACGATGAAGCCGACGTCCGAGGCCGCGATCTGCGCGTCGGAGTTCTCGGCCGAAAGCGTCATGAGGATCTGGCGGTTGTTCGTGATGTGCGGCGTCACGGTGAGCGTGATGCCGGCTTCCGTGGTACGCGTCGTGGCGCGGGGCAGCGACCCGCCGCCCGCGCCGCCCGAACCGGCGTCGACGACACGGAAGGGGATTTCCTGGCCGCTGAAGATGTTGGCCGGCCGGTTGTCGAGCGTCACGATGCTCGGCTCCGCCTGGATGTCGGCCAGCTGGTTTTCGCGCAGGGCCTCGAGGAATGGCGTGATGAAGTACGCCCCCATCGCGGTCGAGAAGACGAGCGAGAGCGTCGGGTTCGGCACGCGCGCGTTGGCGTTGCCGACGCCCGTGAGCGCGTTGCCGCCCAGCAGGATGCGGTCGTTGGTGAGCGCCTGACCCGTCGAGTCGAGCGCGGGGAAGACCGCGTTCGAGAACTGGTTGCGCGTGCGGATGTCATAGCGGAGGCCGATGTCCTCGATGCGGCTGCGATTGACGAAGATGATCTTCGCGCGGATCGCCACCTGGCGGGTCTTGAAATCGAGGTCATGCACGAAGCCGATGAGATCGGCCATGCGCGAGGGCACGTCGGTGATGAGCAGCGAATTGGTGCCGGAGTCCGACACCACCGCACCGCGCACCACGCAGCCCTGGCCGCCCGCGCCGCCGCCCGCCTGGCCGGAGGCCGCAGCCTGCGAGCAGTCGCGCGAGAGGAGCGAGGTGATCGTCGTACGGATCGAGCCCGCGTTGGCGTAGTTGAGCGGGACCATCTGCGTGAGCAGCGGCTCCGCGGCCTGCTTCGCGAGCAGGTTCTTGTACGAGTCGACGGTGATGATGCCGAGGGAGTCTTCCTGCGCGTCGAGGCCCTGCGACTTGAGGATGGCCTGCAGCGCGACGTCCCACGGCTTGTCCACGATCTCGGCCGTCACGACGCCCGAGACATCCTTGCCGACGATGATCGTGCGGCGCGCAAACGAGGCGAAGGCGGAGATGACTTCCTTGATGTCCGCTTCCTGATAGGTGACCGTGAGCCGGGGCTGCGGCGCTGCGACGGCGCGAGCCTTGGGCGCCGTGGCGGCCGGCGCCATGGCACCTGGCAGCGGGTTGGCCATGCTCGTGCGACCACTGGCGCGCGTCTCGGTGTTCAGCGGTGCCGGCGCGGAGGGTTGGCCGCCGGTGAGCGAGCTCCAGGCGGTGAACGTATCGCCGCCCTCGATGACGATGCGAAGCGTGCCGTCGCCCTTGGCGAGCTGATAGCCGCGCGGGCCGTCGAGCTCGAGGACGAGGCGCACGACATCCGCCTTGAACTGCGCGATGCGGACGTTGGTGATGCCGCCGCGCGCGATCTTGTCGTAGAGCGTCGGGACGCCCGAGAGCACCGCATTGCGGAGGTCGAGGACGACGCGGTGTGGCGAGGCGAGGGTGAAGTCGGTGACGTCGACCTCACCATCGACCGCGATGATGACCTCGGTCTTGCCGGCGTTCGGCACGATGCGGAGGGCGCTCACCGAGCCGGCCGCGCGCGGCGTCAGCGCCGCATCGCGCACAGGAGCAGCGTACGCCACGGCGGTCCCGGCCAGGAGAGCCAGGGCCAGCAGGGCCGTTCGCACGGACAGGGATCGCGTCATCATGGATTCCTCGCATTGTTCGCATCTTTGAGCGACAAGGTCTCTTGCCGCGTCACGCCGAATTCCTCGATGAGAAACGTCACCGAGCGCTGACTGATCTGGGTCACGCGCAAGCGGCCGACGCTCTGGCCGGGCCGCACGCGATAGAGCTCCTTCGTGCTGAGGTCGCGCATGACCGCGATCGAATTGCGGCCGCGCGGGTCGAGTACGACACCGATGAGCTTGAGATCCGAGACCGCCGGCTTGAGGTCATCGGACTGGAGCAGCGACGAGAACGGGTCACGCCGGCCGCCGCGCTCATACGAGTAGAGCTCGCGGTCGATCGTGATGCTGGCTCCCGTGGCAGCCTGGGCGCTGGCCGGTGCAGCCGCCCCATTGGCGACGGCCGGGGTCGCGGCGCCCTTGGCGGTCGCAGCGGTGGCCGCGGGCGCAGTGGTCGCCGGCGCAGCGCCCGCCTTGTTTGCCGCAACTGCTGCAGCCGCAGCAGCCGCTGTTCCGGCGGCCGCGACCACGGCTCCCTTGCCAACGGGCACCGGAGTGGCCGCACCCTTGGCGGGCGTGGCCGGCGTACCGGGCTTGGCGGCGACCGTCGCGGGAGCTGCCGGTGCCGCACCCGGCTTGGTGGCTACGGTGGTGGCGGGAGTCGCTGTGCCGGGCTTCGCGGCCACCGTCGCCGGGGCAGTCGTACCGGGCTTGGCCGCTGCCGCCGCAGCAGCCGGCGTCGAGCCGGGCTTCGCGGCGGCGATCGTTGCCGGCGCGGGCACCGGCGCCGGCGCCACCGTGCGCGCGGTGGACGAGCCACCAGCGCTGATGGGCCCGGCCTTCGGAGCTGCCGCCTTGGTTCCCTGCGCGCCGAGGGCGGCGGGGACGAATGCAGCGTAGACGAGCAGGAGACGCATCACGCCTTCCCTCCGGCCTTCGGCGGCGCGGCGGGCGCCGTGTGGGCCACGTAGGTCTGCAACTCGAAGGTTGTGGCGAGCACCGCCTCACCCTTGCGCGTGACTTTCGCCTTGTTGGCCCGCTGACCCAGGTCAACCGCCATGTTCACCGGTGCCATGATGCGCGTGAGTGAACCGACGGCTGAGAGGAAACTCGCCGTGGCGTGATAGGGTCCGATGACCGAGATGGTGTAGCGGTACGTGTCGAACTCCGAGCCGATCAGGATCGGCTCGGGCTTGACGACGCTCACTTCGAGACCCGCGGCCTTGGCGGCGGTCGACACCTGATCGAGCAGCGCCGGCACTTCGTTGCCCGTGGGAACGAGCTGGCGCATGAGCTCGAGCGACTTCTGCGAGCGCTCGGTCTCGGCGCGCAGCTCCTCGAGCTTGCCGCGCTGGAGGAGCTTGCGGGCCTTGGTATTCGCGGTGTCGAGCTTGGCGACGTTCGTCTCGAGCAGCGCGAGCGTCTGCTGCTCCGGCGTCCAGAGGAAGTACCAGTAGGCGCCTGCCAGGACGAAGGCGACGAGACCCACAAGGATCACGTTGCGATCGCGTTCCGTAATCGGGGGGAGGCCGGCCATGTTACTTCACCTTCACGGAAAGCTGCGTGGTGCGCAGCGAGTTCGTCGGTGCCTGTTCGTACTCCGCCTGGAGTTCGAACTTGGTGAATTCCTTTCCACCCTCACCGGTGGTGAGTTCGGAGCTGAGCAGCGTCACGCCGCGAATGAACGGCGACGCCTCGAGCAGGCGCATGAAGCGCGTGAGCGCCTGGATGTCGACCGTGTTGCCCGAGAGGCGGAACATGACGGGCGGCGGACCAGCGATGACGGTGTCGGCGGCGGTCTTCTTTGCCGTCGGATCGGCCACCGGCTTCGGCGGTAGCGCCACGAACGCACCTTGCTGACGCACCGAGGTGATCCAGGTGTAGTCCGGCAGCGAGCGGCTGACTTCATCCAGCAGGTGCGACCAGATGTAGCGGTTGCCATCGATCATGCGGATGATCTGGAACTGGCGGCGCACCGAGTCGCGCTGGGCGGTCGCCTTGGCCTGCTCGGCGATCACCTTGGCATAGTTGGCGGAATCGGCCACCGCCTTGTCGAAGCGCGTCCTCAGTTCATCGGAGCGCGACGACTGCGACTGCCAGAGCCACCCCATCGCGCCCAAGGCGACGACGTAGGCCGCGACGGCGCCGATGAGATACGGATCCTTGACCTTGGCCGTGACGGCCGCGAACTGGGCCTTGAAGTCGAAGCCGCCGCCACCGCCCTTGCGCGTCTTCTTCTTCCCACCAGGGAGGAGATTGATTTCAATCATGGCGCGTTCGTCCCCGGGTCAGTCGAGCTGGCGGAGCGCGAGCCCCACCGGCAACATGAGGAGGGGCGCGACCTCGTCCGTGACGAGCGATTCGAGCGCGCCGTCACGAACCTTGAGGTTGGCCAGCGGATTTGCCAACTCGACCGGCAGGCGGAGCCGCGCGGCGAGCGCCTCGGTGAGCCCTGGAATGCGCGAGCCGCCGCCACAGACGTAGACGGCGCGCATCTGGCTGCCGGTGCGCGAGCTGGAGGCCAGGAAGGCGGCCGCACGTTCGATGCCGACGGCCACTTCCTCGCCGCGACTCTCGATCACCGCATCGAGCTGCGGCGAGCGGTCGTAGCCCTGCACGAGCGCCTGCGCTTCATCGGCGCCCAGGCCGCGGTCGCGCTGGAGATCTTCGCGGAAGCGGCGCGTTCCGACGGTGATGTCACGGGTCAGGATCGGCACGCCATCGTCGAGGATGTTGATGTTCGTGACTTCGTGGCCGATGTTCACCAATCCGACGACCCCCTGCATGGCGTCCGGATAGTTGAGCTCGAAGGCGTTGTGCAGCGCGAAGGCGTCCACGTCGACGACGGACGGGGTGACCCCGGCGTCGGAGAGGAGCCGCAGCTTGGATTCGATGAGGTCGCGCTTGGCCGCCACGAGGAGCACCTGCATCTCGAGGCCATCGCCATCGGGATCGAGGATCTGGAAGTCCAGCTCCACCGACTCCATGTCGAACGGCACGTGCTGTTCCGCTTCCCAGCGCATCAGCTCGCGGGCCTGCTGCTCCTTCACGCGTTCGATCTGGATCTTCTTGATGATGACGTCGCGGCCACCGACCGCGGTGACGACGGTCTTCGTCTTGACCCCCGCCTGCTCAAGCGATGAGCGGATGGCGTCGGTCACGATGCCGGGGTCCATGATTTCACCCTCGACGATCGCGTCTGCAGTCAAGGGTGTGATGACCACCTTGGCGAGCTCGGGCTCACCACGCCCGTGCTCGATGACCGCGACCTTGATCAGGCCGGAGCCGATGTCGAGTCCGATCGTCGTCTTGTTTCGACCGAAGAGCGCCATGATCCAGCGGGTGCGGGGGGGGGTGGCGCATGGGCTGCCTCCTCAAGTGGGAGACCGCTTCATGCGTCCCGGCCACTGACAGCGACGGATGCACCGGCGCCGGTTGTGGCCACCAGTCCAACGAGCCGGGAGGCAAAAGGTAACAACCATCCAGCGCCGCCGAAGTGCCTATGTCACAACAGTATGGCCTAGTTCATGCATGGGTTACCTCAACCTATACCATGCTTGCCCAGGGACTTCTGTGAGCAGCGTCCCACCCCGAAGCGCGGCCCGGAACACGCACCGGGCGCCCTCCACGACCGCCCCATCGTCCAACGACAACGTCGACCCGGCCATGACGAGCGCACCCGTCAGGCGGGATCCGGGATGCAAACGGACGGTGCTGCGCGCCACGACCAGACCGGCGAACAGCGCGCTGTCGTCGAGCACCAGCGGCCCGTCGGCCACGATCACGCCCTGACCGCGACCACGCAGCGTCAGCGCGGCCCCAGCGTGTACCACTGCAAAGCGCCCCATGCAGGGCGCCCCTGGCGCGTTGCGAACGGGCTCGCCCCACCCCGCGCGTCCACAGTCGGTGGAGTCGGTGCCCGGCGACACCTGGAGCACCGTGTCGACTGGAAGCTGCACATCGGCGGCGGCCGCGATGGTGGCGGCGTCTGCAATCCAGAGCGCGCCAATGTCGGGTCCGGGTGGAGGCGAGTAGCGCACGCTGCCGCTGACCACGCCCGCGGCCGCGTGCATCAGCGCTGGGGCGCTCAAGACGACCGCGTCGAAACCGGTCGTCGGCGAACAGGCCCAGCCCGGCGGCGGCGAGCCCATGGCCTGCACCTGCGCGGTGGGTGAGGCGACGAGAACGCCTGCCCCCGTGACCGCAGCCAGTGGCTCCGGCGCTCCGGCGCGGAGCCAGAGCGCCATCGCACTGGAGCGCGACACGAGGCGGTTCACGGCCCCGCCGCTTGTCCACGCGGTCGCCACCATCCACCAGAGGCGGGCGTCCCCGTGGATGGTCGCGACTTCGACCATCGCGGAATCCGCCGAAGCAACGCTCGTCATGACTTGTCCCACGGAGTCACTGGCGTGACGCACGCCATCCCAACCGCGCCATGCCGCAACGAGCGCCGCGTCCGCGGCCGCACGAGCCGCGTCGGAACGCGCCGTGGTGCGGAGCGACTCGACGTGCGCGAGGGCGCGTTGTGCGAGCGCGGCGCCCATGGCCACCAGCACGACCGTGGTCAGCAGTACGGCGAGCAAGGTGGCGCCCACCCTGATTGGTCGTCGCATGATCAAGGCCTTCTCCGGATCGCGGCGACGATCGGCGTCCGGTCGGCGCCGACGTCGCCCAGCATGGACAGCTGCGCGCTCAAGAGTGCGGCGGAGGCGAGCGGCGCGGCCGGCGCGAGGATGGCGCCGACTGGATCGAGCAGGCTGAATGGTCGCGGCCGGCCAGTCGAACCATCGAGCGGCCCGGCAGCCGGTTGCACCGTGGCCCACGATCCGCCCGTTCGCTCCTTGATGCCCAGATACCAGCGACCGTCCGACGCCCGATACGCGTTCCATCGGATGCGCCGACGTACCTGTACGGGCGCCCCGGCCGGAATGTCGACCGAGAGGGCGCCGACGAGGATCAGCGATCGCGCGGTGCCGGCCAACGAACCCGCGGGACACGACGCGGGTGGCGCCGCTGCCAGCAGCTCGCCGACCCAAGCGCCCGACACCGGATCGAAGGCGAGCACCGAGTCGCCCGCCGCCACGGCGCGCAGCCAGCCGTCGGCCACGATGCGGCTGCCGCTCGCGCCGGCCGCCACGGTGATCGCATGCGCGCCCGCGTTCGCGGCCCGACAGGCGAGCGCCACGCCGACGTGCGCGTCCATCTCCACGGCCGTGTCCTCCACCGTCACCAGGCGCGACGCGCCCTGCCCAAGCGTTTCGAAGTCGGCTTCGAGCACTGCGCGAGATTCGGCCCATTGCGCCCGCGCGGCGGTGCGAATCAGCACCGCGGTCCCCGCGGCTCCCTGGCGAATCGCCAGCGCGGTGAGGCTGACGCTGAGCACACCGGCGATGACGAGACCCACCAGCGACTCGGCGAGCGTGACGCCTCGCCGGTGACGGCCTGCGACGCGCGCTACTGGGCGCATGGCGCACCATCCGCGCGGAGGGTGATGGCGCCCGACAGTGAATCGGTCCAGGCGAGCGTGAGCGGCAGCACCCCCTTGGCGAACGGGTCGCAGGCGGCGCTCGCGGCAAATGCACGGCGCGCACGCACAACGTCACGCGTGTGCGCGAGTTGTGCGGCGCGCGCGAGCCGGTGCGCCGCATGGGCGAAGAGTGCGGCGGCGCCGAGCGCGCCGACGGCGAAGACGGTGAGGGCGACGAGCGTCTCGACGAGCGAGTGTCCGCGGCGACGCGCGCGGTGAGATTGACGGTGTGTGCGCATGCGTCATCATCGCACAGCGGTGCTGCGGCGACTTACCCCGGCCATTGCACCTCGGGCACAAGTCGCGCAGGATCATGCGCAGCATGGCGCGCGGCATCTCGCGCGGCATCTCGCGCGGCATCTCGCG
>JANYHJ010000033.1 GCA_025359135.1 Gemmatimonadota bacterium | reverse complement strand
GTTCAAGGAGACGATGCGGCAGGTCGCGTCTCGGCCGCGGGTGCTGATCCTGCACATGCGCGACGTGCCGGTGATCGACGCGACGGCGATGCACGCGTTGCGCGAGGTGATTGCGCAGAGCCGGAGGGAGGGGACGCGCGTGCTGCTGGCAGAGGTGGGTGGGCAGCCGATGGAGGCGATGCAGCGCTCGGGGCTGGTCGAGGAGCTCGGCGTCGAGGCGTTCGCGCCGAGCCTGGACTTCGCGATCGCGCAACTGTCGGGCTGAGCGGCGAGGGTTCCGCGCCCAAAGCGGCGAGGCCTGTATCAGCCCGAACGTTGCGCGTTCCTCGCTCGCGCTGTTGAAGCTTGATGTTGTTGGACGCTACGGCGTCCGCGTGTTCACGACGATCGCTGCGCGAACAACCACGACAAGAGCGCCGGCTCCGTGAACGCCCACTCCCACGCGTTGTGGTTCACGCCGGCGTACTCGGTGGCGAGCGGATGCGCGCCGGCCGTGCGCAGTCCCTTGATGCGCTCGCGTGAGATCGACACGGGCACCGTCGTATCGGCGTCGCCATGGAAATTCCAGAGCGGCGTCGCGGCCGATGCGGCAGGGTCATCCGTCGAGATGCTGCCACAGCAGGCCACTGCGGCGGCGAAGAAGCGCGGCCGATGCGCCGTCATGTTCCACACGCCAGCACCCCCCATCGACTGGCCCATCACGTAGAGGCGGCGCTTGTCGATCGGGAACTGGCGCAGCAGCGCATCCACCAACTCGAGCGCGACGCGCACGCCGTCGCCGAGTCCGGGCGCCGGTATCGCGGCGCCACTGCCGCCCGGCGGCGCCTCGTAGCGGATCCAGCCACGGTCGGACTGCGGCGCGAGCACGTAGCAGGGGACACGCGCTTGATTGGCGGCGAGCGCGGCGACGCGCGTGCCGAAAACGTTGCCGAGCCCCATCTGCCTCTGGTTGTCCGTGCCCGAGCCACCGCTTCCATGCAGGTAGACCACGAGTGGTTGCGGACCACTCGCCTTGGGCCGGAAGAGGCGATACGGCATCGTCCAGTCGCTCGTGAAGGTGTGCGGCTCAAACTGCGCATCGACACCTTCCGACTGGCGCAGAAAGTCGTCCACGAGCAACCGTCGCTCGCGCGACGTTGGTGCGCCGGGCGCGAGCGCGGGTGCAGGCTCACCCTGCTGCGGGACCCGCGCGACAGTTCGCGTGGCGAAGCGTCCGCGCCGCATCGCGTCGGCGTCGAGCAGCGCGCACCCGGAGAGGGCCGCGAGCCGAGCCAGTGCGTCACGTCTGGTGAACATGCGGGATCGGTGTTGAGGTGGCGCCTGCAACGGAGCGGGCCTGGGTGTAAAGCTCGACTGGGCGTGAGGCGTTCGACTTCGCCTACCTACGTCAACTCGCATCCAAGGTTCCGAGACCATGGCGCGGCGTGCGACTGGTGTGGCACACCTGCGGGGACTGGTCGCGAGTACGCGACAGCGCCGAACGCCAAGCCGCACGCACGACGCGCGCTCACGACGGTCCGCTCATGACGGCGCACGCACGACGCGCGCTCACGACGGTCCGTTCATGACGGCGCAGGCACGACGGCAAACGGACGACACCCCGCTCACCACCACTCGTTCACGACGACAGCCGGGACAACGCGAACGGCGAGATGTCGAACGCCGTGCCGCCATCGAGCAGCAGCTCGGCGCTCACCTCACCGATCGCGCTCGCGAACTTGTACCCGTGCCCTGAACACGGGCTCGCGATCAACACCTGCTCGCACTCGGGATGATGATCGAGCACGAAATGCAGATCCGGCGTGTTCGTGAACCGGCACACCGCCATCTCGCGCACGGGCGCCGACCGAATGGCGGGCAAGAACTCGCCGCAGCGTTCGCGGGTGAGCGCGAGGTCCGCGTCATCCGGTGCCTCGCGCACGGCCTCGCCGTCCGCATGGCGCTCGCCCTCGTGCATCACCGCCATCTTGACGCCGCGCGCGAGCCGCGGAAAACCGTACGTCATATGCCCAGCGGCGTTGTCGTAGCACCAGATCGGACAATCGGGCGCATTCCAGCGTGCGTGGCCGGCATCAGGCTCGAACCAGGCGAGCACCTGCCGCTCGACGGTGAGCGGCAGCTTGAGCGAGCTGACGAGCGGCGCCAGGTACGCGCCGACGCTCAAGCACAGCTGATCAGCGTGATACGTGCCGCGCGCCGTCGTGACCTTCACGCCATCGCCATCGGGCGCCCAGCTCAGCACCCCTTCGTCGAAGTGCAGCTCCGCGCCGTGTGCGCGCGCCAGCGACTGGTGCGCGGCGTTGCCCACCTCGGGATCCAGGTACCCCGCGCGCGGGTCCACCACCCCCACGATGTGGTCGAGCGGTTGGAACGCGGGGAAGCGCTTGTTGATACCGCGCGCGTCGAGCATCTCGTGCGGCAGTCCGTGCTCCCGCGCGCTGCGCAGCGTGCCCGTGACGATCTCCGAGTCGGCGGGGCCGGCCATCAGCCCGCCGGTGATGGTGAGCAACTCCGTGCCGGTCTGCTCCTCCAGCTCCTCCCACAACGCATACGCACGCTGCACCAACGGCACGTACATCGGATGCTCGAAGTACATCTCGCGGATGATGCGGCTGTCGCCATGCGACGAACCGTGCCCGTGGCCCGGCAGCCAGCGCTCGAGCCCCAGCACGCGCGCGCCGCGCATGGCACACTGCGCCGCGGTGGCGCTGCCCATGGCGCCAAGACCGGCGACGATCACGTCGTAGCGGTTCACGATGACCGGCCGATCCCCACGCGCCTGAGCGCCTCCTCGAAGCGCTGCAGCATCTTCTTCGACGGCCCCTTCACCTGGATGTCGACGCCGCCCAGGATCGCGAGCCCGCTCACGCGAATGACGGGCGCCGACGGATCGGTCGTACTCTTGTCGCGCGAGCCGGCGTCGAATCCGCCCAGTATACCCGACCCGAGCACCTCGAGTCGCACGCCGGGCGGCACGATCAACTCCACGCCGCCGAGCGCGCACCCGATGTTGATCTCGCTCACGCCGGCGCCGAACCGCGCCTCGCGCAGGTCGATCGATGCGCCCCCCATGGCCGTGAAGATCCAGAGCTGACGCGGCAGCACCCAACTGCCCTTGGTCTCGAAGCCCCCCATGAAGGCCATGCAGGCGCTGCGCAACGGCACCAGCTCGTCGCTCACGATCAACCCCACCGGCAGGGGCACGGGTTCTGCGCGTGGCGCGACCTCGAGCCCCTCGAGCGCGCGATCGAGTTCCGCGATGTTCGTGGCCTCGAAGACCATCGCCATGCGCGCGTCGAGTTCCTCGATGCTCATGCGGTCATTGGCGAAGTGCGCCGAGAGTGCCTGCGTCACGGCGTCGCGCTGCGCGTCGCTGACGAGCGAGGGGAGCGGACGGTTGGGCGTCGTCATCGCGGCGGCGGCACCGGCGTGCGCCCTCTCTCGATGGCCGCGCGGCGCATCGCTTCCTCGAACCGCTTGAGCATCTTCTTCGAGGGACCGCGCACCTTCACGTCGACGCCCCCCATGATCGCGATGCCGCGC
>JANYHJ010000016.1 GCA_025359135.1 Gemmatimonadota bacterium | reverse complement strand
CATCATCGAAGCCCGCGAGCCGCATCGCCTCGCGGATGATCTGGCGGTCCGTCTTGCCGTCATACCGGTACGACGGATCCCCTGGCGTGCCGAAGGTGGCCCGGAGCGCGTGCTCCATGGAGCGCCGCCCGGCGCCGGTGCGCAGCAGGGTGCCGTCGATGTCGAACAGGATGATCCTCATGACCGCGTCAGCAGCAGGCCGGCCACCGTGCACGCGCATCCGATCCCCTGCGTGACGGTGGGCACCTCGCCGAGCATGAGCGCGGCGATGACAAGCGCGACGATCGGCTGGAGGTTGCCGTACATGGCCGTGCGCGTCGGTCCGATCAGCCGCACGCCGCGATACCAGAGCAGGTACGCCACGACGATGGACATCAGCGCGCTGTAGGCGAGCGCGCTCCAGCCGCCCCACTGGATGGCCGACCATGGCGTCCGCGAGAGTTCCGGCAGCGCCACGAGCAACAACGGCACCGCGCCGCCCACCAGCGTGAGCGCATGCAATGGAAGCGGATCGGTGGATTGCGTGAGCGGGCGCAAGAGCAGAGTGTACGCCGTCCAGGCCGCCATGCCGCCGAACGCGAGCAGGTCGCCGGTCCACGAGTGCGTGCCTGCATCCGTGTTCGCGCCGGCGATCACCACCATGAAGATGCCCGCGAACGAGAGCGCGATGCCCGCCCACGCGCGACGCGACAAGCGCTCCTCGCCCGTCAGGTTGCCGACCAAGGCCAGCCAGATCGGCGTCGAGGCGATGATCACCGCCACGTTGGCGATGCTCGTGCGGACCAGCGCCTCGACGAACAACACCTGATACAGGCCGTTGCCGACCACGCCGTGGAGCATCAGCCGCCGTGACACCGGACGCGCCGGCCACCTGACGCCCTGCGCGAACAGCAGCGCGAGCACCACCAGCGTGCCCGACACGATCCTCAGCGCGCTGAATGCGAGTGGCGGAAACTGCGACGCCCCGAGCTTCATCACCGCGAAGTTCGCGCCCCAGACCGTCGCCATGAACGCCAGCGACAGGTCGGTCCACGGCAGTCCCGCACGGGCGGCGGATGTAGCGGCGGGAGTCTCCGCAGGGGCAGCCGATGTCATGGTCGCAATCTAGCGGAGCGGCTAGCTTCCTCCCATGCACATCGCCTTCGCGCTCTTCGCCGACGCCGCCAACCTCTCGCAGGAAGGCAAGCTCAACATCCTCGGCGTCTTCGACACGCTCCACGTCGCGCAGATGCCGGCCATCCATCCGCGCGCGGCGCTCGTCGTGCGCGTGAAGGGCTCGACCGCCGACGTCGGCACGCATGTCATGGGCATGGCGTGGGTCAACCCGGCGGGTACGGAGCTCTGGTCATCCGAGGGCGAGCTCGCTGTGGGGACGCCGCCCGCCGGCACCACCGAACTCGACTTCCCGCTCATTGCGGGACTCGACCTTCCGCTCGACTCGGCCGGCACCTACACCATGCGGCTCTCGATCGATCACGAGCCGGCGGCGGACGTCGCGCTCGTCGTGCGCACGTCCGCTCCGCAGGTCGTGCCGAGGACGGGCCCGCAGTTGATGTCCTAGTCGGCCAGCCCGGGAATTCCGTCGCGCCCCTTCGCACTCCGCACCGCGCGCTCGATCGCGCTCGCCAGCGCGCGTGAGGCCAGCGCCTCGACGCCGAGCGGCGTGCCGGTCGGACCGGTCAACGGACAGAGCGCGAAGATCACGTCGCCATCGAACGCGGTGCCCACGGGCGTGATGCGCTGGTAGTATGCCGCGCTCGCGGCCCGCGCCACCTGCGTCAGCGCGACCTTGTCCATCGCGACGTTGACCATCACCACGGAGATGGTCGTGTTGCGTCCCTGCGCATCGCTGAAGCGGCGCGGGCCACCCGGCAACGTGAGCCAGCGGATCGTGTCGGCAAAGCCGCCTTCCGCGCGCGCGCCTGCGATGATCTGTCCCGCGCCGTCACGCACGTCGCCGAACGCGTTGACCACCGTCACCGCACCCGCGACGAGTCCGCCAGCACGCTCGACCGCGCAGCCCACGCCGCCCTTCATCGCGCGCTCGATGCCGCCGCCCTTGCCCACCGTCGCGCCCGTGCCAGCGCCGATGCTTCCTTCGCCGATGTTCGTGACCGTCGCGTCGCGACACGCGGTGTACGCCATCTCCGCCGTGGGGCGCGAGTCGAATCGCCCACACGGCGTCAGGTCGTAGATCACCGCGGCGGGCACGATCGGCACCACCCCCGGCCCCGCGGGAAATCCGCGCCCGTCTTCCTCCATCCACTTCATCACGCCCGCCGCCGCATCGAGGCCGTAGGCCGAGCCGCCGGTGAGGAGGATCGCGTCGACGCGATCGACGAGGTGCTCGGGATCAAGCACGTGCAACTCGCGTGTTCCACTCGCGCGCCCGATCACGTGGGCGGCGCCGCGACGCGGGCCGTCGAGCCCGCGCACCACCGTCAATCCCGTGCCGCCAGCTTCGTCCGACGCGTGCCCGATCGCGACCCCGAGGCCGCCGAAATCCACGCCACCACTCACGCGCGCGCGCCTCCCGCCTTCGCCTCGCACGCCGCACAGCGCTCGACGCCACGCAGCGCGCAGCGCACGCAGACGAAGGTGCCGCAGTCGCGGCACATGCGTCCCTCGGATGCGCGGTCATCGCGCCCGCAGGCGCGGCAGGTCATCGTGTCCCCTTCCGTCGGTTGCATCGTCGAATCCCCTCGCGTCAGCGGACGCGCGTGGTCAGGCCGTAGGCCTTGATCTTCTTGATGAGCGTGGCGCGCGAGATGTCGAGCTCGCGTGCCGCGTGGGTGCGGTTGCCGTCATGCGCCGACAGCGTCCGCTCGATGTGGGCACGCTCGACTTCCGCCAGCGTGCGGGGCACGTGATGCTCGACGCCGCGACCACTCGCGTCGCGCACCTCGGGCGGCAGCAGCGGCACGTCGATCGCGGCGCGCCCGCGCCCCATGATCATCGCGCGCTCGAGCACGTTGCGGAGCTCGCGGATGTTGCCCGGCCAGGCGTAGCGCAGCACGCGCTCGAGCGCCTCGTCGGTGAGGGCGCGCGGCGCGTCGGTCATCGGCGCCGCGAGCTGGTCGATGAGGTGGCCGATCAACTCGACCAGGTCCTCGCGCGCCCGCGCCCGCAGCGGCGGCAGGTGCACCGGCATCACGCTCAACCGGTAGTAGAGGTCCTCGCGGAAGCGGCCGGCGGTCACCTCGTGCACGAGATCCTTGCTCGTCGCCGCGATCAGCCGCACGTCTGCGTTTATCTCCTGCGTCCCGCCCAGCCGGCGGAAGCCCTTGCCCTCGAGCACGCGCAGCAACTTGGGTTGCAGGTGCGCGTCGAGATCGCCGATGCCATCGAGGAAGAGCGTGCCGCCGCTCGCGACCTCGAGCAACCCCGCCTTTGCCTCGCGCGCCTCGTTGGTGGCGCCACGCTCGTGGCCGAACAGCTCCGAGTCGAGCGAGGCCGTGGTCAGCGCAGCGCAGTTCACTTCGATGAACGGTCCCGGCGCGCGCGGACTCTGCCGGTGGATGTGTTCCGCCGCCGTTCCCTTGCCAGTGCCGCTCTCGCCGATGAGCAGCACCGTCGTCTTCGCGCTCGCGGCCAGGAGCGTGATCTGGTCGGCCAGCTCGCGCATCGCCGGCGAGGCACCGAGCGTGCTCTGTGCCTCGCCCGAACGGCGTTCGGCCATCACCGCGTTCAGCTGCTTGAGTCGCACCTTCTCGACCGCGCGCTCGACCACCACCGCGAGGTGCTGCAGGTCCACCGGCTTCGTGAGGAAGTTCTCCGCGCCGTTCTGCATCGCCTGCACCGCGAGCGGCACGTCGCCGTACGCGGTGATCATGATGACCACCGCGCCCAGCTCCTTGATCCGCGAGAGCACGTCGAAACCGGTCATGTCCGGCAACCGCAGGTCGAGCAGCACGATGTCGGGACGGATCCGCTTCGCCGTGTCGATCCCCTCCTGGCCCGAGTGCGCGCGCGTCACGCCGTGGTGACCGGTGCGCTCGAAGAAGGTGCCGAAGGCCGAGGTGATCGCCACCTCGTCGTCGATGATCAGCAGGTTCGCCATCAGTGTCCGGCTCCCGACCGGAGCGCCGCGAGAAGCGCATCATGTGTGAGCGGCCGCGCGAGGCTTGCGCGACCCGTGCCGCGGACCCAGTCCGCCTCGCCCACACCCTCGGCGTCGGCCACGAAGATCACCCGTTCGGCGACGCGTGGCGCCTGCACCACGAGCCGCGCGTAGAATCGCGAGGGCGACATGTCGGGCACGCGCATGTCGAGCAGCACCATGTCCCAGCGGCGCTCGCTGGCGCGGCGCAGCCCCATCTCGCCCGACGGCGCCACCGCCACGTCGTGCCCGTCGTCCTCGAGCACGCGCGACCGATCCGTGACCGCCGTGTCCGCGCTCACCACCAGCACGGCGCGCCGCAAGCTCGTCACCTCCGCCTCTTCCACGACCGCGTCGAGGTGCGGCCCCACGAGTGGCAGCTCGACGATGAACGTCGCGCCCGCACCCGGCGCCGACTCCACGCGGATGTGCCCGCCATGCTCGCGCACGATGCCGTCGGTGAGCGAGAGGCCAAGCCCCGTGCCCTGCCCCACCGGCTTCGTCGTGAAGAACGGGTTGAAGATCCGGTCGCGCTGGTCGTCGGGAATGCCGGGGCCGTTGTCGCCGATCGAGACGAGGATCATCGCGCCCGCGCGCGCCGTGCGGATCTGCACGCGCTTGGCGCCGCTGTTCTGCCCCACCGCGTGTTCCGCGTTGGTGAGCAGGTTGAGGAAGACCTGCTGCAGCTGCGTCGGGTCGGCCCACGTCGGCGGAAGGCCGTCGTCGAGCTGCGTGTCCACCTGCACCTGCCCCGACTGCATCGCATAGCGGCGCAGCGCGATCGTGTCGCGCAGGACCTGGTTGATGTTCACCGGCGAACGCTCCGGCGGATGCTGCCGCGCGAACGTCAGCAGGTTGTTGACGATCTTGGCCGCGCGCCGCCCCTCGTTCTGGATCGTCTCCGCCGCCTGCTGCTGCTCCTCGTCCATCTTCGTCGCGAGGAGCAGCTGCGAGAACGCCATCACGCCCGCCAGCGGATTGTTGAGCTCGTGCGCCACGCCACTCACCAGCTGGCCAATCGCGGCGAGCTTCTCCTGCTGCAGCACCTGCTGGAGCAGCACCTTCTCGTCCGACACGTCGCGCACCACCGCCAGCGCGCCCGTGATGCGCTCGCCCTCCGCGATCGGCGCGGAGTTGATCGAGCCGGTGCGCACCTCGCCGTTGGGCCGCATGAAGCGGAACTCCGCGCGCGACCGGTTGCCGCGCAGCGTCTCGGCGAACACCACCCAGAGCTTCTCGCGGTCGGGCGACCCCTCGAGCATCGCCGTGAAGTGGCGCCCGATCAGGTCATGGCGGCGGCGCCCCGTCGCGTACTCGAGCGCGGCATTCACCGAAGTGAACGTCCCCTCCTCGTCGAGGGTGAAGATCGCGTCCGAGGCCGACTCGACGAGGCGCGTGTAGCGGTCCTCGGAGCGCGCCAGCGCGATCGCACGCGCGCGCTCCTCGGTCACGTCGCGCGCGATGCCGAGGATGCCGATCACGTCGCGCCCTTGGCGGATCGGCGAGTTGGTCACGGAGAGCAGGCGTTCCTCGCCCGAGGGCCGCATCAACCGGCAATCGTAGCGCCGCGCTTCACCCTTGATCGCGGCCGCGAAGTGCCCGCGCGCCGGTTCCACGTCGTCAGGCGCGATGAACTGCAGGATGTTGTGCCCGAGCACCTCGCGCGCGTCGAGCCCCACCGCGCGGCATGACGCCTCGTTCGCCGACGTGATCCCGCCGCGTGGATCGAGCGTGTAGATCAGGTCCGTGGCGGTCTCGAACAGGTTGCGGTAGCGCGCCTCCGAGAGCAGCACCGCGTCGCGCGCACGTCGTTCATCCGTCACGTCGCGCATCGATGCCACGATGCCGGTCACGCGCTCCACGTCGCGGAGTGGCGCGGTGGACACGCTCACCAGCCGTTGCTCGCCATCCGGACGCTGGATCACGGCCTCGTATCGCTGTGGCCGGCCCGCGAACGCCATCTGCTCGTGGTCGCGCACGCGCTCCGCCTGTCCCGGCGCAAGCAAGTCGTCCACGGGCGTGCCCGGCAGCGACCCCTCGCGCGCAAACAGCGTCAGCGCCGACGGATTCGCGAACGCGATGCGACGCGCGAGGTCCGTGATCACGATCGCGTCGCCCGACGTCTCGACCACCAGCCGGTGCCGCTCGGCGAGCCCATGCAGCTCCGTCACGTCGTCGAACGTCACGACGGCGCCGCCGTTCGGATGCGGCGAGGCCTCCACGTCATAGACGCGTCCGCGCGCCGACGAACGCACCGTCGCGCGCGCCGTCGCCCCGTCGCGCAGCGCGCGCATCTCCGGGCTCTCGTCCCCCAGACCGGGCTCGTGCAGCACCGCATCCGCGAAGCGCTGCCCCACGAGCGTCTGCCCGAACGCGATGCCGGCCAGCGTCAGCGCCCGCGCGTTGAAGCGCGTGATGCGGCCGTCCTCGTCGAGCACGAGCAGCCCGCCAGGAATCGCGTCGAACGCGACTCGCCACTCCTGCGTGGCCGCCGCGAGCTCCTCGAAGAGCCGCGCATTCACGATCGCCACCGCCACCTGGTCGGCGAGGCGCTGCAGCACGCGCGCGTCGGCATCGGAGAAGTCGTGCTCGCGGTTGCTCACGGAGAGCGCGCCGAGCGTCTCCTTGCCCGTGATGAGCGGCACGTTCACGACCTTGCGCACGTTACCCACGCGCTGCGTCGGCTTGTGCGTGCGCGCGTCGGAAAGCACGTCGTTGGCGATGTTGTAGAGCTTGGACGCGAGCACCTCGCCCGTCAGCGTTCCCTCGAGCGGGATGTTCATGCCGACCGTCAGGCTCGCGCTCCCCACCGCCGCCACGACCCGCGCGTACTTGTCCTCGCGCAACGAGATCGCCGCGCCCTCCGCGTGCAGCAGCGCCACCGCGTGGCGCAGGATCAGGCGCAGCACCTCGCCCAGCCGCAGCGATTCGCTCACCGCACGCGCCACTTCGGACAGCGCTTCCGTCTGTCGGCGCTCGCGCTCCGACTCCGCGTACAGTCGCGCGTTGAGCAACGCCCACGCCGCCTGCGCGCCGAGGTTCGCCAGCACCTCCTCGTCGTCGCCGCTGTAACGCCCCGCTTCCGGCGACCACGCCACCAGCACGCCGACCAACCGCGTGCCGGAACGCATCGGCACCGCGAGCAGCGCACCGCCACGCTCGCCCTCCTGCACGCCGTCCTCCGGCGCCACGAGCGGATTCTCTGCCGCAGTCACCTGGGCCGCCCGTGCCGGACGCCCCGAGCGCGCCACCTCCACGACGATGCCGCCCTCGAGGGGCACCGTCTCGCGCGGCGCCTCGCGCCCCTTCATCAGGCGGAACAGGGTGCGCAGCTCGCCATGCTCCAGGTCCGGCTCCGCGATCAGCACGCCATCCGCGCCCACGAGCCGCACGACCTGCCGCGCGATCTCGCGCACCAGCTCCCCTTCATCGAGGGTGCGGCCGAGCAGCTGCGCCGCGTCCTGCAACCGCTGCAGCCGGCTCGCGCGCAACGTCGTCGTTTCCGCGAGACGCACGCGGAAGAGCAGCGCCGAGAGCTGGCGCGTCGCCATCTGCACGCGGACATCGGTCGCGGTTGTCGCGGGCGACGTCCAGAGCGCTCCCAACGACTCGCCGTCCATTGTCGCGAGCGCATGCGCGCTCATCCCCGCGAGTGGCGCCTCACCGCGCAGCGCCGCGTTGCGCGCTGCCGTCTCGGCGTCAGGTGCGACACCGGCGAGCGCCACCACCGCGCCGGTGGGCGGCAGGTACGCGATCGCCACCGCGTCGAAGCCCGCTCCACGGATCGCCGCCGCCGCTTCCGCCAGCCGAGCATCCACGGACGGCGCACTCTCCGCAGCGAGCAGCGCGGCGTGCAATGCCATCACGTGGTTCGGACCGTCGGGAACGGCGACCACCTTCTTCGACGCGCGGCTGCTCCGTGATGGCATGGTGTGAAATGTAAAGTTTCGCGACACCGTATGCTATCACGTCTACGGTGCCAACTGTCACATCGCTGGAGCCAGCAGCAATGCCCCCCCGGGCTCGACGCGAATCTCCACCAGATCCCGTCCCAGCAACTCGCCATCCGCCTGCGACAGCTGCGGCGGCGATGTCTCCACACGGAACATGCTGCCGCGCGCGAACAGGAGCGATGGATCGGGTCGGAAATCCGCACGGTGCAGCTTCCACATGATGCGGGCCGCGTCCATCGGGTCGCGCGGCGAGTACACGCAGAGGTCGAGCTGTCCATCGTCGTTCCGGATGCCCGGCCCGAACGTCAGGTTGCCGCTGAGCACATTCGGTTGGTTCGCGATGTACACCGCCGACGCGCGTCGCTCGATCACCTGGCCATCAACCACCGCGCGCACATCGAAGAGTCGCGCCCGCAGCACCGCCATCGTGGCCGCCGCCATGTACGCTGGCATGCCGAACATCCGCTTGAGCGCCTTCGGAGTCTCGGCCACCATCTCCGCGTCCACGCCGACACCCGCCGAGTACGCGTAGGCGCGTCCGCTCGCGAGGCGCCCCAGATCCATCCTGATCGTTGGGCCACCGATCAGCGCGCCGACGGCGCGGGTCAGGTCGAGTGGAATGCCGAGGTAGCGCGCGAGCAGGTTGCCGGTGCCACCGGGCAGGATCCCCACGGGCACGCCGCGTCCCGTGAGCGCGCCGATCACCTCCGTTGCCGTGCCGTCGCCGCCAAGCGCGAACACCGCGTCATACGACGACGCCAATCGTGCCGCGATCTCGCCGCCGTGCCCCGGCGCCTCGGTCATCACCGCATCGCACGCGGCACCAACAGCGCGGAACGCGGCAATCGCGTGCTTGTGCCAGTTGGCCCCTCGCCGGGACGCGGGGTTCGAGATCAGCAGGACGCTCCCTAGAACCGCCACACGCCGGTGAAGTCGAAGCCAAGCTGCGGCGGCGTCGCGGCGAAGCCGCGCCCGTTCACCTGTCCGCAGAGTTGTCCCACCGTACTCGGCTCGACGCTCGCCGACAGCGCGTAGGTGCTGTTCACGCGGTACTCGACCTTGAGGCCGAGCAGGTCGGTGATCGAATACGTCTGGTTCTGCGAGGCCGCGAGGCCGCACAGGCCCACGTTGCCGCTCAGGTACGTGCGATCGGTCAGCTGGATGCCGCCACCGACGCGCGTGTTCGCGAGCAGGTCCTGCGTGACGTTGCGGTTCTGCCCCGACGCCGAGCCGCGATCGATACCCGCCGTCTGGATCGAGACCACGTCGAAGAGGCCGAGCCCGGCGAGCTTGTCCGAGAGCGCGCTGCCCACCGTGGTGATGAGCGCGTTGGCCGCCGTGCCGCCCACGCCGGTCTGCTGCGTCGGGTCGCCGACGCCGAGCGCGGGACCGCCCGTCACGAGATAGCTGATCAGGTCCGATTGCGAGAGCTTGGCGTCGTCCGCGCTCTCGAAGTCGAGCGTCGGCAGCTCCAGCGTGCCAGCGATCTTCGCGCGGATCTTCCGGTCCTGTTGCACGAGCGTCGAGTTGAACTTGCGCACCGTGTGCACGGCCGCGATGTCGAGCGTCGGGTTGATCTGCGCGTCCTCGCCGAAGAAGCGGATGCTCCCGCGTTCCACGTCGAAGGTGCGCTGCACGATCTCGCCGATGTTGAGCCGGTACGTGCCGCGTCGCACGAGCAGCGTACCGTCGAGCGTGACCGCCGCCTGCGCCGAGTCGAAGCCAACGAGCGAGCGACGGCGCGTCACGCGCACGCTGCCGTCCAGGTTGATGTTGGCTTCGCTCGAGCGCAGCCAGACGTCGGAGCCCATCGTCACGCGCACGTCGCGCAGCGTCAGCGCATTCGTGAAGCTCGATGTCCCCTGCGGAATCACCCCGCGCCGCCCGCCCTCGGCGAACGAACTGTCCTGCGCCCGGTAGAGCGCCGGGTCGTCGAGGGAGACGATGCGCTTCTGCGCGAGGTCGCGGATGTAGATCGCGCCACGATCCACCGTCAGCTGCCCGTCGAGTGCGGCCGCGCTCAGCGGTCCCGTCAGGCGCAGGTCGCCCGACACGTCGACATCCGCCACGCCGGGCTGGTCGATGACGTTGAAGTCACCCGCCTTGAGCCGCAGTCCGAAGACCGGGTCGGCCCAGTCGCGGAAGCTGATGCCGCCGCCAAGTGCGAGCGTGCCGGTGCGGCGCCCGCTCTTGAGGCGCGTCTGCACGCTGCGCGCGTCAAGCCGCTGCACGGCCATCGAGTCGCCGAGGAAGCGCAGGTCCGCGCCCAACCCTTCCACCGTCACGCGACCGAGCTCGGCCACGCGCGCCGCACCGTCGGTCACGCGCGCCGCGCCGCGCAGCCTTGGCTGCGCCCACGTGCCGCCCAGTGTCAGGTCCACGTCGAGCAGTCCGCTCGCATCGGTGATCGCGCCGGTGAACGATTCCACGAGCGAGAGATCCGCGTTCACCGAGCGGAAGCGGCCACCGAGCGAATCGTCGAGCAGGCGTTGCGTGCGCGGCTCGAGCGCGAGGTCCACCGGCAAATGCACGTTGCCCGAGAGCGTCACGGCCGTGTCGCGCCGCAGCAGTACGGACCCATCCAGCGCCAGCTTCGCGTAGCGTCCCGTCAGCGAGATCGAGCCGAGCGCACCGGGACCGAGGCGCGCGCCACGCACCTCGGCGTTGAGGGTGATCTCGGGCGCCGCCCTCGTGCCCGTCACGTTCGCCGACAAGCGCCCCGTGCCGCGTGCCCGACCGTCGGCACCGGCCAGTGCGGCCAGGTCGCCGAGCGGCAGCGAATCCGCATCCAGTCGCAACTCGGTGCCCGCCTGTATGTGCGACAAGCTCCCGCTCAGTCGTGCCCATCCGGTGCGCGAGCCGCGCAACTCGAGCGGATTCATCGAGAGCAATTCCGTCGTGTTCACGAACGTCACCGGCTGCACGAGCTGCCACCGGTTGTCGGTCGAGCCCACGACGAGCGACCCGATCGTCCAGCGCGCGGTGTCACCCTCGGTCGCGATGCGCCCGCTGAGCTGCGCGTCCGTGCCGGGCCGGAACGTCGCCGACATCGTGATGTCGGCGTTGCCCATGTCGCGCGCCGTCTGCTCGAGCGTCACCTGCTGCGCGGCGAGCGCGCCGTACTTGACCGTGTCGAGCGCCACCTTCACGTGCAATCCCTCGCGCGCGGTGAGGTCTCGCGCATCGAGCGTCGCCAGGAGCCCGCGCACCGTGCTTCCCTGCCAGAGCAGTTGGCGCCCCGTGAACGTGGCACGCGCACCGAGCGAGTCGACGCGCCCCGAGAGCGTGGCGTCGAGCGTCAGGGACCCCGCCAACGAATCGCGCGCCACGTCGAGCGTCACGTCCACGGCCGGCCCGTGCTGTGGATTGAGGAAGCGGCGGAAGCCGCCCAGTGAATCCGCGAATGCGAGCAGGTGCAGCGAGTCCGCGTGTCCCGCAGCGAGCCCGAGTCCGCCACCACCCGAGAGCGTGAGCGCCGCGCCCTCCGCGCGCACCGTGTCGAAGTGCAGGCGCCCGTCGGCCATGTTCATGCTCACGCGCAGGCTGTAGAGGCGACTCCCCTCGATCAGCCCGCGCCCCGCGTCGATCGTCGCATTGCCGGTGAGGTTCGCGAGCGAGTCGCCCGTCACGTCCGCCACGAACGATCCGAAGAGCGACGTCGTCGGCACCGCCCGCTCGAGCGTGAGCGCATGCAGGTCGAGCGCCTCGAAGGTGCCGCGACCGCGGAAGGCGAAGCCCGGCGGATACGCGTCCACCGTGCCGGCGAGGGCGATCGTGCCCCCGTCGCCCGTCAGTCCTTCGCTCGACTCCAGCTCGAGGGCCTCGGCCGTGCCGCGCGTGCGCAGCGGGCCATGCACGTTGCCACGGAACGGCAGCTTCGGGTAGCTCTTCGCGATCGTGCCGAGCGCGAGCTGCTGGAAGCGCAGGTCGAGTTCGTAGCGATTGTCCTTGTCGTCGGGCAGCGTGATGCGGCCGCTGCCGGTGGCCACCGTCGTGTCGCCGTCGCCGTCCGCGTGCACGAGCGTGGCGCGCGCAAAGCGCATGTCGGTCCACACCGAGTCGAGCACGAGTCGTCCGCGGAAGATACCGCCGAGCGTCGGGAAGTCCGGATTCAGCCGCTGCGCCGTGCGCAGGTCGAACTGGCGGATGTCGAGGTCGAAGCCGTGGAACGCGGTGAAGGCGGGGAAGAGGATGTCGAGCTCGCCTTTGCCGACGAAGCGCGACTCGGCGCCCGGAACTCCGGCATCCGCAAACGCCAGCTTCGCCTCGTCCACCTGCCAGTGATTCACCGGGCCGCCTGCGCCCCGCAGCACGCCCGTGATGTTCCCCTGCCAGTCATAGGGAAACGGGCCGCCGTTGAAGCGACGCAGCAGGTCGAAGTTGGCTGGCGCCAGCACCAGGTTCACGTCGCGCAGGCCGAGCACGGGCTCGCCCGACGTGAAGGTCATGCTCCCCGTGATGCGCGAGCGGTACGACCTCGCATCGAGCCCGGTGAGCACGTAGTCCATCGCGTCGAGGTTACCGTGATGGTTGTGCACGCCGACGCGCACCCGGCCGCCGCCCGTCTCCGGTACGCTCGGGTCGATCCACGCGAAGTCGGCGAGCCCCGCCGAGTCGGACTGGAAGACGAGATCCCATCGCATCGGGATGCCACCGCCCCACCAGACCTTGCCGCCACCGCGCGCCACCGTGTGGGGCAGCTGGAAGCGCTCGAGATTGAACCAGAGCGAGTCTTCGTGCTTGCGCACCAGTCCATGCGCATTGGTGATCCGGAACGGCGGATCGTTCTCGGTGACGTCGAGCTTCCGCACCACGAACTGCTGCCCCGCCGAATCGGGATGCGCGATGCGCATGCGACCGGCCGCGAGCTGCGCGCCGGTCCATCGTCGCGTCTTCATGTAGCCCTCGGAGTCGGCGCGGATCTCCATGTCCTTGCGCGCGAGCGCGAACTTGATCGCGCTGTCGCGCCGCGCACCGCTGAGCGAGTCGTCGGGATGCCACGGCTGCACGAGTAGCACCTCGCCGTCGTACAGCGTCAGCGAGTCGATCACCACCCAGTCGCCGAAGTCGCGGAGCTTCGGGGTCAGCCTCGGCTTCGGCGTCTTCGATGGCGGGAAGATCTTGCGCCAGTTCCAGTCCGCGTCGCCGTGCTCCTTGATGCGGATGTAGGGCCGCGTCAGCTCCACGGTCTTGAGCACGATCTTGCGGTCGATCAGGTCGCGCACGTCGTACGTCACGTGGATGGGCCCCGTGCGCACGAAGGTCGAGTCGAGCTTGTCGCGCAGGTCGAGCGAGTCCAGCGTCACGTCGCCGAGCAGCGTGCCACCGATCGAACCCACGTAGATCGAGCCCTTCACCGCGCCCTTGAGCTGCGCGACCACGATCTCGCGCACCCAGTCGCGTCCCACCTGCGTGCTCGTCACCACGTAGCCCGCGAGTCCGGCCGCGCCGAAGAGCGCGCCAAAGGCGAAGCTGGCCGAAATCAGCACCAGGCGGCGAAGGCGCATCGCGGCCATCCTAGAACGCCTGCCCGATCGAGATCGACGGCGTGAGCCGCGACCAGAAGTCACCCGGCGGCAACGGTCGATAGGTCGACGGACACGGGAAGGTGCCGGCCGGCGTGCCGCCGGGCGCCGTGTTGCCGGGGCTCACGCAGTAGAGCTCGCCACCCTGCGCCAGCGGCTTGTCGTAGTACGCGGGGCCCGCCGAACGCTGGTACCAGTTGTAGCCGAGATCGAAGCGGAACGCGCCGAACGCCGTCAGCACGCGCAGCCCCACGCCGGGCGTCCAGCGCAGCTCCGAGGCATCGAAGCCGAGCGACGTGCCGCTCCGGTTCCAGACGTTGCCCACGTCGGTGAAGGCCGAGAGTTGCAGCAGCCGCCCGAACACCGGACTGCGCACGCGATACTCGAGGTTCGCCACCACCATCGTGTTGCCACCCACCGGCACCACGATCTCGCGCGTCCTTCCGGGCGTCGCCTGATAGGTGGTCACGCCGGCCACGATCACGGAGTCGTAGTTGAACGTGCGGTAGACCGCGGGTCCGAGTTCGTTCGGCCGGAAGCCGCGCACCGTCGTCGGCCCACCGGCAAAGAGCCGCTCCTGAATCGGGATGAACTGCCCCTCGCTCCCGAGGTTGAAGCCGCGCGTGTCGAAGATGCCGCCCACGCGAAGGCGCGCCGCGAGCACGCCGGTCTCGCCCATGCGCTGGAAGGCGCTGAAGTCGAGCACCAGCTTGTTGAAGCGGATGCTGGTTTCCGACCCGAACGTCGGCGACGCGTGGCGGAAGTCGAAGCGCGCGGTGATGCCGCGCGAGGCGGCGACCGGACGGTTGGCCCACTCCTTCACCGCCGACAGGCTCACCACCGCCACGCGTTGCTCACGCTGCGCATTCTCGCGGTCCGCCGCCTCGCACAACTGGTTCACCACGCAGAAGAACGCCGGCGACGCCACCGTTCGCCCGAATTCGAGCGAGTACCCCACCGAGAGCGGCACTCCCCACAACTCGAGCGGACTCACCGACACGTTCAAACCGATCGGCGTCACGCGTCGATACGCGTTGTATTCCGACCGCTGCTCCGAGTACACCGTGATCACGGGCACCGTGCGCAGCCCGAACAGCACCGGCTGCCGGAACGAGACGCCCACGTAGTAGTTGAGCGTGTCGCCGTACTGGTCCGCGTACGCATCCGGGTGACAGAGGGAGTTGGCGCCGCTCCACTTGGCGGGCTCGCCCACGCCGATGCGCGAGACGCGCCCCGTCAGCTCCACCCGGCGTGCCCCGCCCAGGAAGTTGTAGTCGGTGAGCGTGCCCTGCGTGCGGAAGCAGTCGATCGTGCCCCACCCGGCGCCAAGGGACGCCGCATAGCGCTCCGCTTCCGTCGCCTTCAGCACGAGCCGCGCCGTCGAGTCGTTGCGGTGCGCAGCGCCCGAGTCGAGCTCGACACGCACCTGGCGGAACGCTTCCGTCGCGTAGATGCGCCGCTGCCCCGCTACGAGGTCGCGCTCCACGTAGAGGTCACCGGCGGCCACGCCGAAGATGTGGCGCACGTCCTCGGGCCGCGTGCGCCCCACCCCGCCCTTGTCCCCCTCGATCTCGACCACCACCTCGCCGATCCGTGTGCGCGGCCCCGGCACCACCGCCAGTTCGATGGTGGCCGATCGCTTCGCGCGATTCACCTCGTAGTTGCGCAGCACGTCCGCGCGCGGATACCCGATGTTGCGCAAGCGGCGCAGCAGCGAGTCACGCGCGGCGTTGATCAGCGACTCCTCGAAGATCCCCCCGCGCTTGATCGGCAGGTCGTCCATCAGGCGCGCATTGCCGCTCACCCCGGCAATGCCGCTCACCACGAGCGAGTCGACCAGGATCGGCAGCCCTTCCGCCACCAGAAAGCGGATCGACACCTCGCGCCCGTCGTGCCGCACCGCGGTGTCCACCGTCGCCTGTGGAAAGCCGTGCGTGCGATAGTAGAACTGGAGGCGCAGCACGTCGCCCGCGAACTGGCGCGCATCGAGGCACCGCTCCGAGGCAAAGCTGCGCAGCAGCGGAACCCGCGCCACCCAGCTCATCGGCGTCGTCACGATGCGGCTCGCCAGCTCCTCGTCGGTGATCGAGTTGTTCCCCGAGAACGTCACCTGCCGCACGCGCTCACTCGCCGACTCGCATGCCGTCGCGTCCTGCGCCCTGGCCGCGCGCGGCGCCATCACGCCCGCGCCCACGACGCACGCCATCGCCCACGCGCGCACCGCAGCGCCACGCCGGCATCGGCACGGATCGCGATCACTCGACATCCGTCGTGGTGGGCAGGTTGGGACCAGGGGGAACGTCTCGCGCGCGTTCTGTATGATTGGGTCGGCGTGCGAAATTGACGCCCCCAGAAGCCAAGGGTAACTTCGCGCATCTAACCTCTTACCGCTGAGAAAGATACGCGGTTCCGCAGGGCCGGTGCTCCCGTCCCCGCCGCACCACTCGAACGAGGGCGCGTCCGATGCACTGGAACGACTACCAGCGGGAGGCCTCACGCACCCGCAACCCGGCACTCGACGCGCGCGACCGTGCGCTCGACGCGGCGGCCGGACTCGCCGAAGAAGCAGGCGAAGTCCTTGGCCTCATTCGCAAGCACCACATGCAGGGCAAGAA
Organism: Gemmatimonadota bacterium; assembly: GCA_025359135.1. Taxonomy (GTDB): domain Bacteria; phylum Gemmatimonadota; class Gemmatimonadetes; order Gemmatimonadales; family Gemmatimonadaceae; genus JACPPC01. The sequence goes on along the minus strand of JANYHJ010000016.1, from coordinate 12,068 downwards.
GCTCGATCACGATGCGCTCTGCCTCGAGTTGGGGGACGTCCTCTGGTGCCTGACCGCCGTGGCCGCCGACCATGGTCTGACACTCGAAGCGGTCGCAGCGGCCAACCTCGCCAAGCTCCGCGCCCGGCACCCGGGCGGGTTCGGCGCCGGCTGACCCACCGGCCACGGTCCAAACCATCCGGGGCCCCGCCGCTGTCCAACCCGCGTCTGCCACCCTGCCGAGAATCCGCATGCGCCGTATCGCCTTCGCCCTCCTCGCCATCGCCACCACCGTGTCCGTCGCCTCCGCCCAGGAGGTGCTCGGCCGCAAGGAGCGCACCTTCTCGCTCATCGAGAAGATTGCCGACGGCGCCAGTGTCCGGATTTTCTCACCTATTGGTGACATCATGATCACCGAGGGGACGGGCTCCACGCTCGTCTTCAAGGCCGAGAAGGACATGGATCGCGACGAGATCGAGGACATCGGCTTCGTGGTGCTCCGCGGCAAGGAGGGGATCACGATCTGCGCCGTGACCGACGCCAACGATGACTGCGACACCGACGGCGTGCACCAGGCGAACCGGCGCGAAGGGTGGCGCCGCTGGCGCGATCGCGGCCGCGTCACGATGACCGTGCAGGTCCCGCGTGGCGTGCGGCTCCGCACCTCGAGCGGCAACGGTCGCGTTTCCGTGTCGGCGGCGGTGGCCGATGCGCGCGTCTCGAGCGGCAACGGTCGCGTCGACGTGACCGGCGTGACGGGCCCCGTGACGGCGTCGAGTGGCAACGGCGACGTCTCGGTGCAGACCTCGACCGGTCCCGTCAACGCGTCGAGCGGCAACGGCCGCATCCGCGTCGAGATGGACAAGCTCTCCGGTCGCGACGACATCACGCTCTCCACCGGCAACGGACGCATCGAGCTGATCGCACCGGCGGACTTCTCGGCCGAGGTCGACGCCAACACCGGCAACGGGTCGGTCACCACGGACTTCCCGATCCAGCTCACCGGCCGGCTTTCGCCGCACCGCATGCGCGGCACCATCGGCGATGGGGCGCGTCGCCTGCGCATGACGAGCGGCAACGGCGCGCTCGAGATCCGCAAGAAGGCGTAGCGCTCGCTATGCGCGCGCCGGGTCGAGCGTGTTCTCGGTCCGGCGCGGCAACCACTGCGCCATGCCAGTGACCCACGCCTCGAACGAGAGGTCCGACACGTTCATCGTGTCCACGAAGCGCGGCAGCAGCAGTGCCGCACTCCCGCTGTCGACGAGGCGCGGCACGCACGTCGTGGCCGACGTCACCCCGAGCTCGCCAAGCCAGGTCACGAACGACGAGCTGTAGTCGCCGCTCGGGTAGCAGAAGTGCGTGCGTGCCGCCGAGTCGCCCATGATGGCCGCGAGCGACGCGCGGTTGTCCTTGATCTCGCGCTTGAATTGGTCGGCGTCGCGCGGCGTGCGGTGGCGATGCGTGTGCAGCTCCACGTCCACGAGGTCGCGCGGCAGGGAGCGCACCGTTTCCGGCGTCATGATCGCGAGCCGCCCGCTCGCGCTGAAGGCGGCCACGTCGACGTGCACGAGCGCGCCCACGCGCTCGAGGAAGGCCTGCTTCTCCGCGCCGTTCATCTCGCGATCATCGGTGTAGGTGCGCACGAGAGCGCGCACCAACTGGCGCTCGGCCTCGGTGGCCACGGCGAGCGGCCCCGCGTGCTCCACCAGCGCCGACACGTCAGCGGCTGAGTGCCGTCCCTGCCACAGCACATACGACAGCGCGGTGTCGAACACCGGAAAACGGTGCTCGGCGTAGTACGTCGTCACGTAGACCGTCGCGGGCGCGTTGAACTCGCGCAGGATCGGCAGCGCATGCGTCGCGAAGTCCGTCGCGCCATCGTCGAAGGTGAGCGAGACACTGCGCGGTGGCAGCGTGCCCGCGCGCAACCTCGCCACCGCGTCGGCGAGCGGGAGGATCGCATAGTCGTGATCACGCAGGTAGCGGAGCCGCGCGCGCAGCTTGGCGGGCGTCATGTAGAGCTGCGCGTTCCACTCGTGCTCGTCGAGCGTCGAGATCCCGTGATAGCAGAGGATCAGGTGACGGTGCTGGCGCCACCGCGACCGAGCCACGGCATCGGTGATGCCGGTGCGCTTGAGCGTCGCGTAGATCGTGTCCTTCAGGCCCATTGCTGCCATGGCCGCGGCTCAGGACAACGATCAGTCATCCTTCTGCCCGAAGATCGCCATGTTGCTCGAGTGCCCCGGCGTCACCTTCTTCTCGGGATAGATCCAGTGCACGGCCTGGTTGACCGCCGTGGCCGCCTCGGCAAAGCCGCACGCGATCAGCTTGAGCTTGCCCGGATACGTCGTCACGTCGCCCGCCGCGTAGACGCCCACGCGCCCCGTCTCCATCTGCGAGTTCACGAGGATCTCGTCGTTCTCGATCGTGAGCCCCCACTCCGACAGCGCCCCCATGTCGCTCACGAATCCGAGCATCGGCAGCACCGTGTCCACGGTGAGCGCCTTCTCCTCCTTGGTCTTCACCTGCCGGATGCGGATGCCGGTGAGCCGTTCGCCGTCACTGGCGACGTCGGCGAGTTCACACCACGTGTGCATCGAGGCGTGACCCGCGGCCACGGCGCGGTGCACGTCCTCGACCGTGGCGTGATGGGCGCGGAACCGGTCACTGCGGTGCACGAGGTGCACGTGCTTCGCCTTGCCAGCCAACTGGGCGGCCCAATCGAAGGCCGAGTCGCCGCCGCCGATGATCACCACCTCCTTGCCGTGATATTCCGACGGCTGCAGCACGAGGTCGGAGATGCCACGCCCGTACCACGGCGCCGCCACCGGCTGCGGCAGCTTGCGCGGCGAGAAGGCGCCGATGCCGGCCGCGATGATGATCGCGCGCGTCGGGAAGCGCCCCTCGGTGGTCACGAGCACGAAGTGGCCGTCGGCCTCCTCGAGCCCCGTCACGTTCTGCCCGAGATGCACCGGCTGGTTGAACTGCCGCATCTGGTCGGCGAGCGCCGACACCAGGTCCTTGGCGAGCACCTTGGAAAAGCCAGCCACGTCGAAGATGTACTTCTCCGGATAGAGCGCGGCGAGCTGTCCGCCCAACTGCGGGAGCGCGTCCACGAGCTGGGCCGTGGCGCCGCGCATGCCGGCATAGAATTGGGCGAACATGCCCGTCGGACCCGCACCGATGATGGTGAGGTCCCGGATGTCGTGCGTGACAGGAGCCATCCCGAAGAATCGCCCCGGGGCCCGTGCGCTTCAAGCGGCCCACGCCCCACCATGGCACCGGGCGGCGTAGATTCCGCGCATGTCCATGAAGATCTATACCCGCACGGGCGATGAGGGTGATACCGGACTCTTCGGCGGTGGACGCGTCGGCAAGGACGATCCGCGCGTCGAGGCGTACGGTGCCGTCGACGAACTCAACGCCGCGCTCGGCATGGCCCGCTCCATCGAGATGATGCCGCGCGTCGATGAAGTCCTCGCGCCGGTGCAGCGCGACCTCTTCGCCATCGGAGCGCTGCTCGCGACCCCCGATCATGACAAGATGCGCGAGCAGCTCGCCAAGGCGCGTATCGACGACGAGCGCATCGCCGAGCTCGAACATGCGATCGACTCGGGCGAAGCCGAGCTCGAGCCGCTCAAGGCGTTCATCCTGCCGGGCGGCACGCCCAAGGCCGCCGCGCTCCATGTCGCGCGCACCGTCTGCCGGCGCGCCGAACGCCGCGTCATCACGCTGCAGCGCACCGTGCCCCTGCCGCAGCTGGCCATCATCTACCTCAACCGCCTCTCCGACCTGCTCTTCGTGCTGGCCCGCGTCGCCAACAGGCGCGCGGGTGCCGGCGAGGTCACCTGGTAGTGGAGCCGGGCGGCAAGGCGCGTCGCACCTCCTCGCCCGTCACGCGCGAGCTTCCGATCGCGCACGACATCCAGATGCCGGGCTACACGATCACCATCTCGCCGGGGATCCTCGAATCCGCCGGCATGCTGATCCATGCCGCCACGCATGGGCATCGCTACGCGATCGTAAGCGACCTCGCTGTCGCGGGCCGCTTCGGCAACCAGCTGCTCGAATCGTTCCCGCCGGGTGAAGCGCACCTCTTCACGTTCTATGGCGGCGAGAGCGTCAAGACGCGCGAGACCTGGGCGCGCCTCACCGACGAGATGGCCGAGGTCGGACTCGGTCGCGACAGCGTGGTGGTGTCGCTGGGCGGCGGCATCGCCACCGACCTGGCCGGCTTCGTGGCCGCGACCTTCATGCGCGGCGTGCCCGTGGCGCACGTGCCGACGTCGCTGCTCGCGATGATCGATGCGTCGATCGGGGGCAAGGCGGGTGTCGACATTCCCGCGGGCAAGAACCTGGTCGGTGCGTTCCACCAACCATCGGCCGTCATCCTCGATCCCCTCTGCCTGCTCTCCTTGCCGGCAGCAGAACTGCGGGCCGGCATGGCGGAGGTGCTCAAGCATGGCGCGATCCTCGACGCACCGTTTTTCGAGCGCACGGTGGCCGCCATGCCGACGCTCATCGGCCCAGAGGGCGCCGCGTCCGTGGAGATGCTCGAGATCATCCGTCGCGCGGTGGCCATCAAGTGCGACGTCGTGCGGCGCGACGAACGCGAGGCGGGGGTGCGACACGTGCTCAACTTCGGCCACACCATCGGACACGCACTGGAGCTGGTGTCGCACTTCGCCGTCCCGCACGGCGAAGCGGTGGCCATCGGCATGGTGATCGAGGGCCGCATCGCGGAGGCGCTCGGACTCGCCGAAGCAGACACCGCCGATCGCATCGCGCGCGCGCTCGACGGCGCGGGGCTGCCCACCACGCGTCCCGATCACCTTGACGTCGAATCGATCATGAACGCGACGCGCCTCGACAAGAAGTCGCGCGCCGGTGCGGTGCGCTACGCGCTCCCGACGCGGATCGGCGCGATGGCAGCGGGCGATGGCAGCTGGTCGCTCCCCGTGCCGGACGCCCTCGTGCGCGAAGTGCTGGGCCGCTCCTGAGCCGTCGCACGCACACGACACGTGCCTGAAATACCGTTGCGTCGGGGCGTGGCGGCCGTGCTACGCCCGGTCATTTTGTAACCGAACGTAGTCCGAAGTACGAGAAACATTTGATACACAATAGGCGCAGGACAGGTCAGTCAACCTACTGTTCTGCAACATGTTATACGGATCAAAACCGTCAGCTATTTTGCATTTCTCGTTACACTATTGACGCTGAAATACCCCGCTCGTATCGTGGGCGCCCTTGCCGACCCCAGCCGACGACGGGCTGACCGCTACCACCTCTCCACCGTACGGGCCACATGCAGACTACCGCAGCCGCCCCCAAGGCGACGACCTCCAAGTTCTTCCGCAGCGCCCCCTCGTCCGCCTTCGATCAGTACCTGCACGACATCCAGAAGTTGCCGCTGATCACGGATCCGGAGGAAGAACGACGACTCGCGCGGAAAGCTCAAAAAGGATGTGAAGTCTCGGCAGAACGACTGGTCACCGCGAACCTCCGGTTCGTCATCTCCTACGTGAAGAAGTACCAGGGACACGGGCTCGACTTGAGCGAGCTGGTCGCGATCGGAAACGAAGGGTTGCTCAAGGCAGTGCGCAAGTTCGACCCGGAACAGGGCGTCAAGTTCATCTCGTACGCGGTGTGGTGGGTGCGCCAGGCAGTCCTCAAGGCGCTCGCGGAACAGACCCGCTCCGTCCGCATCCCGCTCAACCAGAATTCACAGCTCATCAAGCTGGCGCGCGCCGAGACGATTCTCGGCCAGGTGCTGCGCCGCGACCCGACCGACCGCGAACTCGGTCGCCTGCTCGACGAGACGCCCGAAGTCATCCGCGCGTCGAAGCAGATGTCCTCCACCGAAGTCTCCCTCGACGCCCCGATCGATCGTTCCGATCGCGAGGCTTCCACGCTCGGTGAGCGCTTCGCCGGCGTCGACGGCGTCGACATCGAGGACAAGACCGACGGCCAGCTGATGCGCGAATTCATCGTGCGCGTCTTCCGCGAGTACCTCACGCCGCGCGAACGCAAGATCCTCGCCCTCTACTACGGGCTCGAGGAAGGCTCCGAGGCCATGACCCTCGAGAAGATCGGCGCCCTCATGGGCGTCACGCGCGAACGCATCCGTCAGATCCGCGAACGCGCCTTCGAGAAGCTCCGTCAATCACCCGACGGCCGCGCACTCGCCGGCTTCTGGAGCACGACCTGACTGCTGCGGAGGCGCGTGGATAGCTTCTCGGCGTGACCACGCGCCTCCCGCTCTTCCCGCTCGGCGTCGTCCTCTTCCCGGGCGCAGCGCTTCCGCTGCACATCTTCGAGCCGCGCTACCGCCAGCTCGTCGCGGACTGCCTCGCCGCGGACGGACGCTTCGGCCTGCTCTTCCGCGATGAAGGCCAGAGCGAGGAGCTGATCCCCGCCGGCACGGTCGGCTGCGTGGCCGAAGTCGAGCACCACGAACTGCTCGACGACGGCCGCAGCAACATCACCGTGCGTGGCCGCGAGCGATTCACATTCGGCGGCTGGACCGAAAGCGACGCGCCCTATCGCGTCGGACACGTCGCCCCGCACGAGGACGCAGCGGAGCCGCCCGCATCGCTCGCCGTGCTCAACGGCCGCGTGCGCCAGCTCTTCGCGCGCGTGGCCGACGCCGCGCGCATCATCGCCGAGGAGGGCGTGGGACCGCCGCCGCTTCCCGACGATCCATCGCGGCTCTCGTTCGCGATTGCGAGCATGCTCGACATGGACGTGACGGCGCGGCAGGCCCTGCTCGCGGATCGCTCGACGGCTGCGCGGCTGCGCGTGCTCGAAGCGCTGCTCGCGCCTGCGGCTCCCGCGCTGGAAGCGCGTGCCGGCGTGCACGAGCGGGCCAAGACCAACGGACACGGTCCGCACCACTGATGGCGGACGCCCGGCCTGCCGCGCTCGCACACGAGGTGTCTCGCGAGCTCGTCCATGAGCTCGCGGGCATCACGGGTGCCAATCACGTCATCGAGCAGGCAAGCCGGCTGATCGCCTACGCGAGTGACGGCCTGCCGGGACATCACGCCGTGCCACAGCTGGCGGTGCTGCCCGGGACGCGCGAAGAGCTCGTGGCCGTCGTGCGCGCGCTCGCGCGCGCCAAGGTGCCGTTCGTGCCGCGCGGCGCGGGAACGGGCCTCTCCGGTGGCGCGCTCGCCGAAGGGATCGTCCTCATCGGCCTCAATCGGCTCAAGAAGATCATCCACCTGGACGCCGACAACCGGCGCGCGGTCGTCGAGCCGGGCGTCGTCAACGCGACGCTCTCGCGCGTGGCCGCGCCGCTCGGCCTCCAGTACGCGCCCGATCCATCGAGTCAGGCCGCCTGCACGCTCGGCGGCAACGCGGCCGAGAACGCGGGCGGTCCGCATTGTCTCAAGTACGGCGTCACGCTCAACCACGTGCTGCAGGCCACCGTGATCCTGCCCGACGGCGAGATCGTCGTGCTCGGCGACGCCGATGGCGAGTGCGAGGGGATCGACCTGCTCGGAGCGTTCATCGGCTCGGAAGGCTGCTTCGGCGTCGCGCTCGACCTCACGGTGCGCCTCGTGCCGCTGCCGCAGCTGGTCATCACGCAGCTCGCCGACTTCACGTCGGTCGATGCGGCGGCACGCGCCACGAGCGCGATCATCGCCGCGGGCATCCTGCCGGCTGCGCTCGAACTCATGGACCAGCCCACGATCCGCGCGGTGGAAGCGTCGGTCTACGCGGCGGGCTATCCAGTGGACGCGGCCGCCGTGTTGCTCGTCGAACATGACGGCGCGGTGCCGGGCCTCGACGACGATGCGCGCGCATGCGACGAGATCCTGCGCGCGTGCGGCGCGCGCCAGGTCACCACCGCCACCGATGCCGCCGAGCGCGCGCGGCTCTGGCAGGGTCGCAAGAAGGCGTTCGGTGCCATGGGGCGCATCGCCTCGCACCTCATGGTGCAGGACGCCGTGGTGCCGCGCACCAAGCTCGCCGAGCTGCTGCCGAGATCGACGCCATCGGCAAGGCGTACGGATTGACGGTGTGCAACGTCTTCCACGCGGGCGACGGCAACCTGCATCCCAACATTCCGTACGACGGCAACGACGCCGCGGTGGTCGAGCGCGTGCACGCGGCGTGTACCGAGATCATGTCGCGCTGCATTGCGGCCGGCGGCACGATCACCGGAGAGCACGGCGTGGGACTCGACAAGCTCGTCTACATGGAAGCGCTCTTCGGCCTGCCGACGCTCGACGCCATGTGCCGCTTGCGGGCGGCGTTCGATCCGGAGCGTCGCGCCAATCCCGGCAAGGTCGTGCCGATGCACAGTTGCCGGGAATGGACGGGCGCGGTGGCGTGGCGCGCCACCGCACGCGCAGCGCGCGCATGAGCGCCGTCGACACGCGCGCCACCACAACCGCCGACGTCGTCGCCGCCGTGTCGGACGCTGCGGCACGGGACACGGCGCTGCGCATCGTCGGCGCGCGCACCTGGCTCGACGCCGGTCGCCCCGTGCGCGCCGACTCCGATACGCTCGACGTGCGCGCCTTGAGCGATGTCATTCACTACACGCCGGGGGACCTCACTTGCACGGTCGGCGCCGGCATGACGATCGCCGAGCTCGATGCCCTCACCGCGCCGCACGGACAGTGGTGTCCGCTCATGCCGTGGGGCGGCGATGCGGGTACGGTGGGTGCCACCCTCGCGACCGCCACCGCGGGACCGTGCGCCGCGACGCTCGGACTGCCTCGCGATCTCGCGCTCGGACTCGAGCTCGTCGACGGACGCGGATCCGTGGTGCGCGCCGGCGGCAGCGTCGTCAAGAACGTGGCGGGCTTCGACCTCGTGCGGCTCAACGTCGGCGCGTGGGGGTCGCTCGGCGTCCTCACGGCCGCGAGCCTACGCCTGCGAGCGCGCCCCGCGGTGGATCGGACCTTCGCGCTACCGGTCAGCGATGCTGCGGCCATCGCGCGGGTCGAGTCGCTCCGCACGGGTGCGCTTGTGCCGCTGTCGCTCGAGCTGGTGAATGCCACTGCGGCCGCCGCCCTTGGCCTCGGCGCGTTCGCGTGCGCACTCGTGCGCGTGGGCGGCAACGCGGCGTTAGTGCGCGCCGCCGTGCAGGCCTTGCACGCTGGCGGCGAGATGGCCGAGGCCCCCACCGATGTGTGGACGCGACTGCGATCGATCGAGCCGGCGCAGGCGTCAACCTGGCGGGAGTCGGTGTCGCCGTCACGCTGGCCGTCGCTCGCGCGCGCGATCCAGCACGCGGGCGACGACGACGGTCGCGTCGTCGTCGCGCACTGTTCCGTGCAACGCGGCGTGTTGCGCGTGAGCGCGCAGCTGCGCGACGGCGATGATCCCTACGTGGCGGGCGGACGCTGGCGCACCACGCCTACCGCGATCCGTGAACGCCCGGCCGCCGATCCGATGCTGTCGGCCGAAGCGACGCACAGTTTCCGCGTGCCCACCACGGAGGCACTGTCGCAGCGCGTGCGCGAGGCGTTCGATCCCGCGTCCGTGCTCAATCCCGGCATCCTCGGATGAACGCACCCACGGTCACGCGCCGCCCACTGCCGGTCGCGCTCGCCGGCACGCCGCTCGCGCAGGAGGTGGCTGGACTCGACCTCTGCGTGCACTGCGGCTTCTGTCTCAACGCCTGTCCCACGTACCTCGCGCTCGAGGACGAGAACGACTCGCCGCGCGGCCGGCTCGTCCTGATGCGCGCGCTTGCCGAGGGAACGGTGGCGCTCGACGATACGGGTGTGGGCACGCACCTCGACCGCTGCCTCGGCTGTCGCGGCTGCGAGACGGCGTGCCCGAGCGGCGTGCCGTACGGCGCGTTGCTCGAGGCGACGCGTGCGACGGTGGCCGGCGTGCGACCGCTTCCCTGGCAAGCGCGCGCGATCCTCGGCGTGTTCGGCCGGCGGCCCCTGCTGCGTTCGCTGCTCGCGGTACTGCGGGTGCTGCGCTCGAGCGGAATCGCGTCGCTGCTGTCGCGGTTGCCGGGGCGCTTGGGCCAGGCCAACGCGATGCTCGCGAGCACGGCGCCGGCACTGCCACCACGTCGCGGCACGGCGACGCGCGCGCCGGAGGCGAGCGCACGCGAGTCGGTGGCCTTGCTGACCGGGTGCGTCATGCACGGACTCTTCGGCCACGTGCACGACGCAACGCGGCGCGTGCTCGTGACCAACGGGTACACGTTGAGCGACGCGTCGGGGCAGCAGTGCTGCGGCGCGCTGCACGCGCACGCCGGCGATCGAGACGGTGCACGCACGCTTGCGCGCGCCAATATCGCGGCCTTCGAGCAGAGCGGCGCGACGTTCATCGCGGCGAACGCAGCCGGCTGCGGCGCGATGTGCAAGTCATACGACCACCTGCTGTCGGACGATGCAGCGTGGGCGGCGCGCGCGCGTGCGTTTTCCGGCGCGGTTCGTGACACGAGTGAGTTGCTCGCGGCTGCGGGCCCGGTCGCGGGTGGGCCGCTCGCACTCACCGTCACGGCGGACAACCCGTGTCACCAGCAGCACGCGCAGCGGCTCGTGCGCGAACCGGCGCTCGTGCTGGCGGCCATTCCCGGGCTTGACGTTCGCGCGTTGGAAGACGCCGACCAGTGCTGCGGCTCGGCGGGCATCTACAACCTGATTGAACCGGACGTCGCGGCGCGCGTGCTCGCACCCAAGCTTGTCGCGATTGTCGCGACGGGCGCCGCCTTCGTGGTGAGTGGCAATCCCGGTTGTCACATGCAGATCGGCGCCGGCCTCGCGCGCGCGCGCCGCGTGCAGCGCGTCGTGCATCCGATCGAATTGCTCGACGCGAGCTACGGGCGCCGGGACTAGCGGGCCGCCCCTCCGCCAGCCCCCGGCGGCGTCCGTCTCTCCCCCTCCGTCCGGGGTGTTTACAAGCTCCGGTCCACGTCGCACCTTCGCAGCACAAGCCGTCCGCTCCCGCGTACGGCGCGCGCACCATAAGGGTGCTTCCCGTGAATGCGGAGTGTCGCTCGGTGACGATGGCCCTCGTGCCGCGCAGCGCGCAGACAACGGCGGTGGCTGGTCACGACGTGGTGCTCCACTACGGCGATGCCGGTCTGGAGTATCACGAGCTGCGGCATGGCGCGATGCTCCTCGACCGCAGCGAACGCGGGCGAGGATTCGCCGAGGGCGCGAAGGCGCGCGAGACGCTCACGGGACTCGTCACCAATGACGTGATCGCGCTCGAGCCGGGCATCGGCCTGCATGCCGCCGCACTCACGGCCAAGGGCAAGGTCATCGCCGACGTACGCATCTTCTGCCTCGCGCCCGACACGCTCTGGCTCGACATCGCCCCACGCTCGGCGGCCGCCTGGTGGGAGATGGTGCGCAAGTACGTGAATCCGCGCCTCGCCAAGCTGCGTGACGAGGCTGCCGCGTGGCGTCACCTCACGATCGCGGGTCCCGAGTCGCGGCGCATTGTGGCGGAGATCACGGGGCTCACGACCGACATCCTCGAGGCGGTTCCGGTGGATGGCATCCGCGAGGTCCTGTTGCCGCGCGTGATTCGCGTGGCGCGCAGCAACGAGATCGGACTGGAGGCGTGGGATCTCTGGGTGAGCGAGGCGGACGCGGTCGACATGCGCGCGCGGGCGAATGCGGCGGGCGCGGTGAGCGGTGGATTGATCGCGTGGGAGATTGCGCGCGTGGAGCACGGCCGTCCCGAGTTCGGCCTCGACATGGACGAGAACACGATTCCGCAGGAAGCGAACCTCGACGACTGGCACGCGATCTCGTACACGAAGGGGTGCTACACCGGGCAGGAGACGGTCGCGCGCGTGCACTTCCGCGGACACGTCAATCGCCACCTGCGCGGGCTGCGCTTCGATGCGGCCAACGGATTGCCGCCGGCCGCCGAACTGTTCGACGCCGAAGGCAAGGTGGTCGGCGACGTGCGCAGCTCGGTGCTCTCACCGCGCCTGGGGCCGATTGCGCTCGGCATGGTGCGCCGCGAAGTCGCCGTCGGCGCCGTGCTGGTGGGTCGCACGGCCGACGGCACCGAATGCCCGGTGCTGGTGCACGCGTTGCCATTCGGCGCGCATTGACGAGACAAAAGAGGGGCGCGACCAGTGGTCGCGCCCC
>JANYHJ010000006.1 GCA_025359135.1 Gemmatimonadota bacterium | reverse complement strand
CACGTCTTCAACAAGATGGACCTCCTGCCGAGCGAACAAGCCGAGGCGCTCGAGGCGCGCATGTCAGAACTCCTGCCAGGCTCGGTGTTCGTCTCCGCGCTCAAGCCCGGCGGGCTCGAGTCGCTGCGCGCGACGCTGCTGACGCTGCAACAGGCGTCACGGCCGGTGCAGGAGTTCCGCGTGCCGGCGGCGGATGGACGCACGCTGGCGGAGTTGCACCGGAGCGGGGAGGTGATCGAGCAGACCACCGAGGACGACGTGATCGTGGTGCGGGCGCGGGTGAGCGCGGAGCTGGCGGGGCGGTTGCGGGCGCGGCTGAGTACGTGACCTGGCGACCAACTCGTGCGCGGTCAGGGCACGATGGCCGGCTGCGAGGGGCGGGAGATGCGACGAAGTTGCTCGAGTCGCTCCGGGTCTGCCCCGGACGAGGGCGCCGTCATGCCGATGCTGCCTGAACCATTGGATCCGACGGAGTGCGCCGCCACGTCATTGCCGGGATCCGTGTCGATCGCTTCCAAGGCCCGCACCGGCGTGATGCGATCATAGTCGACGGGCTGGAAATCAGGCACGAGCGCGTTCAGACGGCGGCGAATCTCCTCTTCACCAGCTCCAGACTCGGCGGCGGCTATCAACGCCTCGATTGGGGCGCCAGTATCAGGTAGGAGCGGCAGCTTGGCGCGAAGCACCTTCGGATGTTCGGTGCGCGTCGCGTTCTCGTCCGAGAAGAACATCTCCTCGTACAGCTTCTCGCCGGGGCGGATTCCGGTGAATTCGATGGCGATGTCGGTGCCGACCTCGAGTCCGGAGAGCCTGATCAGGTCGGCCGCGATGTCCACGACCTTGATGGGCTCGCCCATGTCGAGCACGAAGACCTCGCGTCCCCGGCCTTGGGCTCCTGCCTGCAGCACGAGCTGCACCGCCTCCGGAATGGTCATGAAGTACCGGCGCATCTCTGGATGCGTGACCCTGACCGGACCACCCGAGTGAATCTGGCGGAGGAAGACCGGGACGACGCTGCCGCGACTGCCGAGCACGTTGCCAAATCGCACCGATACGAAGTTGCGTCCGTGCCGCGCGGCGGCGGCTTGCGTGACCATCTCTGCGAGCCGTTTGGTCGCGCCCATGATGCTCGTGGGCCGCACCGCTTTGTCGGTCGAGATCATGACGAAGTGCGCCGTACCCGCTTCGACCGCCGCGTCCACGACGTTGCGGGTGCCGGCCACGTTGTTCGTGACAGCCTCGGCGGCATTCGCCTCCATGAGCGGCACGTGCTTGTGCGCCGCCGCATGGAAGATCGCGTGGGGACGACAGGAGTGGACCAGATCGCGGATACGTGAACGATCGCGAACATCGGCGATCACGGGAGTCACGTGAAGCGCGGGGAACTGGTCTCGGAGTTCGTGGTAGATGTCGAAGATCGAGTTCTCGCCGTGCCCAAGGACGACGAGGCGGAACGGTGCGAGTTGTGCAAGCTGGCGGCAGAGTTCCGAGCCGATCGAGCCCCCAGCCCCCGTCACCAGCACAACGCGGCCGGTGGCCAGCGCCGAAACCGACTGCAGGTCGGTCTCGATCGGCGGGCGGCGCAGAAGATCCTGAATCTCGACCTCGCGGATCTGGCTGACGTTGGCGCGACCCGAGATCAGGTCGGAGAGCCCGGGCACCGTACGCGTCTCGAGGCGCGCCGCGAGCGCCGTCGCCACCACGTTGCGAATCACTGCACCGGACGCGTTCGGCATCGCGATGATCAGGCGGTCGGCCTTCGCTTCGTGCGCGACGTCGGCGAGGCAGTTGAGCGCGCCCTTGACCGGAAGCGCGGCAATGACGAGCCGCTGTTTCACCGGATCGTCGTCGACGAATGCGACGGGGAGCATCCGCAACCGCGGATTCGCCTGCAGTTCCTTCGCCACCGCTTGCCCGGTACTGCCGGCGCCCGCGATGATCACGCGAGCCATGTCGTCCTCGCTCCTCCGAACGCGGAACCGTCGCAGCAGACCGATCCGGATGAGCAAGCGCGACGACGCGGGAGCGGCGATCGTGGTGAGAACGTCGAACGCGAGGACCGACATCGGGACGCGCCCCTCCATCAACCCAGCTGCCGCCATGCCCCACGCCCCGATCACGACCGTCGCCAGCGAGCCGACGAGGCCGACGAGGAAGATCTGCTCGAGTTCGCTAACGCTGGCGTGGCGCCACAGGCGGCGATACAGCCCGCCAAGCAGGAAGATCGCAAGTCGCACCGGCACACTCAGCGCGACGTAGGCGAAGATCGGATTCGAGAGGTCGCGGAGTGGCGCCCAGGATTCGAAGCGCAGGGCATACGCCGCCAAGGCCGACGCGGTGAGGGCCACCGCATCGAACAGCAGGAGGTAGCGGTTGCGAACCAATCGAGTGGGTTCGGAGTGCTGCGGAGACCCGATCACGGAGCCGGCGACATTGTCAGCGGTAAAGACAGCGCGGGGGCCCTGCCATCGTCGGCGGAGCTTCCCCTGTAGCGTGTCGCGATCACAGCGGTTCGCCCAACGGGTTGCACAGAGCGGAAGTTAGCACGACTCGCGTGGCTGTGACACGATCTTGCTACGCGCATCGCCGGAGAATCAGTTTTGCCCGGGCATGTCTCGTTGTGACGTGCGTCACATCGCGCTGTGAAGATGGCGCTGGTGCAACGCGGCATCATGCGCAGGGTGACTGAGCGGAGCGAGAAGTGCGACCAAGCGAGGTCTCGTTCATACCCAGCGTCATTGGGGTGAGTGACGTGACGTTCGCGACCGCCGATACACGGCGACGCTACATTCACAGTCCGTGAACTCGTAGCTTTCCGCCGTGTAGACAGCTCATTCCTTTCGCACTGGTGCGCATGACCGCGGCAAGTTCTGCACGTCCGGACACGATGTCCGAGCTCTCCACGCCTCGCATTGCAGACCCACTGCCGGGGTGGCCCGTCTTCGGGGAGGACGAGATCGCCGCGGCAACAGAGGTAATGCGGTCGGGAAAGGTCAATTACTGGACCGGCGATCAGGGCCGGTCGTTCGAAGCGGAGTTCGCGCAATGGGTTGGCACGCACCACGCGATCGCGCTCGCCAACGGGACGGTCGCGCTGGAAGGTGCGCTTCGCGCGCTCGGCATCGGTCCGGGCGATGAGGTGGTGGTCACGCCGCGCTCCTTTCTGGCCTCCGCATCCTGCGTGATCGCGCTCGGCGCCCGCCCGGTCTTTGCCGACGTCGATCCGGAATCCCAGAACATCACGGCGGCCTCCATTGAACCGGTTCTGACGACACGGACGCGGGCGATCATCGCGGTGCACCTTGCGGGATGGCCCTGCGACATGGATGAGATCATGGCGCTCGCGGATGCTCGACGCCTTGTGGTGATCGAAGACTGCGCGCAGAGCCACGGCGCGCGCTGGCGTGGTCGCATGACCGGGGCGCTGGGCCACATGGGAGCGTTTTCGTTCTGCCAGGACAAGATCCTGACGACGCTCGGCGAAGGTGGCATGGTCACCACGAATGACGCCGCTGCGTGGGATCGCCTCTGGTCATACAAGGATCACGGCAAGTCCTGGTCGGCGGTATTCGAACGCGATCATCCGCCCGGATACCGCTGGGTGCATTCATCGTTCGGCAGCAACTGGCGCATGACGGAAGTGCAGGCGGCGCAGGGCCGAGTGGCCTTGCGCAAACTCGATGCCTCGATCGCGCGGCGGCGCCAGCACGCGAATCGCCTCACGGCGGCCCTCTCGGACCTGTCGGCCGTTCGCGTGCCTGCACCAGGTCCGGACGTCGAGCACAGCTACTACAAGTTCTACGCATTCGTGCGGCCGGACGCGCTCGCAACAGGCTGGTCGCGGGACCGGATCATGAACGACATCACGGACGCTGGGGCGCCCTGCGGCAGCGGAAGTTGCAGCGAAGTCTACCTCGAGCAGGCGTTCGACGGCTCCGACGCGCGACCGTCGGTCCGCCTCCCCGTGGCCAAGGCGCTGGGCGAGACCAGCCTCATGTTCCTCGTGCACCCGACGCTGGGCGACGGGGACGTGGACCGAGTGGCAAGCGTCGCGCGTCACGTCCTGCGACGCGCGACGCGCTGAGCGCCGACCTCTCGTCACGGCAGCACCGTCATCCTCGTTCGGTGGCTGCCCAGGAAATCGCGCCTCAGCAGGAATGCTGATCGTCGCCGGGTTGCTCGTAGCTGATGAACTCCTGCATCGTTGCCGTGCCGCCGGAAGTGACGCCAGTACGGGCGAACACCGGCTTGATCGTGCGGAAGAGGATCTGCAGATCGAGCGTGAAGCTGCATCGGTCGACGTACACCACGTCGAGATCGAAGCGGTCGCTCCAGCTCAACGTGTTCCGGCCACTCACCTGTGCGAGGCCCGTCAGGCCAGGGCGTATCGCATGCCGACGCCGATGTGCCGCGGAGTATCGTGGCAGGTACTCCGTGAGGAGCGGGCGAGGGCCCACCAGGCTCATCTCGCCACGGATGACATTCAGCAACTCCGGCAGTTCGTCGAGCGAAGTGCTGCGCAGCCACGCACCGAACGGCGTGAGTCGATCGGCATCGGGCAGGAGGAGGCCGTTCGGTCCGCGTGCATCGGTCATGGTCCGGAACTTGAGGAGCTCGAAGGGGAGCGCATCGCGCCCGGGTCGCATCTGCCGGAAGAGCACCGGGCGGCCGAGGTTGCGACGCACGACCAGCGCGAGCAGCGCGAGCAGCGGAAGCCACGCCGGCGCACTGACACCCACGAGCACGAGGTCCATGGCGCGCTTGCCGCGGTAGCTCATCGCGCGAGCGAGCGGTTGGTGTGCATCGCCGGCAGCCAACCGCTCAGCGGCGGGCGTCCGACTCGTGCGCGCAGAACCACCGGTACACGTCGGCCAGCCCGTCGGCGAATCGCACGCGGGGGCGCCATCCGAGCGCGAACAACTTCGACACGTCAAGGAGCTTGCGGGGCGTGCCGTCCGGCTTGGACGCATCGAACTCGAGGCGGCCCGCGAAGCCGACGACGTCGCGAATCGTCTGTGCCAACTCGGCAATGGCCACGTCCTCGCCGCATCCGATATTGATGATGCCGCGCCCCTCGTAGCCCTTCATCAGGAAGACGCACGCGTCGGCGAGGTCGTCGACGTGGAGAAACTCCCGGCGTGGCTTTCCACTGCCCCAAACCGTCACACTCGAGTCTCCAGCGAGCTTGGCGAGGTGAAAGCGGTGCATCAAGGCCGGGATCACGTGCGCGTTCTGCAGGTCGAAGTTGTCGCCGGGCCCGTACAAGTTCGTGGGCATGACCGAGACGAAGTCGGTTCCGTACTGCCGGTTGTACGAGTCGCACAATTCGATGCCCGCGATTTTCGCGACGGCGTACGGCTGGTTGGTCGGCTCGAGCCGCCCTGCGAGCAGTTCATCCTCGGGGATCGGCTGCCGTGCGAGCTTCGGATAGATGCAGGACGACCCAAGGAACATCAGCCGGCGCGTGCCCGCGCGGTATGCCGCTTCGACCACGTTGAGCTGGATCAACAGATTCGAACGGATGAAGTCTGCGGGGTAGGTATTGTTTGCGTGAATACCTCCCACCTTGGCCGCGGCGAGGAAAACGTGCGTCGGACGCTCGCGCTCGAAGAAGCGGCGGACGGCGGCAGGATCTTCGAGGTCCAGGTCGGCCCGCGTGCGCCCGATCACCCGCGTGTAGCCACGAGCCTTGAGCGCTCTCGAGATCGCGCCGCCTACCAGGCCGGCGTGCCCAGCAACGTAGATAGGAGTGTCGAGGTCCTCGAAGTGCGACATTGGTCGGACGGACGCGAGGGGGCGTTGACGTGAGGCGCGCGAGAATGTGGAAGCTAGCGCAGCGCACCGGCGCCTGGCACAGCGTCGGACAGCGCTCGCGATGGCAGCCGTTCGAGGAGCGCGATCCACGAGGTGGCAATCGCTCCTTCAGAGTAGACCTCCTGGCCAAGTCGGAACGCATTGGCGCGTCGGGCATGCAGCACGTCCGGCTTCGATGCGATTTCATCGATTGCCGCGAGCAAGGCGTCGACGTCGCCGGGATCGACGAGCCAGCCGCAGTCTCCAAGCGTGACCAGTGATGCGAGGTCGGAATCGCGTTCGCAGATGGCGAGGATGGCCTGCCCCGCAGCGAGGGCGCTGTACGTCTTGCTGGGCATGACGACGCGCTCGGCGCCCCGCTTCATGGTCACCAGTGCGACGTGCGCGCGGGACATGCGCGCGGTCCAGTCGGCTTCGGAAAGTGCCTCGTCCAGCGACACGAAGGTTTCGCCGTCGTGGCCGCTGGCGGACAGCTGGCGGCGCAGCGAGGCGTACCCGGGCCCGGACGCGTGAAACGTGACGGATACGTTCGGCCGAGCACGGCGCACGGCGAGCGCACGGAGCCCTTCCACGACGGTGTCCACCTCATGCATGTTGCCGACGTTGCCGCAGTACAGAATGTCGATCACGGTGCCCGCCAGCAAGCCTCGCGGTGCGTTCGCGGCAAAGGGCGCGGCGTCGGCACCCACTGGAATGGTGATCGCGCGGGGAATGGATCCGAATTGCGCGGAGCCCGCCCGTAGCAGGCGATCGCCGAGAAAGACGTTCGCGGCCGCGCGGCGAAGCGTGCTGCGGACGATCCGTCGCATGACGCGCGTTGTGAGGGCATCCTCGCGGATCATGCCAGCCACGAGCAGCGCTTCGGGGAACAGGTCGTACACGAGGTGCACGACGGTGATGCCGCGAGGTGCCGCCAGGAGGGCAATCCAAGGACCGAAGAACGGATTGGTCGTGACGACATGAACCTCGCCTGCGGTTGACGTCGACAGCGCCCAGGCCAACCGCAACGGATACTCCAGATACGCGCGCAGGCGCACGGCGGCTCGAGCGATCGTGGTTCGGGCACCCCGGTACGTGAGGGCACCGATGGCGTAGCGTTGCCGCACGCGGAAGCCGCGCGCGCTGAGCGTCCGCAGAAGTCCCGACATGAAGGCGTCGGATTCGACTGATGACCAGAATGTCACCTTGCGCCCAGGCGTCGGCTCATGTGCTGGACGCGGAGCTGTGTCTGGGGTGACGCGGCGTGGCATCGGGGAAGGGGCGGGCAGAGGTCAGCGCGCGTAGCCGCGCGGCTCCTGCGGCGAGGAAGCGTCAAGTTCGGCTCATCGCAATTCGCTGACTCGCGCGCGGAAGTTAGTCGGCGCGTCGGAGGCACGCCACGGCTATCGTGCTGCCGTTGCTTGTCTTGCGAGCGCCTGTCAGCGAGATTTCACGACGCGCGGCGCTCCGTCAGATCCGGCACGTTCGGCGACCTCCGCGATCCCTCCCAGCAGCGGCACACCAGTCCTTCGCGATGCGCATTCTCATCATCGGCGTGACCGGCATGTTCGGGAGCGCACTGCACCAGGTCTTCCACGCGGACCCGCGCTTCGAGACGTGGGGGACCCTGCGGGACGAAGGCGCGCGCCGCCACTTCCCGGCGGACGCGTACGCGCACCTGCCGTCGGGTGTCGATGTCCGCCAGGACGAAGGCCTGATGGCCGTGATGGAGCGCGTACGTCCAGATGTCGTCGTGAACGCTGTCGGGATCGTCAAGCAGCTCGCTGCGGCGGACGATCCGCTCGTGGCCATTCCGATCAACGCGCTCTACCCGCACCGTCTGGCGGCGCTCTGCGGCCAAGCGCGGGCGCGACTGATCCACGTGAGCACCGACTGCGTGTTCTCGGGTCGGACGGGACCGTACGTCGAGGACGACCCGTCCGATGCGTCGGACATGTACGGCCAGTCGAAGTACCTTGGGGAGGTCCGGCACCAATCACACGTGATCACGCTGCGAACCTCTGGTATTGGGCACGAACTCGCGACGCGGTTGGGCCTGGTCGAATGGTTCATGGGCGCTGGCCAGAGCGTGCGCGGCTTCTCCCACGCGATCTACTCCGGGCTGCCGTGGGTGGAGCTGGCGTGCGTCATTCGTGACCACGTGCTCCCGCGTGCCGACCTGCACGGACTCTACCACGTCTCCTCGGACGCGATCTCGAAGCTCGACCTGCTGCGGCTCATCGCGCATACGTACGGGCGGGCGGTCGAGATCGTCCCGGATGACTCCGTCCGAATCAACCGCGCGTTGGATTCCTCGCGTTTCCGAGCCGCCACGAGCTGGGTGCCCGCGCCGTGGCCAGAGCTGGTTGCCAAGATGCACGCCATGCACGTCGCTTCCACGGCCGATGCTCACTGATCGGACGGTGATGATCACGGGTGGCACGGGGTCCTTCGGGAACGTCGTGCTACGCCGCCTTCTGGGGACCGGTGTGCGCGAGGTACGCGTGTTCAGCCGTGACGAGAAGAAGCAGGAGGACATGCGCATCGGGTTGGCCAGCGACAAGGCCACGTTCTACATCGGCGACGTGCGTGACCATGGCTCGATCGTCGAGGCGATGCGCGGGGTCGACTTCGTGTTCCATGCGGCGGCGCTCAAGCAGGTTCCGTCGTGCGAGTTCTACCCGATGGAGGCGGTGAAGACGAACGTGCTCGGCACCGAGAACGTGCTCACCGCCGCGATCGAGACGGGGGTGCAGCGCGTCGTCGTCCTCAGCACGGACAAGGCGGTCTATCCCGTGAACGCCATGGGCGTGACGAAGGCGATGGCGGAGAAGCTCATGATCGCGAAGTCGCGATCGGTGCCGTCCGGCGGGCCGGTGCTCTGCGCGACCAGGTACGGCAACGTCATGGGGTCGCGCGGATCGGTGATTCCGCTTTTCGTGAGCCAGATCCGGAGGGGTGAGCCCCTCACCGTGACGGATCCCAACATGACGCGCTTCCTCATGTCGCTCGAAGACTCGGTCGACCTCGTCCTGCACGCATTCGAGAACGGCCGGCCCGGCGACATCTTCATCCAGAAGGCGCCCGCGTGCACCGTCGGCGACCTCGCCCAGGCGGTGTCGGAGCTCATGGAGTCGCGCGTTCCAGTACGCGTGATCGGTACACGACACGGGGAGAAGCTCCACGAGACCCTGTTGTCGCGCGAGGAACGCGCGGCGGCGGAGGACCGTGACCGGTACTTCCGCGTGCACGCGGACGCCCGCGACCTCAACTATCGCGCCTATTTCGTCGAGGGCGAACAGCGGATTTCGGAGTTGGAGGACTACACCTCGGCCAATACCCGACGTCTCGACGTCGCCGAGATCAAGGCGCTGTTGCTCCGCCACAAGCTGCTCGGCCCGGCCGTCGATGCGTAAGGTCATGACACTGGTGGGGACGCGGCCCGAACTGATCAAGATGAGCCGGGTCATCGCCGAACTCGACGCGCGAACCACGCACGTGCTTGTGCACTCGGGACAGAACTACGACTACGAGTTGAACGAGATCTTCTTCGACGACCTCGGCATCCGGAAGCCGGACCACTTCCTCGAGGCAAATCGCCCGACGGCCGCGGGAACGATCGCGGCGGTCATCGCAAGCACCGATGAGCTCTTCGCGGCCACCCGGCCGGAGGCCTTGCTCCTCTACGGCGACACGAACACGGGCCTCGCGGTGATCGCGGCGAAGCGCCGCAAGATCCCGGTCTTTCACATGGAGGCCGGGAATCGCTGCTTCGACGAGCGCGTGCCCGAAGAGCTGAACCGCAAGGTCCTCGACCACCTCAGCGACATCAATCTGGTACTCAGCGAGCACGCCCGCCGGTACTTGCTGGCGGAAGGCATCCGCCCGGAAACGATCATCAAGACGGGCTCGCACATGCCCGAGGTGCTCGAGCAC
>JANYHJ010000235.1 GCA_025359135.1 Gemmatimonadota bacterium | reverse complement strand
GCCACCGTGCTCGGCGATGCGGTGCTGCGCGTGACCGCCGCACTCGTGGGCGCGAGCCCGCAGGTGACCCCCGCCGCCGGCGCGCCGGGCACGTGGTGGGTGGGTGCGACCGGCTTCGATGGCATCGGTGGTGAAGCAGCGCTGATCGACGCCTTGGAGACGATCGCGCGCGCGTGGCATCCGGATGCGCGCGTGGCCGTTGCCGACGCGTGCGTGGTGGCGCGCGCCGCCACATGGGGCGACACGACCGATGCGGTGCGACGCGGCGTGGCCACGCGCGCCGGGCGTCACGGCGTGATCGTGCACGCGGGCGCGGGCGCGGCGTATCTCGCGCCAGCGCCACTCTCGCTCGTGCCGATGGACGCCGAAGTGCGCGAGAGCCTGATCGCGCTCGGCCTTGGCACGGCGGGGGCGTTCGCATCGCTCGCCCCCGACGATGTCGAAGCGCGCTGGGGCGACGAGGGGCTCGCGGCGTGGCGGCTCACGCGCGGCGAGGATGCGCGTCGTCCGTCCCTCGTGCGCACGGAGCGGCCGCGCGCGGTGGCGGCGGAGTTGGCCGTGCCCGCGGCGACGCTCGAGCCGGTGCTCTTCCTCGTGCGCGCGGCGCTCGACCGGCTCGTGGGTGAACTCGTGGCCGATGCGCGCGCGGCGGCGGTGGTGGCGATCACGCTCACGCTCGACGATGCGCGCGGCGCGCTGCCCGAACGTCGTACCGCCCACACGGTGACGCGCGAGGTGCGCTGTCCCGCGCCGCTCGCGCGACTGGCGCCGCTCTTCGAGCGCTGCCGCGCGCTGCTCGATACGTGGACGCTCGCCGCGCCGGTGCTCGCGGTGGAGGTCGCGATCACGGCGACGGCGCCGATGGGCGGTGAGCAGGGCGGCCTGCTCGATGCCGCGTGGCGCGATCCGGCCGCGGCCGATGCCGCGCTCGCGCGGTTGCGCGCGGAGCTGGGGCCGGGCACGGTGGTGCGTCCCGCGCTGCGCGATACGCATCGTCCCGAATCCGCTGGCGTGTGGGAGGATGTCGCGCATGGGGCGACGCTCACGCCACCGCCGGCGCAGGGGGTGGAGCCGCTCGTGGACGGGTTCGTTCCGCTTGCGGTACCCGTCGATGGCGATGCGTCGGGCGCGATGCGCACCTTCGCGCAGGCGGCGAGCGTGGAGGTGGAAGTGGCCGACGGGCGGCCGCGCGCGCTCTGGTGGGAGGGGCGGCGCGTGGTGCTCGCGCGCGTGCAGGGCCCCGAGCGGCTGGGCGGCGACTGGTGGTCGTCGCCGTGGCAGCGCGACTACTGGCGCGGCGAGGGCGCGCTCGATGGCGAGGCGCGCGCCGACGTGGTGCTCTACCGCGACCGGCAGGAGCCCAGGCGCGGGTGGTTCCTGCAAGGGTGGGTGGATTGAGCGAAGCGAAAAGCAACGGCACAAGCAGGTCCTTCGCTGCGCTCAGGACGACAACGCGCTCAGGACGACAGCGGCTTCCCCTCGTGATCGGCGATCATCACCCAGACCGTGCGCGTGCGGCGCGAGTAGAACAACCGCACCGTGACGTCGCGCGGCGACTGCTTGAAGGCAAAGTGATACTCGAACGTGGCATCGAGCGACTCGCGCACGACCCCTTCCTTGAAGCGGCCGTAGAACTGCTGGACCTTGGTGCAGGGCGCCACTTCGGTGAAGAAGTGCTTGCCGATCTGCGCCTGCTGCGGCAGCGAGGCGAGGCGCGACTCGACGAGGTTGTACTTGAGGATGCGGCCGCTCGGGTCGAGCTGGATCATGCCGTACGGCAGCGCGTCGAGTTCCGCCGGCGTCATCCGGTCGGCGGCATCGAGCAACGCCCCCTTGGCCGCGTCGTCGGTGAGCGCGGTTTCAGCCGAGTGGGGAGAGTCGGGCGACGACAGCATCGAGGACCCAAGGCCGGAGGGGCGCGTTCGGTTCCCGGGCGCGCGCATCCCTGCCGGGCCCGGCCCGGCGGAACGGGCGCGGCATGAATGCTCCCGAGGCCGGCTACGTCGAGCTCCACTGTCATTCGGTTTTCTCGCTGCAGGACGGCGCCGGCGAACCGGAGGCGCTGGTGGCGCGTGCCCACGAGCTCGGCATGCACGCGCTCGCCCTCACCGACCACGACGACATGGGCGGCGCGGTGCGCTTTGCGCAGGCGGCCAACACGGCGGGCATCGCGGGGATCCTGGGCGTCGAGCTCACCGTGTGTGTTCCGGCGCGCACGCACCTGGTGCTGCTGGCTGAAACGCGCGAGGGGTATGGCAACCTCTGTGCGCTGATCACGCGCGCGCGGCTCGATACGGAGCGCGGGAGCCCGGGGGTCACGCTCGACACGCTCGCGCGCCATGCCGCTGGCGTGGTGGCGCTCACCGGCTGCCCGCGCGGCTGGGTGCCGCGCCTCGTCGCGCGCGGCGAGGACGACGCGGCGTGCAGCGCACTCGCCACGCTCGCCGACATCTTCGAGCGGCGCGTCTGGGTGGAGTGCTGGGACCATCACCTGCCGGAGGAGCGCGCGATCGTGCGCGGGTTGCTCGCCTGTGCGCGAGCGCTCGGGCTGCCGTGGGTGGTGACCAACAACGTCCACTACGTGCGCGCACGCGACCGGATCGTGCACGACGTGCTGCTGGCGCTCAAGCATCGGTTGCCGCTCGACCAGATGGGGACGCGGCTCCGCCCGAACGGCGAGTGGTACCTCAAGGGCGCGGCGCAGGTGCGCCGGCGCTGGCAGCACGACGACGCCGGCGTGCGCGCGACGCTCGACGTGGCGGCGCGCTGCACGTTTCGTCTGGGCGACCTCAAGCCTGCGTTGCCCGGGTTCTCGCTGCCGCCGGGGGTGAGCGCCGACGAATACCTGACGCGTCTCGTGGCGCAGGGCGCGCATGAGCGATGGGGCGCGCCGAAAACCGCGCGCCGTTCGGCGAAGCACGATGCGCAGCTCAAGCACGAGCTGGGGATGATCGCGCGGCTCGGACTCGCAGGCTACTTCCTGATCGTGTGGGACATCGTGCGCTTCGCGCGGCGCGAGGGGATTCTCTGCCAGGGGCGTGGCTCCGCGGCCAACAGCGCGGTCTGCTACTGTCTCGCGATCACGGCGGTCGATCCGGTCAAGCTCGAGCTGCTCTTCGAGCGGTTCCTGAGCGAGGAGCGCAAGGAACCGCCGGACATCGACATCGACATCGCGCACGAGGAGCGCGAGCGCGTGCTGCAGTACGTGTACGAGCGCTACGGGCGCGAGCATGCGGCCATGGTGTGCGAGCACATCACGTGGCGTGGGCGCAGCGCGGTGCGCGACGCGGCGCGCGTGCTCGGCTTCTCGGTGCAGCAGGCGGACGCGCTGGCGATGTTCTCGGACCGGTTCTCGGCCAAGGCAACCGCGGAGGCGCTGCGCACGGGGCATGGTGCGGATCCGTTCGCGCCCTCATGGGAGGACACGAAGGGGCCGGCCAACTACGAGAAGGAGCGCGATGCGGCGCGGGCGCTGGAGATCGCGGCGCGGCGAGCGGGCGGGCGCGATGACGGTACGGCTGCCTCGACGGCCGCTGCTGAACGCGCCGAGGCCGATCGCGTCGGGCAGGCGATGATGCCGGGGCGGCGCGCCGTGGTACAGATGAAGGATGAGCGCGCGCTGGCGGAGCGGTTGGGACGATCGCTGGTGCGCGGGACGGAAGCGACGACGATCGCGCGTGCGGTGAAGGCGGAGGCGCG
>JANYHJ010000094.1 GCA_025359135.1 Gemmatimonadota bacterium | reverse complement strand
GCCTTGGTCGCATCGAGTGCGCGCTGGGCGCGTGGTGCTGCGCTCGCGCTCCCACCGGCGGCGGCGTGCATCGCGGCGGCCGCTTCCGCAAGAGAGCGCGGCAGCACGTCAGCGTAGCGATCGAGTGCCTGGAAGCGTAGGTAGTCCTTCCACGCGTCCAGCTTCTGCGATTGCACGAGCGCGGCCAATCCGATCACGGCGCTTGGCTGCCAGACGCCGAAGACGTTCTGCTTGCCCAGCCCGGCCGACGCGAGGAACTCGGACCAGTCGAGGCCCGGCGCCTTGCTCGCGAAGTCGGCGCGCGTCCATCGGACGTCGGCGTTGCGATCGTTGGCAGAGAGCGCAGCGGTGGCCTGACTCTGCGCCAACGCGATCTCGAAGGCCATCACGCTCGCAGCACGCTCGGCGGAGCGGTCGAAGCCGGCCAGCGCGAGCATGCGACCGATGTACTCCTGATACTGCGCACGCAGGGCCGTGAGGCTCTCATCGCTTCCGACGTACTGGTCACGTTCGCCGAGCCCGAGGCCACCTTGCACGAGGAAGACGTCGTTGGTCTTCTCGCCATGAATGCTGCGCTCCACGGCGAAGCCGAGCACGTGAGCGGACCGATAGGTCCCGATGTTCAACGGATCGACGTCGGCGGGCATGGTGCGGCCGATGAAGCGCGTCAGGTCGGACTTGTACTGGATGCGGTCGATGCTGTCGAGCAGCGGCTTGAGCGCGCCGGTGCCACGTGCTTCGGTGGCCGCTTCGTCGAGCCAGGCCGCGCGGAAGTCGGCAACCTTGCGAGCACTCGACCCCTTGGGCGCCGTCGCGGCATCGTCGATCAGTTTCGCGACGCGCGGGCGTGTGACCGCGTTGATGTCATCGCGGGCACCCCAGCGCTCCTTGCCCGCGGGAATCGTGGTCGCCTTGAGCCACGCACCATTGGCGTAGGCGAAGAAGTCGTCGCCGGGCCTGGTGTTGGGGTCAACCGCGCCCTCGAGCCTGGAAGCCGTGCCGGGCTTGGTCGCCTGCGCGCGGGCGTGCTCGGTTGGCCACGCTGCAAGCGCGCCGAGCAGCAGCGCGAACGGCCACGCGTGGATGCGCGCCGGGCGACATGACAATGTCCGCCCAATGCGGGGTGCTGGCGCGTCGAGGAACATGGGCGTCGGGGCTGGGGTGACGTTGGCCGCATGCGCGGACGACGACGCCCGTGCGACGGGTGACTCGACCACTGTCCAGTCGAATCACCTTGCGAACGTACGGCGATCGGCGTACCGTGTCGTCGCAGGGATGGACAACTTTGAATCGATTTCGGACATCGCCGTGATGCGTCTCTCCGCATGATTGCCCGCGCGAATCTCATCGACGTCCTCTTCGTCATCGTGCCGCACTCGTTGCTGCTCGACGTCGCGGGCCCGGCCGAGGCGTTCCGGCTCGCGAACCAGCATCGCGCGCGACGCGGACTGCCTCCGCGCTTTCGCCTGCGCTTCACCGGTCCCGTGGCCACGCCGCCCAGCTCCGTGGGGCTTCCGCTGGCGGAGTTGCTGCCGCTCCCGGCACGACTCAACGGGCCGACGTGGGTGGTGGTCGTTGGCCAGCCGAGCGAGCACCTGGGTGAGGTGACGCACGCGGTGACCGTGACCGCGCGCTGGTTGAACCAGCGCATGCGCGATCACCTCGAGGACGCCGACACGCCGCACCGGTTGCTCACCATCTGCTCGGGCACGCTGCTCGCCGCGCGGGCCGGTGTGCTCGGACGGCGCCGGTGCACGACGCATCACGAGTGCATTCCTGCGCTGCGCAAGTTGGCGCCACAGGCGGACGTCGTGGAGAACCGCGTCTTCGTCGTGGACGGGCCGATCGCGTCGAGTGCGGGGATCACGGCCGGCATCGACATGGCGCTGCACCTGATCGCCGAGGAATGCGGTGAGGCGCTGGCGGCGAGCGTCGCGGAGGACATGGTGGTGTATCTGCGGCGCTCGCCACGCGATCCCGAACAGTCGCCGTTCCAGCACAACCGGCGGCACCTGCACGCCACGGTGCATCGCGTGCAGGATGCGATCATCGACATGCCGGAACGCGAATGGACGATGGCGACGCTGGCGGCGGTCGGCAACGCCACGGAGCGCCACCTGCTGCGCCTCTTCATCGATCACGCGCAGGTCTCGCCACTCAACTACCTGCGCTCGATCCGGCTCGAACGGGCAAAGCAGGCGCTCGAGTATGGCACGAGCGTGACGCGCGCCGCGGAAGTCGCGGGCTTCAGTTCGGGATTGCAGATGCGACGCGCGTGGACGCGTGCATGGGGCGGCTCGCCGCGTGACGTCACGCGCGCCGCGACGGCCGACCCTTCGCGGAGTTCGTCGAGCTCGTCACGCCGCAAGCGCGCGCGTTAGCCTTTCATGTCGGGACGAAGCGTCGCCGTGATCCGAAGCATCACCAGAGAGATGACGCACCGTTTGCCGGAGTCGCGGATGCCATCAACCGACAGTCCGCTCATGCACTGGTTGCTCGACTCGGACCCGTCGATCCGCTGGCAGGTGCTGCGCGATCTCACCGATGCGCCGGCGGCGGCCGTGTCCGCCGAGCGATCGCGCGTGGCCAACGAGGGATGGGGTGCGCGCCTCCTCGCGTTGCAGAACTCCGGCGGCACGTGGGGCGATCCCGCATCAGGACGCAGCTGGGAGCCGACGCTCTACACCATCGCGCTCCTGCGCCACATGGGACTCGGGCGCGAGAACGCGACCACGCTCACCGCGGTGCAACGCCTGCGCGACCACTTCACCTGGGGGGCGCAGTTCGGCGACACCGGCTTCTTCGAGGGCGAAACCGAGCCGTGCATCAACGGCGGCGTCCTCGCACTCGGCGCCTACTTCGGCCAGTTCAACGCAGCGCTGCTCGACCTGCTGCTCGGCGAGCAGCTCGAGGACGGCGGCTGGAATTGCGCCGCGCCCACGAGCCGGCGCTCGTCGTTCCACACCACGATCTGCGTGCTCGAGGGACTGCTCGAGGTCGAGAAGGCGCAGGGCGCCAGTGCGCCGGTGATTGACGCGCGGCATCGCGCACAGGAGTACCTGCTCGAGCGGCACCTCTTCAAGCGCTTGTCGACCGGCGCAATCGCCGATGCGAAGTGGGCCCGCTTCTCGTTCCCGAACAACTGGCACTACGACGTGCTCCGTGGTCTCGACTACCTGCGCAACGCCGGCGTGGCGCCGGACGATCGGGTGAGCGAGGCGGTCGAGCTCGTCACACGTGCGCAGCAGCCCGACGGCCGCTGGCTCCTGCACTATCCACAGCCGGAACCGCCGCGTCGCTGGCGCAATCCGATCGGGTTCGAGCTGGAGGAAGGCGACGGCGCGGCAAGTCGCTGGGTCACGCTGCGCGCGCTGCGCGTCCTCGAGTGGTACCGCGATGAGTGAACCGGTCATCAGCGTGTCAGCGCTCGGTCGCCGTTTCGGCACGACCACGGCGCTCGACGCGGTCAGCCTCTCGTTGCCACGCGGAGCCGTCTACGGCCTCGTCGGCGCCAACGGCGCGGGCAAGACCACGCTCATCAAGCACCTGCTCGGCCTGCTGCGCGCGGAGAGCGGCAGCGTGCGCATCTTCGGTCTCGATCCGGTCGCGGATCCCGTCGGCGTGCTCTCGCGCATCGGCTACGTCTCCGAGGAGAACGACTTGCCGGGCTGGATGCGCGTCGACGAACTCGTGCGCTACTCGCGTGCGTTCTATCCCGCGTGGGACGACGCGCACGCGACCATGCTGCTCCGCGACTTCGCGCTCGATCCAACGGTCAAGGTCGCGACGCTCTCCAAGGGGCAGAAGGCGCGGCTCGGGCTCGTATGCGCGCTGGCATACCGGCCCGAGCTGCTCGTGCTCGACGAGCCGTCGTCAGGGCTCGACCCGATCGTGCGCCGAGACATCTTGCGCGCCGTCATCCGCACGATCGCCGACGAGGGCCGTACGGTTTTCTTCTCCTCGCACTTGCTGGACGAAGTCGAGGCGGTGGCCGACCACGTCACGATGATCCAGCACGGGCGGATCATCCTGAGCGCGCCGCTCGCCGAGATCAAGACAACGTTCGGCGGTGCGTCGTTGGCGGAGATCTTCGTGTCCCGCATGGGCATGGGCGCACTGTCTTCGACGGGCGCGTAGCGCGCGCAACCCCGATGCGCTCGAGTGCCGCCGCCTTCGCGTGGGAGTTCCGCCGCCGTCATCGATGGGGGCTGCTCGCGGTTGTCGTGTACCTGGCCGTGATCGCGGTGATCAGGCTCGTGATCGCGATGCGCGGCATCACGATCCGCCTCGACTCGCCGGAGAGCCTGGCGTTCATGGACGTCGTACCGCTCGCGTCGACGTTCACGTATCTCCTCGCGGTCTTCACCTTCGGACTCGACGGTGACCTGACCGCGCGCCGCTCGATGTATCCGCCGCGACTCTTCACGCGGCCGACGACGACGAGTGCGCTCGTGGGATGGCCGATGCTCTACGGCACGCTGGCCATGCTGTTGCTCTGGATGGTGGCGCGTCTGGCGGTCCCGTGGCCGTTCGATGTCGAGATGCCTGCCGTATGGCCGGGGGTGCTCGCCGCGTCGATCCTCGCCTGGACGCAGGCGCTGACGTGGATGCCGTACCCGTTGCCTGGGCTTCGCATCGTCGTGTCCGTGCTGCTCCTCTGGGCCTTGGATGCGGTGGTCTTCGTCTGGTTGTACCTGAAGCCGAGCGAGTGGGCGATGCTCGCGGTGCTCGTGCCCCAGTTGCCCCTCGCGTACGTCGTCGCGCACGTCGCGGTGGGGCGCGCACGCCGCGGTCATGTTCCCAGCTGGCAGAATGCGTTCGCGTGGCTGGTCCCTCTCGCCGGTTCTGCCTCGCGCGAGCGCCCACCGTGGCGTTCGAGTGCGCAGGCGCAGGCCTGGTACGAATGGCATCGCATCGGCCGGTCGCTCCCGGGCTGGGTCGCGATCCTGCTGCCCTTCGAGCTGGCACTGCTCGCGGGGAGCAGCAACGTGCCGCGTCTTGTCGACTTCATTCTCGTGGGGGTGCTGATCACCCCACCGTTCATGGCCTCGTTCTCCGCGGCCAACGTGCGTCGTTCAAGCCCCGAGAGTCGCAACGCGTGGGACGTCTCGCCGTTCGATGGTGCGCGCCCGCTCACCACCGCATCGATCGTGCGCGCCAAGCTCACGGCGACGATCTGGAGCACGGCGCTCGCGTGGACACTGGTGCTCGTCGCCACGCCCATCGCGCTCGCGCTCACGGGCACGCTGCCAGTGATCACGGAACAGTGGCGCCAGCTCGACAGCGCCGTCGGTACCTCGCGCGCGACGCTGCTCGCGCTGCTGTTGCTCGCCGGCCTGGCTGCGACCACCTGGAAGCAGCTTGTGCAGGGCCTGTTTCTCGGACTCTCTGGCCGCCCGTGGCTCATCAAGGGCAGCGTGTTCGTCACGCTGCTGGCGCTCTTTCTCCTCGGGCCGATTTCAGCGTGGTTCATGGAACACGACGCGGCGCGCGGCGTGCTCTGGAACGCGCTGCCGCTCCTCCTCGCCGGCCTGACGCTCGCCAAGGTGTCGGCGGCGGCGTGGGCGGCTGTTCGCCTGCAGCGACGCGGACTGCTCCGTGACGGCGTGCTGCTCCTTGGCGCGGCCGCGTGGTGCACCATCGTACTGGTACTTTACGCCGCGCTGGCGTGGTTCATGGACTCCTCCCTCATTCCCCGCTACGTGCTCGCGCTCATCGCGATTGCCGTCGTGCCCCTGGCGCGACTCTCGGCCGCGCCGCTCGCGTTCGCATGGAATCGGCATCGATGAGCACGAACATACGAGGTCGCGTCGTGCTGGGCGTCGTGCTGGCCCTCATCGGGCTGCCTCTGCTGCTGGCGCTCGGCGAGTCGGTCGCGTTCTACGGGGCGAACCGCTCTGACGCTTCGTTCGTCTCATCGGGCGAACAGCGCGAGTACAACGTGCACGTGCCACCGGGCCATGACCGTGCAAAGCCGACACCGCTCGTGATCAGCCTGCATGGTGCGGCCATGTGGGGGGCGGCGCAGGCGGTGACGAGCGAGTGGAATCGCGTCGCCGACGCCAACGGATTCATCGTCGTCTATCCAACGGGCGTCAACAGCAACGGGCCGCGCATCTGGCGCGAGGACCAGAGCGCAGGACTCGCGAAGGACGTGCGGTTCATCGCCGACCTGATCGACACCCTACGGGCCGCGTACAACGTGGACCCGGAGCGCATCTACGCCAACGGCCTGTCCAACGGCGGCGGCATGTCGTTTGCGCTCTCGTGCCTCATGCCCGATCGCCTGGCTGCGGTCGGCATGGTGGGTGCGGCGCAGCTGGTCCCGTTTGCGTGGTGCCCGGATCATCACGCCATGCCGATGATCGACTTTCACGGCACCGCGGACTCGGCGGCGCCCTATGGCGGCGGGAAGACGTGGGTCGCACCCAAGCCGTTTCCGAACGTGCGCAGCTTCGCGGCGCAGTGGGCCGCGCGTAACCGGTGCGCGCCGACGCCGAGCGACACGACCATCACCACGGATGTCACCCGCCGCGCGTACATTCACTGTGATCAGGACGCGAGCGTCGTGCTCTACACCATCCAGGGTGGCGGACACACCTGGCCCGGTGGTGGCTACCTGCCCGAGTGGTTCGCTGGCCGGACCACGCAGAGCATCGATGCATCGAGCCTGATGTGGGCGTTCTTTCGTGAGCACCGGCGGACCGCCCTACAGTCGGAATCGCCGGCAACGTCCCGAGGTCGTCCGCTTTCCAGGAACTCGACGGGAGTGACCAGATGATGCGCACCGCCGCGCGCGTGGTGATCGTGACGCTCGCCCTCGCTGGCCCCTC
This sequence comes from Gemmatimonadota bacterium, assembly GCA_025359135.1. GTDB lineage: Bacteria > Gemmatimonadota > Gemmatimonadetes > Gemmatimonadales > Gemmatimonadaceae > JACPPC01. The sequence continues at coordinate 592 of JANYHJ010000094.1, read as the reverse complement.
GCGAGCCAGTGCGCAGGGCAAGCCCGCCGCACGCGAGATCGCGTTCATCGCCAATGGACAGGACGGCACGGTCACCCTGCTCGACGTGCGGGCACGCGCGGTGATCGGCGCCATCGACGTCAATCCGGCGCACGCCGTGGGCGATGGCCCGGGTGCGAGGAACTACGCGCAGGACACCGACGTCTCCCCTGACGGGCGCACGCTCTACGTCTCCCGCGGCTACCTCGGCGACGTCGCGGCGTTCGACATCGCGAGCGGTCGCCTGCTCTGGCGCTGTCCGCTCGAGACCGGGCGCGCGGACCACATGACGCTCACCGCGGACGGCCGCTACTTGTTCGTGTCGGCCATGATGGATGATCGCGTCTACCGCATCAACACGGCCACGGGCGGCCTCGCGGGTTACATCGAGACCGGTCACTACCCGCACGACAACAAGGTCTCGCACGATGGCCGGCTGCTTTACAACACGAGCATCGGCGACATCGCCTCGTTGCCGCGCAAGACGAGCATCACGCCGACTCCCGGCATTCAGGTCTACCCGTTCCAGCTGACAATCGTCGACGTCGCCAGCCTGAACGTCGTCAGTCGCACC
>JANYHJ010000183.1 GCA_025359135.1 Gemmatimonadota bacterium | reverse complement strand
TCTTCGATCCGGCGACGGTGGTGGACAAGGCGACGTTCGAGAAGCCGCACCAGCTCGCGGTGGGCGTGCGCGACGTTTTCGTGAATGGCGTGGCGGTATGGCGCGACGGCAAGCACACGCAGGCCAAGCCGGGACGCGCGGTGCACGGCGTGGCGTGGGATGGCGTGGTGCGGACCGGAGACGGCTCGAAGCCCTAGTCGATCGCCATCGAGCATCCTATGTCCACGCCAGCTGAGACCTTCCGACGCCTGCACGAGAGCGGCTGCTTCGTCATGCCCAACCCTTGGGATGTCGGCAGCGCGCGGATGCTGGCGAGCCTGGGCTTCCCGGCGCTCGCCACCACCAGCTCCGGCTTCGCCTGGAGTCATGGCCACCGCGATGGCCGCATGCCGCTCGACCAGACGCTGGCGCACTTTCGCGCCATCGCCGAGTCCGTGGACGTGCCCGTCAACGCCGACTTCGAGGGCGGCCATGCGGTGCAGCCTGATGACGTGCATCGCAACGTGCTTGCCGCCGCCGTGTCCGGCGTGGCGGGACTCTCCATCGAAGACTCCACCGGCGATGCAGCGCATCCGCTCTTCGACTTCGACCTGTCGGTCGCACGCATGCGCGCGGCCCGACGCGCGTTGGACGACAGCGGCCGCAGCGTGCTGCTGACCGGTCGCTCCGAAGGCTTCATTGTCGGCCGTCCGGATCTGGCCGAGACGATTCGCCGGCTGGTCGCCTATGCGGAAGCGGGCGCGGAGTGCCTCTACGCGCCGGGACTGCGCGACGCGGCCGACATCGCGGCCGTGGTGAAGGCCGTGGCGCCAAGGCCGGTCAACGTACTCGTACACGGCGACTTCACGACGGTACACGCACTTGCCGAGCTGGGGGTGCGGCGCATCAGCGTGGGCGGCGCGCTGGCGCGGGCAGCGTGGACCGGGCTGGCCAACGCGGCGATGGACATCGTTCGCGACGGCACGTTCACGGCGCTCGGCCGCACGATCGCGGGAAGCGAGATCGAGCGGACCTTCCGCTAGGCGGTCGATCGGCGCACCGCCTGTGGATGGACAGCCCTGCGACCGACGCGCGATTGTGAACGTCGCGGATTGCTCACGCGGTCATCCGCAGCTTTGGGCATTTGCGACGGCGGCGAACCACGCGCAGCTTGTGGGACCACGGCCTGGGAGGGCAAGTGATGACGGCGGCAATCCGGAGCGCGCTCGTGCTCGTGATGTTCTGCGGCGCGAGCGACGCGACCGCACAGGGCGCGGCGCAGCCGAAGGCGGCACCGCATCGGTCACTCACGCGCGCAAGCGTCGCCGAAGTCACGGCCATCCTCACAGCGGAGGTGCGACGCGATTCGTCCGACACAACTCTGCTCAAGTCGATGAACTCGCACGACGTGCGCGTTCGCACGCTGGCTCGTCGCGCCTTCGGGCGCATCCGCGATCCCAAGTTCGCCGCGCGCGACTCCTTCCCCGCCCTTCGCGCTGCCCCCGTCTACCCCGACCCCGACTGGCGGCTGCGCTATCGCGCGCTCAAGAAGCCGGCGGGTGACTGCGCCGCGATCCGCGCTGCGCTTGCCGACCGCGTCTGGCCGGTCCGTCTGCGCGCCATGGATCTCGTCGACGCGTCGTGCACCGGCGACAGCGACCTCGTCTTCGCACTCGGCGAGTCCGTCGATGCGATGGGCGTCGATGCCAGCACGCGGTCGTTCGGCAGCGTCTCGTGGCACGCCGGTGCACACGGGCTCGTCGCGCTCGCGCACGTGCAGCCAGCCGAAGCGCGCCCGCGCCTCGTGCGCAGCATGCTCCACGCACAGTGGCAGGTGCGCGCCTACGCCGCGCGGGCGGCCGCGGTGCTCGCCGACACGAGCATCCTGCGCACGCTCGCACGCGACGGCGACGACAACGTGAAGGAAGCGGCCATCGACGCCCTATCCAAGCTCACCGGTCACGCGGACGACGCGCTCTACCTCGCCGCGCTCTCGTCCAAGGGTGCGCAGGCGGTGCGCGCGGCCGCCGTCGCGCTCAAGGGATCACCGAGGCCCGACGCAGTGGCCGCCTGCAACGCCGCCTTTGAACGATGGGTCGCTCACGACAACGCATCGTCGCACGACGTACGTGAAGCGCTGCTCGCCACGGCGGGACGGCCCATAGGTGACGATCGCCCGCCGACGTTCAAGCCGTACGTCGCGCCGCGTGCCGCCGAGCTCGCGATGGGCGCCGACATCAAGCTCCGCGTCACGATGTCGCCCGCCGCGGGTGGTGGTGCGTTCGTGGTCCGACTGCGCGGCGACGTCGCACCGATCATGGCCGCGCGCATTCTCGAGCTCGCCAACCAGCACTACTACGACGGACTCACGTGGCATCGCGTCGAGGCCGACTTCGTCATCCAGGGCGGCAGCCTTGGCGCGACGGAATACATCGGGCTCGACCAGTTCCTGCGCGACGAGCTGGGCACTGTCCCGCATCCGCGGGGTACGGTCGGGATGAGCACGCGCGGCCATGACACCGGCGACGCGCAGTGGTTCGTGAACCTCAAGGACAACGCGCGGCTCACGAAGGACTACACCATCTTCGGTGAAGTCATCGAGGGGATCGAGGTGGTCGATGGCGTACTCGAAGGGGACACGATTCTCCGCATCGAGGAAGTGCGACCGGCTTGGGCGCGCACGCGCAAGCGCTAGCCGAGCGGCACTGCTCGTGCTCGTCGTGCCGGGCGTACGCGTTCGCCCGGCACGAGATAGTATTGGGCATGGACGACCTCATCACCGCCGACCAGGCCGCGAAGCTGCTCCATGTGCACGTCAAGCGCGTGCAGCTGCTCGCGCGCTCGGGCGAGCTCCCCGCCGTGCGCTTCGGACGGAAGTGGCTCTTCTCGCGGAGCGCGCTGCTAGCGTCGCAGCGGCCGAACGCCGCACACGCGAACGCCGCACACGCGAACGACGCACACGCGAACGCCGCACACGCGAACGCCCCGCACGTGAACGTGAACTCCGCGAGCGACGCGCACCTGGAGATCAGTGCGCGCAACCGGCTGCGCGGCCGCATCACCGCGATCATCGCCGATGGCGTGATGGCCGAAGTGCGTCTCGACGTTGGCGGCCAGGAGCTGGTGTCGATCATCACGCGTTCGTCGGCCGAGCGGCTTCGACTTGCGGTCGGCTCGGAAGTGCTCGCCGTCATCAAGAGCACGGAGATCATGATCGCGCGGGAGTCGGGCGGCGGCTGAATCCGGACCGGGTGCGGCCTCTATATTCCCTTAAATGACATTCGGTGGTACTTTGTAGGGCGATTCTTACCCTACATGACCTCGAAATGTCCCTTCGGATGCCTCTCGCGGCCGCCCTGCTGGCGGCCGTTCTGACCTCCGCGCTCCCCGCCCAAGGCACCGACGCCGTCATCAGCGGACGCGTGACCAGCACGGACGGTGCGCCCGTGGCCGATGCGACCGTCAGCGTCACGCTCGCGAGCACGGGCTTCACCGCGGCGACGCGCACCAACGCGGCTGGCGCGTTCCGCCTCGCGCAACTGCCCCTCGGCGGCCCGTATCGCCTGCTCGCGCGACACGTCGGCTTCGCGCCCGAGGCGCGTGACGGCGTCGTGCTCACGCTGGGTGCGCGCCGCACACTCGATGTCACGCTCACGCCCGCCGCGACGACGCTCGATGCGGTCAACGTGCGCGCCAGCAGCGACACCACGCGCACGCGCGTGAGCGGCAGCACGCGCATCGGCGCGCGCACCATCGCGGCCGTGCCCGCCGCGAATCGCAACTTCACCGACTTGGCCGCACTCGCGCCGCTCACGGGCGCCGACCTCTCGCTCGGCGGCGCGCGCGCGACGAGCACCGACGTGCGCATCGACGGCATGCAGGCGCGCAACATGCTGCGTGGCGGTGAGCTGGGTCGCGGCCCGTACACGCTCTCGCTCGAGGCGATCCGGGAGTTCGAGGTCGTCACGAACATCTACGACGTCGCGCAGGGCCGGCAGGGCGGCGGCGCGATCAGCGCGGTCACGAAGGCGGGCACGAACACGCCCACCACCGCTGCCTTCGCCTACTATCGCAACGAGGCGCTGAGCGCAGCCACCGACTACCAGGGACGCGACCGCGCGTCGCGGCCGAGCACGATCTGGCAGTACGGCGCGAGCGCGAGCGGCCCGATCGTGCGTGACCGGCTCCACTATTTCGTCGCCCTCGACCGCCAGGAATCGAGCGTGCCGCTCGCGGTCGCGGACCTGCGGAGTGGCACGGACGAGATCGCGGCGCAGCTCTCGCGCGATTCACTCGCGCGCTTCGTGGGCATCCTGCAGGCCAGGTACGGACTGGGCTTGGCACCGCAGGTCGGCGTCTTCAGTCGCACCTCGAACGCGACCACGCTCTTCACGCGACTCGACTGGACGATCTCCGACCGGCACCTGCTCACCTTCCGCAACAACCTCACGACGAGCGAGAGTCCGAACGACGGCGTCGGCGACCAGATCATCGCGCTGCTCGAGTCGCGGTCGAGCAGCCGCTCGTTCGACAACCAGGCGCTGCTCTCGCTCCGCTCGGAGCTGGGCGCGAGCGTGCAGAACGAACTCAAGCTCGGCTGGTCGGTAGCCGATCGCACGCTCACGCCCACCACGACGATTCCGCGCGGCTTCGTGCGCGTCAAGTCATCGCTGCCGGACGGCACCACCGGCGACATCAACCTCCAGTTCGGCGGCAATCGCCTCGCGCCGGAGCAATCGGGCGAGCATCAGTTCCAAGTACTCAACACGCTCACGTGGCAGGCAGGTTCGGCGGTGATCACGGCGGGCGTCGACAACTCGCTCACCTGGCTCACGACGTACATCCCGACCGATCAGGGCGGCCTCTTCCAGTTCGATTCCCTGCTCGCGCTCGAAAACCTCAAGTCGAGCAAGTACACGCGGCAGGTGCCGCTTGGCGGCGCCACGTACGCGCGCCAGTGGGTGCTCGACGCTGGCGCGTTCGCGCAGGTGGAGTGGAAGCCCGCCGAGCGTTGGCAGGCGCAGCTGGGGCTGCGCTGGGACGTGACGCAGTATCACACGCCGGCCGTACGCAACGCGGCCGTCGAGACGGCGTTCGGACTTCGCACCGACAACCGGCCCACCGACTGGGGCAAGATCCAGCCACGCGCGCAACTCACGTGGGATGTGCAGGGCGATGGCCGCGAACTCGTTCAGGTGGGCGTCGGCGCGTTCTCGAGCCAGCCGCATTACTACCTGCACTCGAACGACATCTTCTTCAACGGCACGCAGCTCGCGGACCTCACGCTGCAAGGCGCGGCCGTGCCGACACCCAACTTCACCGCGTATCGTGCCGGCACAGTTGCCGCGCCCGGTGTGCCTGCGGGCCCCGCCGCCCCGGCGTACGTGAACCTGATCAGCGACAACTTCAGCGTGCCAGTCACGTGGAAGGGGAGCGCCGCGTACGTGCGACGCGTGGGCGAACACCTGCGGCTCTCGGCCACGTTGCTCGGCAGCGAGACCTTCGAGAACTACCAGTACGCCGACCGCAACCTCGGCGCGCCCGCGTTCACGATCGACAACGAGGGGAATCGGCCGGTGTTCGTGCCGGCCGCGACGATCACCGCTGCGGGCAAGACCACTGCCAAGAACGCCTTCGTGAACCCGGCCTTCACGCACGTACTCGAGCTCGTCGCCACCGGGCGCGCGAGCAGTCGCGCCGCGGTGCTGGAGGCGGCGTGGGCGTTGCCACGAAACGCGAGCATCCGCG
>JANYHJ010000175.1 GCA_025359135.1 Gemmatimonadota bacterium | reverse complement strand
CCCGAGCAAGATCGCGCGCGCGGCGGCCCTCCGCTTCTAGCACGCGCGCCGCCGATGCCGGAGCTTCCCGACATCACGGTGTACGTGGAAGCGCTGCGGGCGCGCGTGCTCGGCGATCCACTGGTGAGCGCGCGGGTATCGAACCCGTTCGTGCTGCGCACCGTCGAGCCACCGCTCACCGCGCTGCACGGTCGGCGCGTCGAGGGCGTCGAGCGGCTCGGGAAGCGCATCGTGCTGCGCTTCGAGAGGGCGCACGTGCTCGTCATGCACCTCATGATCGCGGGCCGCCTCTGGTGGGCCGATGCCGGGGGCAAGCCGTTCAAGCGGGTATCGCTCGCGATCTTCGAGTTTCCGCGCGGCACGCTGCACCTCACCGAAGCGGGCACGAAGCGCCGGGCGTCGCTGCACGTGGGTGCGGGGCCTGCTGCCCTCGAACCGCACGACCGCGGTGGTCTCGAGCCGCTCACCTCGACCGTCGCGTCGTTCGCGACCCGCCTGCGAAGTGAGCGTCACACGGTCAAGCGCGCGTTGGCCGATCCGCGCCTGTTTTCCGGCATCGGCAACGCCTACTCCGACGAGATGCTGCTGCGTGCGCAGCTCTCGCCCATGGCACGCACCGACGTGATGGACGATGCCACCGTGGCACGGCTGCACGCGGCGGTCGTCGGCGTCCTGGTGGAATGGACCGACCGGTTGCGGGCGGAGGCCGCCGGCGCGTGGCCGAAGCATGTCACGGCCTTTCGCACCGAGATGGCGGTGCACGGAAAGTTCGGGCAGCCGTGTCCGGTGTGCGGCAGCCCCGTGCAGCGCATCCGCTACGCGGAGAACGAGACCAACTATTGCGCGCGCTGCCAGACCGGCGGACGCCTGCTCGCGGATCGCTCGCTCTCACGACTGTTGCGTGAGGACTGGCCGCGCTCGTTGGACGAGCTGTGACGTCGCGCGACGAATCCGCTTCCCGAACATCATTCAACAGGAATCAGCGATGAACCTCATCACGCCTTCCCTCGCCATCGTCGCCCTGGCGACGTCACTCGCGGCCCAACCGGCGCCACGCATGGGCACGCCGCTCGCGGGCACGGAGCTTCGCGCGCTCGAGCTGGTCCGCGACAGCGTCTGGGTCCACTGGTTCTCCGGTGACACCGCCGGGCTCCGTCGCGTGCTCAGCCCCGAGCTGGTCGCCATGAGTTCGGGCGACACGCTCTGGCAGTCGCTCGACCAGACCGTCAGCGGCGCCGCGGAGTTCAAGAAGGGAGGCGGCCGCTTCGTGTCCGTGGCCTTCGACCACAAGACGACACACCACTTCAACGGCACGGCGGTGCTCTTCGCGCGCTACACGATCGTCACCGAGCGCGGGGGCAAGCGCCGGACGGAGCGTGGACGCGTCACGGAAGTCTTCGTCCGTTCCGGCGCGCGCTGGGTCCACACCTCGTGGCACCTCGATCCCGACGCCTCGTGACCCCCCAATCGTCGTAGCCCCCCACGCAGGGCGCGCCGGCTAGCCCGCCGTGGCGCGCCGGTCGAGTTCCGCGCGCAGGTCGTCGAGCCCGCCGCCGGTCGAGCGCAGCGCCACGAGCGCGTGATACAGCAGGTCCGCGGCCTCCAGCGTCGCACGCGCGCGATTGTCGTCTGCACACGCAGTCACGAGTTCGGCTGCCTCCTCGCCCACCTTCTTGAGGCGCAAGTTGCGGTCACCGAGCAGCCTGGCGGTGTAGCTGCCGGCAGGGTGCCGTGCGGCCGCGCGCGCCGCGATCGTCCCGTCGAGTGTGGCGATCGCATCTGGCGGCATGTCGCCGAAGCAGGTTGCGGTTCCTGTGTGACAGGCCGGTCCGGCGGGACGCACGCGCGCCAACACGGCATCGCCATCGCAATCGGCGGTGAGCGAGACCACGCGTTGCACGTGGCCGCTCGTCGCCCCCTTGTGCCACAACCCGCGAGAGCGCGAGCGATAGTGCATCTCCCCAGTGGTCAGCGTGCGCTCGAGTGCCTCGCGGTCGACGGCGGCCACCATCAGCACCTGGCCCGTGATCGCGTGCTGCGTGACGACGGTCACGGTGCCGCCGCCCCTGGCGAAATCGAGAATCGTGAGGTCGAGCAATATAGTAGCCATATGATACGAATAGGCATCAGGGGACGAACGGCACGCCCAGCGCCGCACGCGCCGACGCGGCCAGGGCGGCGTTCGTCGCGACCGCGTCAGCGCCCCACGCGGTCGGTCGGCCCTGCCAGTCGGTGAACACACCGCCGGCCTCGGTCACGATCGGCTGCACGGCGGCAGAATCCCACGCGTTCATGAGCGGATCCACCATCACGTCGGCGCGGCCGGTCGCGAGCAGCACGTAGCCGTAGCAATCGCCCCACGAGCGAACGAGTGCGGCCTGTGCGGCGAGCGACTCCCAGCCGGCGCGCTTGGCCGGACTCCCGCCCATGCGGTCGTCAGTCGTCAGCACCGTGGCGTGCGCCAACGTGTCCACGATCGACACATGACAGCGCGTGCCATTCCACCAGCAACCGGCGCCGAGTCCTGCCACGACGAGTTCTTCCACGGGCGCACAATAGGCGGCGCCGGCGAGCACGGTGTCGCCCTCGGCCACCGCCACGAGCGTGCCCCAGAGCGGCACGCCACGTACGAAGCTCTTGGTGCCGTCGATCGGGTCGATGATCCAGCGGCGTCGCGCGTCTGCACGGGTCACGCCGAACTCTTCTCCCATGATGCCGTCGTGCGGGAAGCGCGCTGAAATCCATTCACGGGCCAGCTGTTCGGCGCCGCGGTCCGCGATCGTCACGGGGGAACCATCGCCCTTCGTCTCCACCGGCACGCCTTGGCGCCAATGGGTCAGCGCGAACGCGCCGGCCACCCGCGCGACCTCTGCTACGGCCTGCATGAGGGACTCGGTCATGCAGCGGCTCGAACGCGCATGCCGGCCGCACGGAGGGCGTCCTTGCACGTGGCCACGCGGTGCACACCATCGTGCACGATGCCAGCCACCAGCACCGCATCTGCGCCGCCGGCTTGGATCGCCGACACGAGGTGCGACGGTGTGCCCGCACCCCCGGACGCGATCACGGGCACGGGCACGGTATCGGCCACCGCGCGCGTGAGCGCCAGGTCGTATCCCGTGCGCGCTCCGTCGCGATCGATGCTCGTGAGCAGGATCTCGCCCGCGCCACGCGCCACGCACTCCTGCGCCCAAGCGACCGCATCGAGCTCCGTGCGCGTGCGCGCGCCGTGCGTCCATACCAGCCAAGCGGCGCCCTCGCGCCGCGCGTCGATGCTCGCCACCACGCACTGCCGGCCAAATTGCGCGGCGCTCTCGGTGAGCAGTTCGGGTCGCGCCACCGCCGCAGAGTTGATCGCCACCTTGTCGGCGCCGGCGCGAAGCGCACGACCGACGTCGTCGACGCTGCGCACGCCGCCACCGACCGTGAGCGGAATGAAGAGCCGCTCCGAGGTCTGGCGCACCGTGTCGAGCAGCGTGCCTCGACCGTCGGCACTGGCCGAGACGTCGAGGAACACGATCTCGTCGGCGCCCTCGGCTTCGTAGTGTTCGGCGAGGGCAGCCGGGTCGCCGATGTCGCGGAGCTCGACGAACCGGGCGCCCTTCACCACGCGACCGTCACGTACGTCCAGGCAGACGAGTACTCGACGCGTCAGCATCTACCCGGCTACGCTCGTCGCAATCGAGCCCTTGGTGGAAAACACGGCGCCCGTTTCGACAAACGCATCCCGCAGCGCGAACCCCAACGCCTTGAACGCTCCCTCCACGATGTGGTGCCGGTCCGTGCCGCGAAGCACACGGAGGTGCAGCGTCGACCTCGCGTGTTCCGCAAAGCTCCGCATCCAGTGGTCGTACAGCGAACTCGGGAGCGGTCCGCGGTAATAGAAGCGTCCGCCAACGTCGAGCGCACAATGCACCAGCGCTTCATCCATCGGCATCGCGCGATCGCCAAAGCGCGCCGCGGTCGCCGGCAACTCCGCCGCCACGGCCGCACCCACCGCAATGGCCACGTCCTCGATCAGGTGGTGACGCAGGTCGCCCACGGCGTCGACCTCCAAGTCGATCCCCGAGTAGCGTGCGAGTGTCGTGAGCATGTGATCCAGGAACGCCTCGGTGGTGTGCACCGTCGAGTGACCCGTGCCGCGTGTGAGCGTCACGGTGATTCTCGTCTCACGCGTTTAGCGCGTGACCCTGCTCATGCGGTGAATTCCTCGGCGATGACGCGCGGGTCGAGTGCGCCCGTGTAGAGCGCCATGCCGAGCACGCAGCCCGACACGCCGCGATCCGCGAGCTCGTGCAGGTCCGTGAGGGTCCCGATGCCGCCACTCGCGAACACGGGCACCTCCGTGGTCTCGGCCACGTCCTGCATGAGGGGCAGGTCGGTGCCGCCCATGCGGCCCTCCTTGTGCACGGCCGTGACCAGGAAGCCGCCGATCGGCAGCCGCTCAAGCTCCTCGACCATGTCGAGCACCAGGCGCGAGGTCGTCTCCGTCCAGCCGCGAGTCACGACGCGCCGCTCGCGCACGTCGCAGGCCACGATCAGTTGCTGTGGGTAGCGCGACGTCATCTCCTCGAACCACCACGGATCTTCGAGCGCGCGCGTGCCGACGATGACGCGATCGGCACCCGCGGTGAGCAACGCCTCGATCCGTTCCGCCGATCGCACGCCGCCGCCCACTTGGACGTCGATGTCGACCTCGCGCAAGATCTCCGCGATCACGTCGGCATTGGAACCACGCCCGAACGCCGCATCGAGGTCGACCACGTGCAGGCGCGTGAAGCCATGGGCCACCCAGTTGCGCGCGACCGCGACCGGATCCTCGAGTCGCACCCGTTCGGCGTCGAGCTCACCACCGACCAGCTGCACACACGCCCCTTCGCGCAGATCTACTGCCGGAATCGCAATCATGCCGCGGCCTCCTCGACCCACGCGCGCACGAACGAAAGCCCTGCGCGCGAACTCTTCTCGGGATGGAACTGCACGCCAACCGTACGACCGACCCGCATGACCGCGGCAAACCGGTCATGCTCGTGCGTGCTCCACGCCACCACCTGTTCGGGGCGCGTCGGTCGCACCACGTAGCTGTTGGCATAGTACGCCTCGTCGAGTTGCGCGCTAGCCAACAGGGGATCGCGCGGCGACTCGATCGCGTTCCAGCCGATCTGCGGCACGCGCGCGGCCTCGAGTCGCTCGACGCGCCCCGCCATCACGCCGAGTCCCGCACCCGCACCCTCGTCGCTGGACTCCGCGAGCAGCTGCAGGCCCAGACAGATGCCCAGCACCGGTGTGCCACGGTCAACCGAGGCGCGCACCACGTCGAGACCGCGCGCGCGCGCCGCCGCCGCCGGCGCGAACGCACCCACGCCCGGCAGCACGATCGCCGTGGCCGTGCCCAGCGCCGCAGCATCGCGCTCGAGAACCACGGTGGCCCCGCCGGCTTCAAGCGCCTTCACGAGCGAGTGCAGGTTGCCCGCGCCGTAGTCGAAGACCGTCACGCGCGTCATGCGCCAACCTGGCGCGCGGCGTCGACCACCTTCTGCAACGTGTCCCACGGCGCCGCCGCAATCCGCACGGCCGGGCCGACGAAGGGCAGCGACGCGAAGGCGCGCACGAGCACGCCGCGCCTCTCGCAGGCCGCCGAAAATCGCGCCGGATCCTTGACCGGAACAAGGATGAAGTTGGCCAGCGAAGCGAAGGGCGCGAAGCCGAGTGCCTCGAGCTCGCGCGCGAGCCGCTCGCGCATCGCGATCGCATCGGACACGCGCGCCTGCATCCACGCGACGTCATGCGTGATCGCGGCGCTCGCGGCCAGTTCGGCGAGCAGATTCACGGTGTATGGACCGCGCGCCCGTTCCATCGCCGTCACCAGCCGCGGATGCGCGACGCCGTAGCCGACGCGCAGCCCGGCGAGGCCGAACGACTTTGAGAACGTCCGCGCGACCACCAGGTTCGGGCGCTCCGCGGCCTCCCTGATCAGCGTCTCTCCCGAATAGTCGGCGTACGCTTCATCGAGCACCACGAGTCCGCGCGCCTGGTCGATCACGCGCAGCAGCTCCGCGCGCGGCACGAGGTTGCCGGTGGGGTTGTTCGGCGAGCAGAGGTAGGTCACGGCCGCGTTCGTCGCGAGCAACGCGTCGGCATCGAAGGGACGCTCGGACGTCATGCGCACCGGACGTGCATCAAGACCGAGCAGCGCCGCGAACACGGGCGTCATCACGAAGGTCGGTTCCATCCACGTGATCACGGCACCAGGCCCGCCGTACGCATTGAACGCCGAGCGCAGGATCTCGTCCGAGCCGCACCCCGTGATCACGCTCGACGCGCTCACGCCGTGATATGCGCCGAGGACGCTGGTCAGTGGCTCGCTGTACATCGCCGGATACCGCCAGCTCTCACGCGCCGCCTGCGCGATGGCGTTCACTGCACTGGGCGCCGCGCCCCACACGTTCGTGGAGTCGGATAGATCGACGGCGGCCGCGCTCCGGCCGGGTGCGTAGCGCGGTACCGCGTCCAGTCCGTCCCGCGTCGGCACGCTCTCCATGTTGTTCATGCTCTCTCCCATCCGCGCGCGGCGGCTGCGTGCCCTGGCAATCCTTCCACGTCGGCAAGGCTCGCGGTGTCGGCCGACAGCCGTGCGGCTGCTTCCGGTGTCACTCGCTGCCAGGACGTCCATCGCATGAACGACTCCGTCGACAGTCCCGAGAATGATCGCGCTAGCCCGCCCGTCGGAAGCACATGGTTGGCCCCGGTGACGTAGTCGCCGAACGCCACGGAGCTTGAGGCACCAACGAACACCGCGCCATGCCCGCGCAACGCCGGAAGCACCGCGTCGGCGTCGGCTACGGCCACGAGCACGTGTTCGGCGGCGAACGCATTGGCAAAGGCAACCGCTTCCTCCACCGAGTCCACCGCGAGCAACGCCCCGCGCGTGCCGAGCGCCTGCCGCACGATCGCCTTGCGACCGGCGGTGCGTACGAGCCCCGCCAGTGCCTCGTCAATCGCGTTGATGGCATCGTCCGCGCCGACCACGATCGCGATCACGCTCGCCTGCGGGTCGTGCTCGGCCTGCGCCACCATCTCGCGCGCGACGAGCAACGAAGACGTGGCGGCATCCGCGAGAATGATCACTTCGCTTGGCCCCGCGGGGCTGTCGATGCCCACCAGCGAGGAGACCTGCAGCTTCGCTTCGTTCACGAACGCATTTCCGGGACCGACGATCCGGTCCACGCGCGGGATCGTGTCCGTGCCGAAGGCCAGCGCGCCGACCGCTTGGGCGCCGCCCACGGCGAAGACGCGGTGCGCGCCCGCGAGGGCGGCCGCGGCGAGCACGCTGGCGGCCGGATACCCGTCCGGCCTCGGTGGCGAACAGACGATGATTTCCCGAACGCCCGCGACGACCGCCGGAATCACGCCCATCAGGACCGAACTCGGATACGCGGCGCGGCCGCCCGGCACGTAGATGCCGACGCGATCGAGCGCGTCAGGTCGCCGACCCACGGTGACGCCGGGTTCCGTCTCAACGACTACTTCGGTCGGACGCGCTGCCTCGCTCGCGCGGCGCAGGTTGCCGGCGGCGCGTTCGAGCGCGCCGCGCACGTCGCTCGCGAGACCGGCGAGCGCGGCGTCGAGCCTGGCGCGCGGTACCTCCAGTGCCGGCAGCTGAACCAGGTCGAGCTCGCGCGTGAGCGCGAGCAGCGCCTCGTCGCCGCGATCGCGCACGTAGTCGAGGATGGCGGACACCTGCGTGCGCACGGCGTCGTCGTCGCGCGCCATCGCACGCGCGAGGATCGCCGCGCGATCAGCGTCGGCCAGCGTGGCGAGGCGCCCATGTGCACGCAGCGGAACGCGCGTGATGTCGTCGTCGGCGGGAATCATGGCGTGAGGCGTTCGATGCGAGTAACGAGAATTCCTTCGCCGCCCAGTGATTTCAGGTCGGCGATCGTGCGGTAGATCGACTTGGCCGCCACCACCGCATGAACGGCCACGCAGGACCCACCGTTCATGATGTCGATGACCGTTGGCCCGTTGAGCCCGGGCAGCACGGCGCGCACCCGATCGAGGGCGCTGCGCGGCACGTTGGCCATCACGTAGCGCTGGCCGCGCGCGCGCAGCACCGAGGCGAGCGCGGTGGCGAGTCCCTCGAGGGGTCCGCGCCGCGCAGGATCCGCGAACGTTGCCGGCGATGTCACGAGGCGCGCCGACGACTGGAGCACCGTCGCCACCTCTCGCATGCCGTTCACCTTGAGCGTGGATCCCGTGGACGTCAGGTCGACGATGAGGTCGGCGATCCCCAGATGCGGTGCAATTTCCGCCGCGCCGGAAACTGGCACGATTTCCACCGGACGACCGAGGCCGGCGAAGTAGCGCGCCGCCAGTTTCGGAAAGACGGTGGCGACGCGCGGCCGCGCAGCATGCGGGAGCGACGCCAGCGTCGTGATGCCAGTGTCCTCCTTGGCGGCCACCACGAGCCGGCACCGGCCGAACTCCAGGTCGAGCAACTCGTGCAGCTCGCGGCCCGCCTCCTCGACGAGGTCTCGGCCGGTGACGCCGGCATCGGCGGCTCCATCCGCCACGAATTCGGCGATGTCCTGAGCCCGCACGAACAGAGCCTCGAATTCATCGCCCAGGGATGCCGTGAGCGCCCGCTCACCGCGACCCCGGACTTCGAGACCGGCATCGGCCAGCAGTTCGCGCGTTTTGTCGGCAAGGCGTCCCTTGTTCGGGAGCGCAATCTTCAGCATGAACGTCGGGATTTCGGGAAGGGACGGGCAAAAATGACGACGGCCCGTCCAAAAGTGGACGGGCCGGAGGGGCGGGATCTTCCCGCACGAGCAGTCGCGCGCACACCTACATGTGCTCGCGCACTCCCCCCCGGCCGGGGCGGCCGTGGTGGTGACGCTGCGCGTGGGCAAGAGAGCGGCTATTCACAGCCTGAAAGGCTATCGAGGCAGTACCCTCGGGCGCAAGCTTTGGCTATCTTTTTCGGGCTCGCGGGGTTCCGCGAGTATACAGAAGACAACTAGACAGGCTTTAGGAGGCCTCCAGACATGCGTTTCAACGGTTTCGCGCTCGTGACGAGTGCGCTTGTGCTCGCCGCGTGCGGCGGTGAGAAGAAGGCGGAGACGACCCCGGCGGCTGAGCCGGCGGCTGCGTCGCCCGCAGCAGCTCCGGCAGCTTCCCCGGCCGCGGCCGCTCCGGCGACCGCAGGTGCAGCAGCGCCGATCACCGGCAAGACCGTCGAGATCAAGATGGTCGGTGACGACAAGGGCTATCGCTTCGAGCCCGCCAACGTCACGATTGCCTCGGGCGATGGCATCAAGTTCGTCGTCGTCGGCGGTGGCCCCCACAACGTCGCGTTCGACGGCACCAAGCTCGCGGCGACTGCCAAGGCGCAGCTCGACGCCAACATGGGCGCGGACAAGATGGGTGAGCTCTCCAGCGCGATGAAGATGAACGCTGGCGATGTCATCACCGTCTCGTTCGGCGGCATCAAGGCGGGCACGTACGCCTTCAACTGCACGCCGCACCTCGCGATGGGCATGAAGGGCGTCGTCACCGTCAAGTAAGCCGATTCAGGCTCACATGACCGGTCAACCGGGGGCGGAGGCGCACGACGCTTCCGCCCCCGAGTTGTTTCCGGGCGGGGCACCTTGGCTACGCGCCCGCGCCCGCAACGCACTCCGGCATCCGGTTCGCATCGGCGTGGTGGCTGGCGCCGTCTTTCTCCTCACGCTACTGGCGCTCATCGTCCTGCCGGCTGGCCAGCGACGTGCCGCCGAGCTGAGCCCGGTCGCGCAGCGCCACCTCGATACGCTGCCGATCCTCGCGCGGCAGCACGACGTCGATCGACGACGCGTCCGCACCGCGCACAGTCTCGATTCCCTGCGCCTCGCGCTTGTCGCTGCGGACAGCGCCGACTCTGCCACGGCCGAACGACCGCGCCCGGCGGCTGCCGCCGACTCGACCGCCACGATGGGACGCGAGCTCTCGCGCCTCATCGCGCGCGCCGAGCGTGCACCGCTCCCCTCCATCTATCGCGAACTCGCGCTCGCTCGCGCCTTGGCGCACGATGAGCGCGTCGCACCCCTCCTCGATTCACTCGACGACGTCGTGCGCGAGCAGAAGGGCTATGGCACACGCGCCGCCCTCGATTCGCTCTACGTGGCGCTTACCGAGCGCTCGCGCGCCATCGGTGGCGCGCTCATCGCACTCGCTCGTGGCCGGCGCAGCGCCCTGCGTGGCGACGCCCCCGACGACACGCTACTGCTGCGCGCACGCGTCGACACGCTCACGCGCGAAGGCGATGCCACCGAGCGGCAACTGGCGCTCGCACGGCAAGTGAACACGCGGGCACAGGCGGCCCTCACTGCCGCGCGCGAGAGTGCGAACGTGAACGCGCCGCCAACCGCGATGCTCGTCGCCGCACTGGCGCTCGGCCTCGCGCTTGGCGCCGCGGCATCCCTCACGCTCGAGTTCGCCGATCCGCGCTTCGCCGGCGAGGTCGATGCACAGATCGTCGCCCGCGCGCCGATCGTGGGACGACTGCCCGACGACGGCTCATCCGGACTACGCGAGGCGACGGACCGGCTACTGGGACGGGTCACTCCCGCGTTCGTGCCCGGGTCGCGCCTCGCCATCATCGGCCTCGAGAGCGCGGAGGCCGCACACGTCTCGGTCGCCATCGCGACGGCCGTCGCAGCCGCCGGTCGCGCGGTCCTGCTCGTGGACACCGACACGCAGGCAGCGCGCGCCTCCGTGCAGCTGCGGCGGCCCGCGACCCCCGGCGTCACCGACGTGCTCGCACGCGGTCTGACCTGGAGCGCCGCGATCCACGCGCACATCGGCTCGCACGCAGCACCGCTCGACGTCATTCCCCCCGGTACGTCGCTCAAGTTTGCGCCGGGCACCGTGGCGATGGACGACGCCGCCCGCGCGCTCGGCGCAGTGGCCGATGGCTACGACCTTATGCTCGTGATGGTCACACCGGCCGACACGCCGATTGCCGAAGCACTGCTCGCGCCGGCACGCGTGGTCGACGCGCTCGTGGTGGCCGTGCCGGGCGAGACCTCGCTCTCGGCGATGCGACGCACGCGCGAGCGGCTCGGCGCGCGTGGCATCACGATCCGCGGCGTCGTCGCGCTCGAGCCCGCGTGATGCGCGATTCCACCTGCGATCCGTAGATTGACCGCGATGTGGGCCGACACTCTACTCGACGCCGAACGCGCGCATCTGCTCCGCCTGGCCAGCTGGGCCGTCGGATCGATCCTGATCGGAACGGCCGGGATCGCCTTTCTCCGGTTCCGCAGGCGTACCTCTCCACTGCTCTTCCACTTTGCGATCCAGACCGCGGCCTGGGGAGCGGTCGACCTCCTGATCGTGTGGGCGGCGCGCGGGTCGTTGGCATTGCGCGACCTCTCGTCAGCGCGACGTCTCGAGCGATTTCTCTGGCTCAACGCCGGGCTGGACGCGGGCTACGTCGCCGTGGGCGTGACACTGGCGCTGGCGGGTTGGACCATGGGGCGCCGGCTCGGCGCCGTCGGCGCCGGACTCGGCATCGTCCTGCAGGGGCTCGCGCTGCTGCTGCTCGATCTCGTGATTGCCGATCAGCTGGCCCGCATGGTGTAGTGACGCACCCGCTGTGCGCGCGCGGCGCGCGCGCCATATTGCGGGGTACCCCCGTCCCGTTCAGCCATGGCCCTGCGCGGTTACTCCGATCGCATCAACCACGCGTTCGCATTCGCGGCCAAGCATCACGACCAGCAAGTCCGCAAGGGCACGCGCCTGCCGTACCTGACGCACCCTGCGAACGTTGCGGTGATTCTCACCCGGTACGGGCAGGACGAGGAGACCATCGTCGCCGGGATCCTCCACGACGTCGTCGAGGACTGCGTTCGCGACAACTTCACGCGCGAAGCGCTCGAGCAGCGCATTGGTGACAAGTTCGGCACCGACGTGCTCGACACCGTGCTCGCCGTGACGCACCGCAAGGTCGATGACGACGGCATGGAGTTCTCGTCCGAGGAGAAGAAGACGGACTACCTCACGCGCCTGGGTCGTGCGCCCGCCCGCGCGCGCTGGGTCTGTGCGGCCGACAAGATCCACAACGCGAGCGCGATCCTCGCCGACTTGCGCCGCACCGACTTCCCGGAAAATGTCTGGAGTCGCTTCTCGGCCGGGCGCGAGGGTACCGTGAAATGGTACCGGCAGGTGCACGATCGGCTCGCGCTGCTCGGTTTTCACGCGCCGATCATGGACGAGCTGCGTGATGCCGCCGAGCAGCTGGAGCGCTGGACCGAGCCGACGCGCACGCGGTGACCGCGTGGGCCGGCAGCTAAACGCCGGCGGTGGCGCGTGCCGGGTAGGTGCGGACCACGTAGTCCTCGAGGATGACCAGGAACTCCTCGACGATCTTCTCGCCCTTGAGCGTCATCAGCAGCTTGCCGTCCATGTAGACCGGCGCCTTCGGTTCCTCGAACGTGCCCGGCAGCGAAATGCCAAGGTTTGCGTGCTTCGATTCGCCCGGCCCGTTCACGACGCAGCCCATCACGGCTACGCGCATCTCCTCGACGCCAGGATGCTTGTCGCGCCACAGCGGCATCTGTTCGCGCAGGTAGCCCTGGATGTCTTCCGCCATCTTCTGGAAATAGGTCGACGTCGTGCGCCCGCAGCCCGGACACGCCGTCACCTGCGGCGCGAAGGAGCGCATGCCGAGCGACTGCAGAATCTGCTGCGCGACGTACACCTCTTCCGTGCGGTCGCCGCCCGGCTTGGGCGTGAGCGAGACGCGGATCGTGTCGCCGATCCCTTCAGTGAGCAGGATCGCGAGCGCCGCCGCGCTCGCGACCACGCCCTTGTTCCCCATCCCGGCCTCGGTGAGGCCCAGATGAAGCGGATAGTCGCAGCGCGTGGCGAGACGACGGTAGACGTCCACGAGGTCCGGCACGAGCGAGACCTTGGCCGAGATCAGGATCTTCTCGTGCGCGAGTCCCGTCTCCTCCGCGAGTGTTGCCGAGCGCAGCGCGCTCTCCAGCATCGCCTCGATGTAGACGTCGCGCGCATCCACCGGCTCGGCCAGCTTCGCGTTCGCGTCCATCATCGTGGTCAGGAGATCCTGGTCGAGCGAGCCCCAGTTGACGCCGATGCGCACCGGCTTGTCGTGATCGACCGCAACCTGCACGATTGTCCGGAAGTTGTCGTCGCGGTGGCGAGATCCGACGTTGCCCGGATTGATGCGGTATTTGGCCAACGCGCGTGCGGCCTCGGGAAACTTCCGCAGCAGCAGGTGCCCGTTGTAGTGGAAGTCGCCGACAAGCGGCACGCGCACGCCCATGTCGTCGAGGCGCTGGCGGATCTCCGCGACGACGGCCGCCGCTTGGTCGTTGTTGACCGTGATGCGCACGAGCTGCGAACCGGCGCGCGCGAGCGCCGCCACCTGCTCTGCCGTGCCACTGGCGTCGGCGGTGTCGGTATTCGTCATCGACTGGACGACGACCGGGTGGGACGACCCCACGCCGACGTCGCCCACAAGTGCGGTCACGGTGGACCGACGCTTCGAAAAGACCACGGAGCGAACCATTCGTTTCGGGACGTCGGAAGATAGCCCCTCGCCGTTGGGGTGGGATCCTCCACCGCTACCGCCCGGCATCGCGTACCGCCAGCTTGTTGGTCGCACCGCGGGCCCGACGGGCCCTCCACCCCGAATGGAGTCGAATCCGATGGCTGACGTTGCGACGGGCGCCGCTGCCCCGCCACCTCCGAGCTTCTTTCGCCGTCACTGGGGAAAGGTCACGATCGTCTCGATCCTGTCGCTCGTGATCGCGGTGCTGGCCGTCTGGACGGCGATTGCCGTCTTCTACACCTATTCGGACGGGGATCGCACGGGATACTTGCAGAAGCTTTCGAAGAAGGGATGGCTCTGCAAGACGTGGGAGGGCGAGCTCGCGATGTCGAATGTCCCGGGCCAGATGCCCGAAAAGTTCCTCTTCACCATCCATGGCGACTCCCTCGCCCAGGCCGTGCAGTCGCTCGATGGCAAGCGCGTCGTGATTTCGTACGCGCAGCACGTCGCCATTCCCACGACCTGCTTCGGTGACACGCCGTACTGGGCCAAGGGCGTCCGCGTCACGGAGTAGGTCGGTCCGCTCTCGGGGACGCCAGGCAATGCGCCCGAGACGGTCCGTCCGGGGTATCACCCTCCTGTAACGGCCCAAACCCGAGGTCCGACGACATGCGCCTGTCCGCTTGTGCTGCGTGCATCGCACTCGCGCTCGTGACTGCCCCACTCACCGCGCAGGACGGAGCGGGACACCCGCGCGCTGGCCGCGGCGGTGAATCCGGGCCGGGCGGTGCGCGCGGCGCGGGGGTCGAGGCGATGCGCGACAGGCGCGGCGCGCACCGTGATCGCGCCGGAGATCGCCAGCTGGCCGACCGCCCCTTGGGTGAGGAGCGCAGCGACCTTCGCGACCGGCGTCGTGAACGCGAGTCCGCACTCGCGCCCGACGATCGGGCGTTGCTCGCCGACCGGATGCGCCAACGAGGTGGCGATGGCCCGAGCGGAGCACGAACACCGGAGCAGCAGGCCTTGGTTCAGGCGCTGCGCGACAAGCGACGTGAGCTGCGCGCCGCAGTGGCCGCCGGCACGCTCGATCGACACGATGCCGCCGAACAGCTACGCGCCTGGTTGCGGTCGAACGCGCCGAGTGGCGCGCCGGGTCCCTGATTCGGGAGTCGGGTCATTCGTCGAATCCGCTCCCACCCCGGGTTGGTCGCGCGCGCGATGAGCGTCGCATGCGCCCTGCTCGGGCTCTTCCTCGCGAGCGCCGTCGAAGGGCGCGCGCAGGGCGCGCCGGATTCGCTGTCGCGGCGTGATTCGGCGGCAATCCGGGCCCGCGTGCGCTCGGACTCTGCGGCACGCGTGCGCGCGGTCGCCGACTCGATCCTCCTCGAAGACGATCCGGATGACGAGATCGTGCTCGATGCTCCGCCCGCCACCAAGCAGTCGATCACGATGCAGTCGTTGAACCGCGGCTACTTGATCGGCAGCAACAACATCTCTGAAAACGTCGGGCTCTTCACCTACCGGTGGAGTGGACCCGACTGGAGGGTCCTGCTCAGCGGATCGCCGTTGCGCTACTCGGGCAACGGCACGACGATCACGGGACTGCCGCCAGTGACGGGACGCGTCGACTGGACGTTCGCCAAGGGCGACACGCTCAGGGTCTATGGTCGGAGCGCAAGCGTACCGGCCACGCTGGACTCGATGCAATTGGCTGCCATCGGAGCCGTGAGCGTATCGACCCTCGACCTCGAGAGCTTCTCCCTCGGCACGCCTACCATGCTCGGCACGCGCGCCGTGGTCACCTTCGACGTTGGCGATGTCCAGTTGGGTCTGCACGGTGGCTTGGAGTACCAGCCGAGACCAAACGGTACAGCGCGGGTCTACTGGACCGGTAGCACCGTGCTCGGCGGCGCGTCGCTTTCGGGACTTGTCAGCGACGTGCGATGGACCGGCGCGCTCGACGTCAGCCACTCGAGCGCCGATTCGCTCCCGATCGCTGGCGACTCGGTGGGTCGCAACCTCTTCCAGGGCGGCGGGACCTTCAACGCCAGCCTCCAGTTCGACGGTCCCCTGACCGCCGATGGCGAGGCCAGCGGCGTCATCGGTGCCTGGTACCAGCGGCCGTTCGGCAATGATCGTCCCGACCAGCCGAATCGCCTGCTTCCCGTCGGCGACACGTACGGTGCGTTCGTGTCCCTCGACCTGCCAATCGGTAAACTCACTTTCTCGCCGAGCGTCACGGTGGCGCGCGAATCCGCCTCGGACGACGCCGCGGTGACGCGACTCCTGAAATACCAGTACGACGCCGCGAGTTGGGCGGTCAACACCGGCGCCAGCCTCACGATTCCGCTGGGCAAGCACTTCGACCTGACGCCGGAATTTGGCGCCACGTTCGGGGGCGCTTCAGCACGCTTCACCGCCACGACGTCACCAATCCCGGGACGCCGGCCTGGGCGCAGCAGTACCACCGACCTGAGCGCGGGAATCCGCGGCTGGTGGGCCGGACTCGAGCTGACCATCAACTTCTGACGACTTCCGTCAAAGTTCGCCAGCTCCGGCCCCGGCGACGCCGCGGCATTGTCGAATGTTTGTCGGCTTACTATACTCGTGACGTGGAATCTCGGCGATGGTGCCGAGGTCGCACGATAGCGTGCGGACCCTGCGCGGAGGGTCCCGAAAGTCCCGCGCAGTCACAGGCATTGTTGCAGGGTTCGGCGCGTGCTGCTCCCTGAACAATCGTATCAGAGGAGTTGGGCATGCGTACGACCGGCAAGGTGAAGTGGTTCAACGATGCAAAGGGGTTCGGCTTCATCACCCCTGACAACGGGACCAAGGACTGTTTCGTGCACTACAGCGCGATTCAGGGCTCGGGCTTCAAGACGCTCGCCGAAGGCGAGGCCGTGGAGTTCGACATCGTGCAGGGCCAGAAGGGCCCGGCTGCGGAGAACGTGACGAAGGCCGGCGCGCAGTAAGCGAGCCAGATCCCGTTCCTGCTTCGCACGACGGGGTGCCTCGCATGAGGCACCCCGTTTGCGTTCTATCGATTCCCCTCCCCTCGCCGCGCCTTCGTGACCTTTCCCCCCAATCGCGTCATCATCGTCGGTGGCGGCATCGCTGGCCTCGTGGCCGCGACGGAGCTCGAGCGCCGCGGCCGACCGGTGTTGCTGCTTGAGCGCGAGGAGGATCTCGGCGGACGCGTTCGCTCGCGTCGCATCGATGAATTCCGCATCGACCGCGGCTTCCAGGTCCTGTTCACGGCGTATCCGGTGCTCACGAGTTATCTCGACCTCGGAGCACTCGAGTTGCGATCGTTCGAGCCGGCCGCGCGCATCGCACTACCGAGTGGCACGAGTGTCATCGGTGACGCACTGCGGCAGCCTTCGCTCCTGCTTGAAACCGTCTTGTCGGCGCACATTCCGGTCGTCGATGTCTGGCGCCTGATGCGACTGCGTCGCCTGGCGATGCAACTGACGGAGGATGCCTGCTTCGGCGAGGCGTACGCGGATCATTCGACCCGAGACTTTCTCGAGGAGTGGGGCTTCACGCGCGCGACGATCGATCGTTTCTTCGCACCGTTCTATGGTGGCATCCTGCTCGATCGCTCGCTCGAGTCGAGCGCATCGGTGCTGCTGTACACGTTCGGGATGCTGGCGCGCGGCGACACGGCGGTGCCCGCGCGTGGAATGGGCGCGATCGCGGAGCAACTTCGCGGTCGGCTCCGGTTCGCCGAGGTGCGCACACGTGCGCAGGTGGTGTCCGTCGTTGTCGAAGCCGGACGCGCCGCTGGTGTGGCGCTTGCCGATGGCAGCGTTCATCCCGGTGCCGAAGTCGTGATCTGCACTGACGCGCCCGCCGCCGCCTCGCTCGCCCTGACGGCGGGCGTCTCGGTGCCGAGGCTGCCCACTGGTGCACTCGGCTGCACAACGGTGTATCTCGCCTCGAGCACGTCGCTGCTGCCTGGACGCGCGCTCACGCTGAATGCGGTTGAGCATCCGGTCATCAGTCACGCCGTCACGATCAGCGATGTCGCGCCCGAGTATTCACCACCGGGACAGCACCTGATCGCGATGACGGCCATCGGAGAGGCCGCCGTGCTGGGCGATCAGGTCCTCGAGCGCGCTGCGATAAGCGAGCTTGCGATGATGCGTCGAGCCAGCGTTCACTCGGCGGTACGAGTTGTCGCGATCGAGCGCGTTCCCTACAGCCAGTTCGCTCAACCGCCAGGCTACCCGAGTCATCGACCGTCGGCGGCGACCACGCTGCCTGGGCTCTGGTATGGCGGAGAGGGTCTGCACTCGAGTTCACTCGACGGAGCGGCCCGAGCTGGACAAGCGGTGGCGGCGACCCTTTCAGTCTGACCGGTCTGAGCTTTCCTTTTTAGCGCCAGATAGACGCCAGTATCAGCGATTCAATACCCTTATCGCCGAGTTCGTGGCCGACCTCGTCGAACTTCCGTCTCGCGAACCACGGCGGCATCGAGCGCCGCGCGGATTCGCTGCTTCGAGGCGACCAGATCGTACGAGATCGTCAGGAGGCCCGCGGCTCGACGGAGCGGTTCACCCCTGGAACGAACGAGCTCATGCGCGAGGCTGACGGCTGCCTCGCTTGTCACCCCCAGGTCGGCCACCAGACCGTGCGCGATAGCAATGCAGACAACGGCATCCGCGTTGAGCCGTCGCCGGAAGCCCTGTCGGCCACGTTCCACGCCCGCAATGGCGAACCGCGTGAGAACGGAAGAGACCCAAGCTTCAGGGAGGTTGAGCGCCGCTGCGGCGACGCGAGTGTCGTATACTGCCATATTAATTATCCTAGAAACATTAGATAATTATAACAGACGGAGGCAAGGCGCGTAAGTGTAGGTTCTATAGTAATATAGCAAATGTCGTGCCTCCAGCATCAACGAAAAGGCGCGAGCGACTCAGTCGCCCGCGCCTGGAACAACGTGACGCTGCGAATCAGTCCTTGATCGCCAATTCGTTCCCTCGCGGCATCTCGGACGACGATCCGACCGAGGCACGAGCAGCAGCCAGCTGCTCCTTCACGGACGAGAACGCTGTGCCGCCGACTACCGACCGACGCGCGACGGAACTTTCGGGCGACAACGCGGAACGGACCACGGACGGAGTGAACAACGGATGGGCGGCCGCCATGACGTCCGGCGAGAGCCCGTCAAGTTCGATTCCCTGCTCCTCTGCCTCGCGCACCAGTCGGCCGACCGCGGCGTGCGCATCGCGGAACGCCACGCCGTGATCCACCAGCCAGTCCGCAAGGTCCGTCGCCATCATCGTGCTCGACAGTGCGGCTCGCATGCGCGTCGTATCAAAGCGCAGCTCTTCCACAGCGCCGCTCACCGCGGGCAGGATGAGCTGCATGACGTCGACTGCATCGAAGAGCGCGCGCTTGTCGTCCTGCAGGTCCTTGTTGTAGCCGCTCGGTAGTCCCTTGAGCGTCACGAGCAGGCTCGTGAGATCGCCCAACATGCGCGCGGGTCCGCCGCGCGCGATCTCGAGCACGTCAGGATTCCGCTTCTGCGGCATCATGCTGGAGCCGGTCGAGTAGCGATCTCCGAACTTCACGAAGCCGAATTCACTGGTACCGAACAGGATCAGGTCTTCGGCGAGGCGCGACACGTGCACCCCCAGCAGCGTGAGCGCGTAGAGCACGTCCGCGATGAAGTCGCGATCGCCAACCGCATCCATGCTGTTGGGCGCCACGTGTGCAAAGCCGAGGCTCTCCTTGAGCAACACGCGTGAGACCGGAAACGCCGACCCCGCAATGGCGCCGCTGCCGAGGGGAAGCGAGGACGCGTTGCGCGCGGCCTGCGCGAGGCGCGCGCGGTCACGTTCGAGCGGCCAGAAGTGCGAGAGCATCCAGTGCGCCGCCGCAACGGGCTGCGCGCGCTGCAAGTGCGTGAAGGCGGGCATGAGCACTTCGTCCGCCTCGAGCTTCGTGGCGTGGTGCAGCAGCACGCTCTCGAGTCCGCGCACCGACGCGTCGAGCGCCAGGCAGGCATCCATCACCCAGAGGCGTGTCGCCGTGGCCACCTGGTCGTTGCGGCTCCGACCCGTGTGCAGCTTGCCCGCCACGTCACCGACCTCCTCATGGAGCAGGCGGTCGATCATCGTGTGAATGTCTTCGTCGGTCGGTTCCGGCGCGGCGCCCGCGGCAAGCCGCGTTGCAACGGCGCCGAGGCCACGCTCGAGCGACACGCTCTCCTCCATGGAGAGGACGCCCGCATTCCAGAGTGCGAGCGCCCACGCCTTCGAGAGCTGGATGTCGAAGGGCCAGAGCCTGAAGTCGGTGCCGATCGACCGGTTGAGCGCCACAAGCTCCGGCGCGCTCGTGCTGCCGAAGCGTCCGCCCCAGAGCCGGTGACTCTTGCCCTGCGCGGTCGGCGGGGTCGTCACGACTACGGCGTCCCGGCCGGGGCCTTGGACGGTCGTCCACTCGTCTCCGCCGCGTGCAACACCTCCGCTTCCCGATCCTTGAGCGCGCGCACGCGAGCGGACAGCCCGAAGAGTCGAATGAAGCCGGCCGCGTCGCTCTGCTCGTACACGTCGTCTTCACCGAAGGTGACAAACCGCTCGTCATACAGCGCGTGCGCGCTCGTCCGGCCGACGATCGTGATGTTGCCCTTGTAGAGGCGGAGCCTGACGGTGCCGCTGACGCGCTCCTGCGTCACGTTCACGAAGGCGTCGTAGGCCTCGCGCTCGGTCGTCCACCAGCGGCCCTCGTACACGAGATCCGCATAGCGCGGCGCGACAAGATCCTTGGCGGCCAGCGTGCGGCGATCGAGCACGAGCTGTTCGAGTTCCGAGTGGGCCACGTAGAGCAGGGAACCGCCCGGCGTCTCGTAGACGCCCCGCGACTTCATGCCCACGAGACGATCCTCGACCAGGTCGATCCGACCGCACCCGTGCTTGCCACCGAGCACGTTCAGTGCGCTCAGGAGCTCGACGCCATTCATCACCTTGCCGTCGACCGCGACCGGCGTGCCCCGTTCGAACGTGATGGACACGTCCTCCGGCGTGTTGGGCGCATCCACCGGATCGGTGGTCATCTGGAACAGGTCCTTCGGCGGACCCTGCGCCGGATCCTCGAGCACACCACCCTCGTGTGAGAGATGCCAGATGTTGCGGTCGCGCGAATAGATCTTCGTCGTCGTGGCCGCGACGGGGATCTTCCGTCGGGCCGCGTACGCGAGCGCATCCTCGCGGGAGCGGATGTCCCACATGCGCCAGGGTGCAATGACCTCGAGATCGGGCGCAAACGCCATGTAGGTCAGTTCGAAGCGCACCTGGTCATTGCCCTTGCCGGTGCAGCCGTGCGCGAGCGCGTCGGCTCCCACCTGCTTGGCGACGTCCACCTGCCGCTTGGCGATGATCGGACGCGCGATCGATGTGCCGAGGAGGTATTTGCGTCCGTAGATCGCACCGGCGCGGAGCATCGGGTAGCAGAATTGCTCCACGAACTCGTTCCGCATGTCCTCGACGTAGCACGCCTCCGCTCCTGAGGCGATGGCCTTCGCCTTCACGCCGTCGAGTTCGTCCCCTTGGCCGATGTCGGCCGCAACACAGATGACCTTGGCGCCGGGATAGTGCTCCTTGAGCCAAGGTACGATGATCGAGGTGTCCAACCCGCCCGAGTAGGCGAGTGCGATGATCTTGGGCATGAGCGCAACCGAAAAGAAAGAGACAGCGATGGCACGTGCATAGTCACGACCGTATCGCAATTTTATGCAGCGTGACCACTCCGGTCAATCGGGCCCTGATTCCATCACGTGGTCACCCCACCTGCGTGTCACGACTCGACGCCGGCGAGTGACCGCAGTCGCTTCGTGAGCTTCTCCCGAGCGGCGTCCGAGCGGGTGATGATGAGGATCGTGTTTTCGCCGCCGACGGTGCCGATGACGTCGGGGAAGCCGGCGCCATCGATCGCCTCGGCCAGCGGTTGGGCGCCGCCGGCCGTGGTGGTGAGGACGATGAGTTCGCGGACCCCATCGACTTTGTGGAAGAACTGTTCGAGGAGCGTCTCCAGCGTGGCGCGCTGCTCGTCAGCGGCGCCCTCGAGCACGGCGTAGCGCGAGCCCTCCGGACCGGGCACGCGGGCAACGCGCATCTCGCGCAGGTCGCGCGACAGCGTCGATTGCGTCACCTCCCACCCCTTCGCGACCAGAAGATGCCGCAGCTCTTCCTGGCTGCCGACGACCTGCGCGGTGATGAGGCCGAGAATCGCGCGATGCCGGTCGGTCTTGTTCGCCATGGATGCGTGGAGGCGTGGAGGCGTGGAAGGGATGGAGTCGCGCGGGAACGCTACCACCCACCGACAGGGAAGGGCAGTGCGAGCCCCCCGGTTGACTTCGGGCGGTTGCAAGAATATTCGTTAAATGTGCATAAGATACCGGTCGGAGTCCTCGGCGCCTCGGGGTACGCGGGGCGTGAGCTCTGTGCCCTGGTACATGATCACCCACACTTCACCCTGGCGTTCGCGACCGCGAATGCGCAGCGCGGTGAGACGGTGCTCGTGGGTGGTCACGACGTGACGTTCGCAGCGCCCGAGGACGTCCGACTCGCCGATGCAGAGCTCGTCTTCTCGGCTCTACCGCATGGCACGAGTGCCGACTGGGTGTCCCGTGTCGCGGATGCCGGCCGTGCGGTCGTCGACCTCTCCTCCGACCTGCGCATCGGCAACGGGACGAGCACCGTGCCCTACGGCCTGACGGAGGTGGCGCGCAGGGAGGTGGCCGGCGCGCGCGTGGTGGCCAACCCGGGCTGCTACCCGACGGTCACGCTCATCGCCCTGCTTCCACTCCTCGAGGCGGGACTCGTGGCGCCGGGCGCCACCATCACGATCAACGCCGCGAGCGGTGTGACGGGCGCCGGCATGGCGCCGCGCGTCGACCTCTTGTTCGGCGAAGTGACCGAGAACTTCAAGGCGTACGGCGTAGGCAACGATCATCGTCACCTGAAGGAGATGCGCGCGATGGTTGAGCGCACGGGAGCCGACGTCGACCTGCTCTTCACGCCACACCTGCTGCCGGTCGCGCGCGGCATTCTCGCAACCATCTCCGTGCCGCTCGTGGCGCCGCTGGCCGATCCGCTGGCGCCATTCCGCACGCGCTGGCTGGGGGAACCGTTCATCGAAGTGACGTCCACCTTGCCCACGTTGCATGACGTGGTGCACCGCAACGTGGTGCGGCTCCATGCCCGCATGGCGGCGCACGTGCGCACGCCGACGCTGCTCGTCTTTGCGGCGATCGACAATCTCGTGAAGGGCGCAGCCGGACAGGCGGTGCAGAATGCGAACCTGATGCTGGGGCTGGGCGAAACGCTCGGGTTGCCGACCTGATGCGCGTCATCAAGGTCGGTGGACGCGCGCAGGGTGACGCCGCGCTGCCCAAGGCGCTCGCGGCCGCGTGGCGCGCGGCGCCAGGCGCGATGGTCGTCGTGCATGGTGGAGGCGACGAAGTCAGCGCGCTCCAGCGTGCGCTGGGCCGCGAGCCGACCTTTTCAGGAGGCCGACGGGTGACAACCGCTGGCGATCTCGAGGCAGTGCGCATGGTACTCTCGGGGACGATCAACAAGCGGCTCGTCGCGCAGTTGCGCGAGCTGCAGGCCGTTGGCATCTCCGGCGAGGACGCCGGTCTCCTCGAGGCGACAGTCACCGACGCAACGCTGGGGCGCGTCGGCACGCCGCACCGCGTGAACCCCGCCGTGCTCGCCCGACTGCTGACCGGTGGGTTCCTTCCGGTGGTGAGCCCGGTCGGTCGCGATGCGCATCATGCCGAGGCAGCCGGGCTCAACGTGAACGGCGACGACGCCGCCGCCGCCATCGCGGCCGCGCTCGCCGCCGACGAGCTGCTGCTGATCGCCGACGTTGAGGGCGTCCTCGAAGAGGGAGCGCTCGTGCCCCTCCTCGATCCGGGCCAGGCGCTCGCGCTCATCGTGAGCGGTGTGGCCGCTGGCGGCATGGCCGCGAAGCTGCAGGCGGCATGCGCCGCGCTCGACGGTGGCGTCACCCGCGTGCGCATCGGGTCGATCGCCGCCATCACCGATCCATCGGCCGGGACGCTCCTGTCGCTGGCCCCCCATACGGCCTGAGGGCCGCCTCCATGACGATCACGCTTCGCGCTCCCATCCAGTCCGCACTGTCGCCACTACCGGCTCCCGCGTCTCCGGCCATGTCCGCCATGGCCGGTGCGCCGGGTCCGCTCGCGAACACGTACAAGCGGGCGTCCGTCCCCATCGTCCGTGGGGAGGGCGTGACGCTCATCGACGCCGATGGCAAGCGCTATCTCGACCTCGCGAGCGGCATCGCGGTCAATGCGCTCGGCTACAACGACGCAGGCGTGAACGCGGCGATCACCACCGCCCTCGAGAGCGGGCTCATCCACACGTCCAACCTCTTTCGCACGGAGCCCGGCGAGCGGCTGGCGGCGGCGCTCGTGCAGCACTCGTTCGCGGACCGCGTCTTCTTCTGCAACTCGGGTGCGGAAGCGAACGAGGGCGCGTTCAAGTTCGCGAGGAAGTGGGCGCGCACCGTCGGATCGCCGGCCAAGCACGAGATCGTTTCGCTGCGTGGTGCGTTTCACGGCCGCCTCTTCGCCAGCGTGGCGGCGACCGACCGCCCGGCCTATCGCCTGCCATTCCGTCCACTCGCGGGCGGGATCACGATCGCCGAGCGCGATGAGCGCGAACTCGACGCGATGCTCGACGCGGAAACCGTAGCTGCCGTGATCGTCGAACCGATCCAGGGCGAGGGCGGCGTGCGGATCGTCGATCCTGCGCTGCTGGCCTTCCTGCGCAGGGTGACGAGGGAGCGTCGTATCGCGCTCATTTTCGACGAGATCCAGTGCGGTCTCGGTCGGACGGGACAGCTCTTCGCCTACGAAGGCACGGGCGTGATCCCCGACATCGTCACGCTCGCCAAGCCGATCGCCGGCGGCTTGCCGATGGGTGCAATCCTGCTGTCAGAGTCCGTGGCGTCGGCGCTCGAGCCGGGGGAACACGGCACGACGTTCGGCGGTGGCCCCTTCGTGGCGAGCGTCGCACTGCATGTCTTCGAAAGGTTGTCGAGTCCCACGATCCTCGCGCACGTTCGGGAGGTCGGCGCGTTCATGGGCCGCACCTTGCACGAGATGATGGCGCGCAGTGCCAAGGTGCGGGCCGTCCGTGGTGCGGGCTTCATGTGGGGCGTGGACGTGGTCGAGCCGGCGGCGGCCATCGCGGCGCGCGCACGTGACGCGGGGGTGCTCATCCTCTCCGCCGGCGATCACACCCTGCGATTGTTGCCGCCGTTGGTCATGAGCCAGGACGACGTCGCGACGGCGCTCACCCGGCTCGAGGGCGTGCTCTAGGGCCCGTGTAATCCAGCGCACACCGGGCGCCAACGGCCACTGACGCTGCGTGACGTTGTGCGTTCGGTGGGGTACTTTGCTGGACCTCCGCGCACGCCGGACGACGACGATCGTTGCACCGGCGTGCGTGGCCCCCGTCCCACGACGACATGCCGCGCGTTCTTCGCCTGTTGCTCGCCCCGACGCTGGTCGCGGCCTGTGCACTCACTCGTCCGCGGGATGACGCGCCCGCCACGCCCTCGAGTGTTGCGGCGCCGAGGAGCACGGCGGCCGCGGTGGCACCGGCGCTCGTCGTGTTCATCACGGTGGACCAGTTTCGGGGGGCGTACCTCGCGCGCTACGGTTCGGTGCTGACCGGCGGCCTCAAGCGACTGCTCGATGGTGGGGCGGTCTTCGCCAACGGCTTTCAGGATCACGGCATCACCGAGACCGCGCCTGGCCACGCGTCGACGATGAGCGGCCGCTTTCCGGTGCACACCGGCATCATCATGAACTCGCAGGGGGTCAACACCCGCGAGTATCCCCTGCTCCTCGGATCGCAGGGGCCGGGCGCCGCGCCATTCCGCTTTCAGGGGACGACGCTCACGGACTGGATGGTGGCTGTCGACAAGCGCACCAAGGTGCTGTCGGTGTCGCGCAAGGACCGTGGAGCAATCCTGCCGATCGGCAAGAGCAAGCAACAGGTCTTCTGGTACACGCCCGAAGGCGAGTTCAGCACCAGCACCTGGTACATGGACGCGTTGCCCGAGTGGGTGAACCAGTTCAACATGGAGGGGGGACCGCGCAAGTTCGCCGGGCGGCGGTGGGAACTCCTCCGCCCGGCGAACGAGTACCCGGAGCCGGACTCGGTGCCGACGGAGGGACGCGGCACCGACTTTGTCTTCCCCCACGTGGCGCCGAAGGACTCCGACGCGGCGGCGGCGACCTTTCCGAACTATCCGATGATGGACTCGCTCACGCTCGCATTTGCGCTGCGTGGGCTCAACGCGATGCAGCTGGGCACCGAAGCGCGCACTGACCTGCTCGCGATCTCGCTCTCGACGCTCGACGCCGTGGGCCATCGCTACGGTCCCGACTCACGCGAGGTGCGCGACCAGATGTTGCGCCTCGACCGCTACCTCGGACAGTTCCTCGATTCACTCTTCAAGCTGCGCGACTCCACGCGCATCATCATCACGGTCACGGGCGACCACGGCATCACGCCGTTTCCCGGGGTCACGCGCTACGACCCGAACGCTGGCGCACGCGTGGTCTCGCTCGACCTGGTCGAGCAGGAGATGGCGGCGAGGGTCAAGGCGCGCAACATCGAGCCGGCCAAGCTCTTCAGCTGGGAAGATGGCGTCTTCGTCGTCAATCCCGCCTTCGCACGCAGCGCGCGCATCGACGTCGATTCGCTGAGCGACGCTTTCGCGAGCGAGGCACGCAAGGTGCCCGGCGTGCTGCGCGTCGACCGGATCCGCGACTTGGCCAAGGTCGACACCGTGAAGGATGCGATTGCGCGGCGCTGGTTGCACATGTTCGACCCCGAGCGGACCAACGTCCAGTTGGTGGTCACGCTGCAGCAGTGGAGCGTCTGGTCGCTGGCCAACATCGCGATGCACGGCAGCCCGCACGACAACGACGCCAACGTGCCGGTGATGTTCTGGGGGGCGCCGTTCCAGATCGGCGCGTTCGCCGACACGGTGCGCGTCGTCGACATGGCGCCAACGCTGGCCAAGGTTCTCGGCGTGACGCCGCTCGAGAAGCTCGACGGGCGGCCGCTGCTCCGCGCCCTCCGCTAGGCACCAACCCGTGCCGCGCCCCACGCGCCCGATGGGTACGGTGCTCGCGGCCCTCGACGAGGTGCGCTACGGCGTAGCCAACATTCTCAACCTGCGCGAATCACGGCCGACGGTGGCCGATGCCGTCGCGCGCACGGAGAGCTGGCTTCGCGCGCGGCAGGTCGCGCGCGCGGGTGAGGTGCTCATCATCACCGGACGCGGCAATGGCAGCGTCGATGGCGTGGCCGTGGTCCGGCTGGGGGTCGAACGCGCCTGCGGCCAGCTCAAGCGTCGCGGCGTGGTGGCATCGGTGCGCCAGCATTCCCCCGGTGCGTTGCACATCACGCTCGCGCCCGTGTCGGCGCTCGTCGAGGCGCCAGCCCGCGCTCGAGGCGCCGTCACGATGCGTGCGGCCGACCCGGCTGCGTTGGCTGGCCTCGCGCCGGCAACGCGCGCCGCCCTGCGCACCTTCGCGGAGCGTTCGCTCGACGATCTTGGCGCTCACGCCTCGGGCGCGGCAGTCATCGAAGGCGAGATGCTGCGCCTGTTTGCGCGACTTGCGCCGAGTGCTCCCTCGGAACCGGAGCTGGTGCGCCTCATCGGAACGGCAAGCGACGAGCTCGACGCCCGCTGAAGCGGAGCGACGACCGCTTAGCTTTCACGCATGAGCGCGACCACCGATCGGCCGACAGCCATCGCACCGTCACCCATGTCCGGCGCGGAGCTCGCGCGCTATCGCCGGCAGATCACGCTGCCTGAAGTCGGCGTGGCGGGACAAGAGAAGCTGCGCGCGGCGCGCGTGCTGGTGGTCGGCACCGGGGGACTCGGCTCACCCGTGGCGCTCTACCTGGCGGCCGCGGGCGTCGGCACGCTGGGCCTCGTGGACTTCGATCGCGTCGACGCGACCAACCTGCACCGTCAGGTGCTGCACGGCACGTCCAGCATCGGAGAACCCAAGGTCGAGTCGGCCACGTCACGGCTGCACGACCTCAATCCGCACGTGCAGATCGTCCAGCACGCCGTGGCCCTCACGTCGGCGAACGCGCTCGAGATCGTGGCGCAGTACGACCTCGTCGTCGACGGCACGGACAATTTTCCGACTCGCTATCTGCTCTCGGACGCGTGCGTGCTGCTCGGCAAGCCGAACGTCTACGGCAGCGTCCAACGATTCGAGGGCCAGGCCTCGATCTTCTGCACGCCCACGGGGCCGTGCTACCGATGCCTGTTTCGCGAGCCGCCGCCACCGGGCATGGTGCCGAGTTGCGCGGAGGCGGGCGTGTTCGGCGTGATGCCGGGGCTGGTCGGCATGATCCAGGCCACGGAGGCGATCAAGTGGATTCTGGAGCTTGGCACGACGCTGGATGGGCGGCTGATGCTCATCGACGCGATGAAGATGTCCACGCGGACGATCGCCCTGCGGCGCGACCCGGAGTGTCCCGCGTGCGGCACGCGCACGATCACGCAGCTGGTCGACTACGAGGCGTTCTGCGGCGTCCGGCGCGACGGCTCTGCCCTCGAGGCCATGAGCCTCCCCGACGAACTCGCTCCGCGTGAAGCCGCCGATCGGATCGCGGCCGGGGCGTTTCTGCTTGACGTGCGCGAGCCGTTCGAGGCACAGATCGCCGTGATCGCGGGTGCGACGCTCGTGCCGATGCGGACCGTGCCGGCGCGCCTCGCCGAGATCCCGCGGGACCGCGACGTCATCGTGCATTGCCATCACGGCATGCGCAGCCGCTCCGTTGCTGATTTTCTCAAGGCGCAGGGGTACACGCGCATCGCGAACCTGTCGGGCGGCATCGATCGATGGAGCCTCGACGTGGATCCGAAGGTTCCGACCTACTAGTGTCATAGTTGATGATCTGGGTCAGCCTGCTCGGCGCGGCCGCGCTGTCGCTCGCGCTCCTCGCTGCCTTGCGGCAGGGCTCACGCCGCCGTATCGAGTTCGCAGTGGCCGAGCGGCTCGGACCTGTCGGCATCGACGGCGCCGTGAAGGGTGCGGGTCCGATTGCGCTCGACGCCGGGTCGCGCGCGGTGCTGTTGCTGCACGGCTTTGGCGACACCCCGGAATCGTTGGCGGGACTCGCGCACGCGCTCCATGCACGCGGCTGGACGGTGCGCGTGCCCCTGTTGCCGGGACACGGACGCACGATCGCGGAGTTCGAGGCGAGTTCGGCGAATTCGTGGCAGGCGTGCGCGGAGGAAGCGTACGGTGCGCTCCGGGCGTCGGGGTGCACGGTGTCGCTGGTCGGCCAGTCGATGGGCGCGGCCCTGGCCGTCCGCGTTGCTGCGGCGCATCTCGAGACGCCGGCCATGGTCCTCCTCGCGCCGCTCCTCTCGCTCTCGAGCGCGCTCGTGCAGGGCGCGCGCTGGTGGTGGCTGGTGCGGATCGCGCGGCCGCTGCTCGAGAGTGCAGACGAGCGCTCGATCCTCGACCCGGAAGCGCGCCAGCGCGCGCGCGGACCGGGTGTTCTCCCCGTGCGACTGGTACCGCAACTCGTTGCCCTGGTGCGCGCGGCCTGCGCGGATCTCCCACGGGTGATGGCGCCCGTTCGCGTGGTGCAGTCGCGGGAGGACAACCGGGTGACGCCGGCAGGAACCGAGGCCGCACTGCGCACCATCGGTTCGACGACCGTGGACATGATCTGGCGCAGCGGGGCCGGCCACGTCGTCTCGGTGGATTACGGGCACGAGCAGGTCTGGACGCTGGTCGGTGAATGGCTGGAGCGGCACGTCGCGACCTCCGAGGCACGGTCGGCCTGACAATCGAGCCACTCCGTCAGGCACGCATCGCGTCGGGGAACCGCGCGCGGTGCTTGCGCATTTGGCGCGTTCGCCGCCGATTTCCCCTCCACTCTCTCAACCATTCCGCATGCACGTTGCCGTCCTGAAGGAGACCGCCGAGCGGGAGCGTCGCGTCGCGCTCGTGCCCGACAGTGTCGCCCGGCTGCTGAAAACCGGAGCGACCGTCACGATCGAACGCGGTGCCGGCGTGAGCGCCGGCTTTCCGGATGCGGCATATGAGAAGGCGGGCGCGACGCTGGCCGCGGATGCGGTAGCGACGATGGCGGGCGCACGCGTGGTGACGAAGGTGCAGAAGCCGACGCTCGCCGAGGCGGCACTCCTGCCCGAGGGGTCGGTGCTCGTGAGCATGTTGCAAGCCTCGACGAGCGCGGACCTGCTGCCGGTGCTCGCGGCGCGGAGGATCACGGCGCTCGCGCTCGAGAAGGTGCCACGCATCACGCGGGCGCAGAGCATGGACGTGCTCTCCTCGCAGGCGACGGTGGCGGGCTACAAGGCCGTGTTGATGGGGGCCACGCAGTTGCCGCGCTTTCTCCCCATGTTGACGACTGCCGCAGGCAACATCACGCCGGCGAGGGCCTTCGTGCTCGGCGCGGGCGTGGCGGGGTTGCAGGCGATTGCCACCGCACGCCGCCTTGGC
This sequence comes from Gemmatimonadota bacterium, assembly GCA_025359135.1. Lineage (GTDB taxonomy): Bacteria > Gemmatimonadota > Gemmatimonadetes > Gemmatimonadales > Gemmatimonadaceae > JACPPC01. The sequence goes on along the minus strand of JANYHJ010000175.1, from coordinate 83,708 downwards.
GCTGTCGTCAGCGCATTCGACGTGCGTGCGGCGGCCAAGGAGCAGGTGATGTCGCTGGGCGCGAAGTTCATCGCGGCGGAGCTCGTGTCGAGCGGCGCGGAAACCAAGGGCGGCTACGCCAAGGAACAGGGCGAGGACGAACAGGCCCGCACACTGGCTGCCATAGGAGCGGCGATTCCGGAGATGGACCTCGTGATCTCGACGGCGGCCATTCCCGGCCGTCCGGCGCCGCGTCTCATCACGGCCGCGATGGTCGCGACGATGAAACCGGGCGCCGTGATCGTGGACGTGGCGGCCGAGACGGGCGGCAACTGCGAGCTCACGAAGCCCGGCGAAACCATCGAGGTGCACGGCGTCACGATCATGGGCCCGCTCAACCTGCCCAGCACGACGCCGGGTCATGCCAGCGCCATGTTCGGCCGCAATGTCCTCACGCTCCTGCAACACCTCGCGCCGCAGGACACACTCACGATCTCGCTCGACGACGAGATCACGGGCGCCATGGCCGTCGTGCACGACGGCCAGATCCGCGCCTGATCCCCAGGGAGCACCGATGACGACCACGTACATCCTGCAGGTCTACGTCTTCATCCTCGCTGGCTTCGTCGGCTACAGCATCATCACGCGGGTGCCGCCCTTGCTGCACACGCCGTTGATGTCCGCCACCAATGCGATCTCCGCGATCTCGATCGTCGGGGCGCTCGTAGTGGCGGGTTCGAAGCACGGCCTGCTCTCCTCGATCCTCGGCACGATCGCGGTGACCTGCGCGACGATCAACGTCGTGGGCGGCTTCATCATCACCGATCGCATGCTGAGCATGTTCAAGCACGCCTCTGGCAAGAAGGACGAGGCGAAGTGACCGGCCTCGGCTTTCTCTCGGTCGTCGCAGCCGAAGCGGGCGGGGAATCACTCGCCCGCACGCTGCTGACGCAGGGCACCTACCTCGCGGCGGGCGTCTTCTTCATCCTCGGCCTCAAGTCGCTTACGCATCCCGACTCGGCGCGAAAGGGGATGCAACAGGCTGCGATCGGCATGCTGCTGGCGATCATCGGCACGCTGATCGTCGAGCAGATCGTCGAATACCAGTGGATCATCGGCGGCCTCATGCTCGGCACGGCCATCGGCTATCCGCTGGGCACGCGCGTGCCGATGACCGCGATGCCGCAGCGCATCGCCGTGTCGCACATGTTCGGCGCGCTCGCCGCGTCGCTCGTCGGCATCGCCGAGTACCTGCATCGCACGGCCGACGGCGGCACGATTCCGCGCGCGCAAATGGCGGCGCTGGGCTTCGAGGTGCTCTTCGGCTCGCTGACGGTGACCGGTTCGTTCATGGCGTTCGGGAAGCTGCAGGAGTTCTTGCCGGGCCGCCCGGTGACGTACACGGGACAGAACGCCGTGAACATCGGCGCCTTCATCGCCACGGTCGGCCTCTGGGCCTACCTGATCGTCGACCCGACGGCTGCCTGGGCCTTCTGGGCGATGACGGCGTCGGCCTTCGTGATCGGCATCTCGCTCGTGCTGCCAATTGGCGGGGCGGACATGCCGGTGGTCGTGTCGTTGCTCAATTCGTACGCCGGCCTCGCAGCGAGCGCGACCGGCTTCGCCATCGGCAACACGGTGCTGATCATCGCGGGCGCACTCGACGGCGCCAGCGGCTTCATCCTCTCGATCATCATGTCGAAAGCGATGAACCGCTCCTTCGGCAACGTGATCTTCGGCGCCTTCGGCACGCCGCCCGAGTCCTCGGCCAAGAGCAACGTCGGCCTCACCGTGAAGTCGATCACCGCGGAGGACGCCGCGATCCAGCTCGCCTACGCGAGCAAGGTCATCGTCGTGCCTGGCTATGGCATGGCGGTGGCGCAGGCGCAGCATACGGTGCGCGAGCTCGCCGAGCTGATCGAGAAGAAGGGGGGCGTGGTGAAGTACGCCATTCACCCGGTGGCCGGCCGCATGCCGGGGCACATGAACGTGCTGCTCGCCGAAGCCAACGTGCCGTACGAGCGGCTCTACGACATGGAAGAGATCAACGCCGAGTTCCCGACGGCCGACGTGGCGCTCGTGATCGGCGCCAACGACGTGGTGAATCCTGCGGCGAAGCACGACAAGGGCTCGCCGATCTACGGCATGCCGATCCTCGAAGTCGACCAGGCGAAGTCCATCATCGTGATGAAGCGGTCGATGAATGCGGGATTCGCCGGCATCGAGAACGAGCTGTTCTACGACGCGAAAACGAGCATGCTCTTCGGCGATGCCAAGACGTCGCTGATGAAGCTCGTGAGCGAAGTGAAGACGCTCTAGATCGGGCCAGTGTGGCACTAGCGCCACACCGACGTGTAACGCCCGCACGGTCTCGACGATCGCCGTCGGGATGGGATCTGGGCACGCTTGGCTGACGGGGCCCGACCACGCGCGCTGATGTCCCGTTGTGGAGGCCGAATCGACGCCTCTGCATGTGAGGCAGCGTCGAGTTCCGCTTATCGGCCATCTGGCAACGAGTTATCTCGGCTGATGGCGTCGCGGCTGTTTGTGTCGAATCACGAAGCAGGATCATCACATACATGACCTTCTTGAGCGACCCGGTGGGTGGCTTCCTCGGCGGAGTTGCAGCAACGTAGGTCTCCCGGAACTGCCGCCAAATCGTGCACATCGCAGGAATTGAACGGCAACCTTCTTGCACTGGACTAGTCGGCGGAGCATCACGCGTCCGTTCAACCCCGTACCTCACAGGAGTGCACTCCATGGTCGGTCTCTTTCGTTCCACGCGGATCCTCGCCGCGGCCGCGTTCGCGCTGGCCGCAGGCACGGGCACGGCACGCGCCCAGCTGGCGGTTACCGCGTCCGTGAATCCGGCCCTTGCCGTCACCAGCCCGGCTGGCCTCGACTTCGGCGCCGTCACCAAGCCGTCGGTCACGACGATCGCGTTCAACGCCGCGAACTCGGGCATCCTTCAGGTGGTCGGCGCGCAGAATGCCGACATCCTCGTGACCTTCCCGCTGAGCGTGACGTTCAACGGCCCGGGCACCCCGCCGGTGTACGCGATCCTGCCGTCGTCGGTTGGCGCGAAGATCATCTCGAGCGGCACGTGCGATCGCACGGGTGTCTCGGGTGTCGACGTCACCACCGGCACGCTGACCCCGAACCTCGGCTCGGGCGGCATTCTGTGCTACACGGTGGGTGGTCGCCTGACGACGACCAACGCGACGACGAGCGGCGTGTTCAGCGGCACGCTTGTCCTGACCGTGAGCTACTAGTCGGGCTCTCATGGGAGCCGGCGCCTGACGCCGGCTCCGCCCCACCCCGGATGGTCGGCCCCGCCGCGTGTGCGCGCTGGGCCGACCATTTGGCTATCAGATCCTGCCTCTCATCCTGATGATGCCCTCATCACTCGCGCCTGCGCACTGTCGCGTTGCCATGCTCCGAGCGTGGGCGGTGGTGCGCGCGCGTGAGTGGGGCGGGGCACTGCTGGGTGTGATCCTGGCGCTGCTTTTGCCCCACGTCGCACAGGCGCAACCCGGCGTGCAATCCGTGCTCGGCCCGTCGGTGCTGGTGTTGCCGATCCGGTCGCTCGATTTCCAGTCCGTGCTTCCCGGTATCGGCAAGACGATCGACCCGAGGGACCACGGGGGGATCCTCGAATTCCGGGGCGATCCGAGTCGCCAGATACGCATCACCCTGGCCCTTCCCCCCGTGATCGTGGCCGCCGGAGGCGTGTTCATGCCGATCACGTATGGCACCAGCGACGCCATTCTCTCGACTGCGCTCAATCCCACCATCGGCACGCGCTTCGATCCGAATGCAGCCCGGGTCGCGTGCTTCAACCCATCGAGCGGTTCGCTCTTTCTCTTCCTCGGCGGACGCGTCCTGCCGCGACCGACGCAGCAGCGCGGGCTGTACCACGGGATCGTCGTGGCCAATGTCACGTACACCGGAGCGCCGTGTCCATGACGCGACGGCATGCGCGGCTCGGAGTCGTCGTGGTGCTGGTGGCGGCACTCGTCGCGGGACCGGCCCGGGCCGTGCTGGTCTCGCCGCTCGCGATCTTCGTCGACGGTCAGGCGCGCACCACCGAAGTGACGCTCGCGAACTCCGGTGCCGCGCCGGAGGAAGTGACGATCGACGTGCGCTACGGCTTTCCCACGACCGATCCGCTCACGGAAACGATGGTGACGCCGACCTTCGCGCCCGAGAGCGTGAGCGCGGCGGCGCCGTCGGCAGCGCGCTTCGTGCGCGTCTTTCCGCGGCGCGTGGTCCTGCAGCCCGGTCAGACGCAGCTCGTGCGCATCTTCGCGTCGCCGCCACCGGGACTCTCCGACGGCGAATACTGGGCGCGCTTCATGGCAACCTCGAAGCAGTTGCCTGACACGGCGAAGAAGGAGACCGACCAGGTCGGGATCACGTTCGCGATCGTGACGAGCATTCCCATCTGGTATAGAAAGGGTGCGGTCAAGACATCGATCGCGATCGATTCGCTGGTGGCCAGCGCGACGCGAGACACGCTCGATGCGCGTGCGGTGTTGGCGCGCGCCGGCAACGCGAGCTGGTTGGGCACCGCGACCTTCACGCTGGCCGACGCCAAGGGGCGCAGCGTGCGTGAATGGCCCGTGATGACGGCGATCTTCCCGGCGCAGTACAAGCGACGCTTCCGCTGGTCACTCGAGGGCGTGCCGTCGGGCGCGTACACCCTGACGGCGTCGCTCAAGGCAACGCGGGCCGACCTCCGCCCGCAGGATGTCCTGCCCGCGGGTGACGCGACGCGATCCGTTTCGGTCGTGGTGCCGTAGGCCGCGATGCGCACCACGCTCGAGCGCCTGTTCGCCGGAGTGGCCCTCGTGGTCGCCGCGCTGGGCGTTGCTGGTGGGCGCGCGGGTGCTCAACCAGCGGTGCGCGGACGCGCCGCGCTGGTCACGCGACCGTCGTGGGCCTTGGGCGACAGTGCGGATGCGGACGCGATCGTGCGCGTGGTCATCGAGAACGGGCCGCAGGTGACCCTGATGGCCCTGGGTCGGGACACGATGCTCCTGCTGCCGGTGCGTCAGCTGTTCGCGCTGCTCGAAGTGGCGCTCACCGACGACGTGGCGGACAAGCGATTGATCGGCCTTGTCGATCCGGACCGCCCGCCCGTGGGATTCGACACCGAGCGCGGCCTCCTGCTCGGTGGACGCGCACCGGTGGCCTATCGGAAGGAAGCGGTCACGTGGCAGCAGGGCGAGCTCTATGCGTCGGCGACGCTGCTCGCGGAGGCCCTGCGCGTGAAGGTCGACATCGAACAGTCGACGCTCACGGTGACGTTCCTGTCGGTGCGCGACCTGCCCGTCGTGCGTCGACTGGAACGGCAGCGCCAGCGTGCCGCACAACTGCGCTCGGGCGCGACTCTGCCCACGGGCATTCCGCTCGTGGATCATCCGGTGCGATTCGACGGCCTGCAGATGGACTGGTCGTTCCTGAGCCCGCTCGACAATCCGGCGAGCATCTCGTCGGCGCGCATCACGCTCGGCGCGCAGCTGATGGGCGGTGGACTGGAGCTCCAGCAACAGCAGCTCGGGACCGAGTCGTTCGTGCGCGGCCAGACGACGTGGAGCTGGACGCGCGCATGGCAGGACCAGACGTGGGTGCGTCAGGTCGGTGTCGGCACGGTTGTCGTGCCCGGACGACGCACGCGGCAACTCGACGGCGCGCTGATCACCAACGTGCCGTATTTCCGGCCGGCCGACTACGCCACGTCCTACCTCGCCGGCGTGCTGCCGGCCGGCTGGGAAGTGGACGTGCAGCGCTACGGGCTGCCACTCGCCAATATCCGACCCGACGCGGGCGGCGCCTGGCGCTACGAAGTGCCGGTGAGCTACGGCCCGAACGAGCTCGAGCTCGTGGCGTATGGTCCGGGTGGCGCGAGTCGCCGGTGGCGCGCCAACGTCGTCGTGCCGTTCGAGCGGCTCCAGCAGGGTCGGTTCGAGTATGTGGCGGGGGCCGGCGCCTGTCGCTTCGACTTGTGCGAGCGTGCGGCCAACGTCGACCTGCGCTACGGCCTCACCGACCAGCTGACGTTGCAGGGCGGCACGAGCGAGTACTCGCTGATCGGCGGAACAGCGATATCCAACCCCTTCCTGCTCGCAGCCTACGCGATCCGCCCGAACTTCAACGTGCTCGCCGAAGTGGTGGGCGGTGGCTATGCGCGTGCGGAAGTCGACTACCAGCCCACCACCGACTTCCGTGTGACCGTGAGCGGCGCACAGTTCGACACCACGATCTCGAGCCTGCTCGTGAACCGGCTGCGCTCGCGTGCGCGCGCCGATGCGCGCGTCTTCTGGCGTCCGACGGAAGAGAACCGCGGTCTCTGGTTCGCGCTTCAGCTGTCGCACGAGGAGCGCGGGGTCGTGACGACCGAGTCGCAGCAACTCTCGGCGTCGTACCTGCGCGGACCGGTGCGTGTACAGGGCGGACTCCTCTTCGATCGCACCCAGCTCGCCGGTGCGGCCAGCGCCTTTGCGCGCACCCGCACCGAACTGACGGTCGAGAGCAGCCTGTTGTCGCCCTGGAAGTTCACGCGCGGCCTCTATGGTCGTGCCACGACGCTGGTCGATGCGGACGGTTCGGTCGCACAGCTCTCGACAAGCGTCTTCAACGCCGTGTCGCGCCGCTTCCGCTTCGAGACCGGCATGCAGTGGGTACGCGGCCTCAACACGCCGGTCGTGACCCTGCAGATGCAGGCCAACCTGCCAACCTTCCAGGCCGTGAGCACCATGCAGCAGGCGGGGGGCAGCGTCGTCGGCGGACAGACCTTCTCGGGCACGGCGGGCTATGACCTTGCGGCCCGCACACTGAGCGTAGGCAACGACCTCGCGAACGGGCGCGGCGTCGGCTACGGCTCCGTGCAGATCGATGCCTTCCTCGACGTGAACGGCAACGGCGTGCGTGATGCCGACGAACCGCCGGTGCCGAACCTCAAGGTGACCGTCGGCTCCCAGGCCGCCACCACGGCCGCCGACGGCAAGGCGATCGTCCGCACGCTCAACGCGTACGTCCCGTCGTACGTCGAGGTTGACACGGCGGGACTGCCGAACCCGATGTGGATCGTCGAACACCCGTTCGCCGCCCTCGTGGTGCGTCCGAACTCTGCCACGCACCTCGCCGTGCCCGTGCGGCCGGCGGGTGGGATCATCGGCCGCCTCGAGTTCAGCGATGGCAGCCAAGGTCCGACGGGGGCCGAGATCGAGCTCGTGAACGTGGAGACGCGAGAGGCACGTCGCGCCGTCACGTACTCTGACGGATCGTTCGAGGCGTTCAAGCTGCGGCCCGGACGGTGGGACGTGCGTCCGTCGAACGCCACGCTGCGCCGCACACGGTCGCGCGCCGATCTGGCGGTGGTGGACGTGACCCCCAATGGGGCGGAGGGCTTTCTCGAGACGGTGACGCTGCAGCTGTTGCCGGTGCTGCTGGAGGCGCCATCGATGGCGCCCGTGCTGCTGCGCCTCGCGCCGGCAGCGGCGTTCAGGTCCGATACCGCGCGACGGCTGGACTTGCCCGTGCCCGCGCGTCCGCGGCGTTCGGCGCTCGAGCTGCGCGAGCTTGTGGCGGCGCGCGCACGACTCGCGGTCGCGGCTCGGATCGAAGCGCGTGCGACTGCGCTGCGCGCGCGATCGGCGGCGCCCGCGGCGGCCAAGCCGCTCGTGCCTCGTGCTGCCGCGCCGAACACGCTGCGCCTCGCGCCCGCACCGGCGGCGCCCCGCGCCCCGGCCCGCGTACTACCGCGCACGCCCTTCTCGCCCGATGCGCGTCCGGGCGCAGCGCGTCCGCGCGCCGTTCGCCCGGCGCCCGGCAGCGCAGCGCCGTTGCGTGCGGCGCCGTTGCGTGCGGCGCCAGCGGGCCCGGATGCGCGTCCGCGCACGGCGCGACCGTCACCGCGTGTCGACGTGCCCACCGCGCCGCGCGCGACGGCTCCGTCGGCACCGCGCCCGTCGGCGCCGAGGAGCACCACGCCGACGACACCACGTGCCGTGACACCACGTGCCGTGACGCCTCGCGCAGTTGCACCACGACCGCTCACGCGCGCAGCGCCGGCAGCGCCGTTCTTGCCCGATGCGCGTCCGAACACGCCGCACGCGAACACTCCACGCGACGTGCGTCCATCGGCGGCAACCCCTCGTCCGACGGCACCAGCCACTGCGCGCCCGCCGGTCACCTCGCCTCGTCCGAAAGCGCCAGGCGCTGCGCGTCCGTCACCCAAGCCTCCGACGCGCGGCAACGCGACCGTGCGTCCGGAGGAGTGATGGCGCGCGGTGCGCGGGTGTCCGCGCAGGAGCCCTCGGGCTAGCTTCCCGCCACCTGTTGACCCTGCCCGCGACGAGCCGATGGCACGTCGCCGGGCGCCGATCCTTCGCGCCTTCCGTGTACGACATGCTCGCATTCGGCAGTTGGGCCACCGTCTGGTGGAAGCCCGTCCTGTTCCTGCTCGTGGCGGGGCACCTGACGAACATCTGTGTCACCGTCTTCCTGCACCGAGCGCAGACGCACCGGAGCGTGCAGTTGCACGCGCTCGCGTCGATCCCGATGCGGTTGTGGCTCTGGCTGACCACGGCCACCGTCACGAAGGAGTGGGTGGCGTGCCATCGCAAGCACCACGCCTTTGCCGACCGTGAGGGCGATCCGCACTCGCCGCTCGTGTCGGGGCTTCGCAACATCGTGCTCAAGGGCGCCTTCTACTACCGCAACGCGGTGCGTCAGGAGGGGGTGCTCGAGAAGTACGGCAAGGGCACGCCGAACGACTGGCTCGAGCGGCATCTCCTCACGCGTCGGAGCTCGCTCGGCATCGTCCTCATGGCCGGCTTCGACCTCTGGTTCTTCGGTTGGGTGGTGGGTCCGGTGGTGTGGGCCGCGCAGATGGTCTGGATTCCGTTCTGGGCAGCTGGCATCATCAACGGCATCGGGCATGCGCTCGGCTACCGCAATCACGACGTGAAGGACGAGAGTCGCAACATCACGCCGATCGGGATCATGATCGCGGGCGAAGAGCTGCACAACAACCATCACGCCGATCCGCACAGCGCGAAGTTCAGTCACCGCTGGTTCGAGTTCGACATCGGCTGGATGTACATCCGCCTGCTGGCGCTGGCCGGCCTCGCACGCGTCGCGTACGCGCGCGAGGGGCTTGCGGAATAGCGCCGTGGCCGACGTGACCTGCCGCCGCTGCGGCAACACACGCGAGGGGTTCGAGAAGCCGCCGTTCCCGGGCGCGATCGGTGCGCGCATCCTCGAGGGGACGTGCCAGGTCTGCTGGGAGGAGTGGAAGAAGCAGCAGACGATGCTCATCAACCACTACGGACTGAACGTCATGGATCCGCAGGCGCGCAAGTTCCTCACGCAGAACATGGAGGCGTTCCTCTTCAAGACGGGAGCCAGCGCCGACGTGGACACGACCAAGCAGGGCAGCATCAACTGGTGACGCGCATGCGACCGGGATTGCGCTGGACGGCGGTGGCGCTTGGCGTCACCGCCGCGATTGTTTCCGCCGCCGGCGTTGGCATCGGCGCCGCACGCGCGGCCACACCGCGCGCGCAGCAGGTGGCCACACGGGTGAGTTCGGTGCGCGGGCCCGTCCGGACTGCGGTCGGACCATGGACGGCGCGCACGCTCAAGCGCATGACGCTGCGGCAGAAGGCAGCGCAGCTCGTCTGGCCGTGGATCCTCGGCGACTACGTGCCCGAGGGATCGATGGAATGGGCGCGCCTGATGCAACTCGTGCTCGATGACGAGGTGGGCGGCTTCATCGTCTCGGTCGGCAGCCCGACGGAGATCGCGGCCAAGGTGAACGCGCTGCAACGGCTCTCGAAGCTGCCGCTGCTCATGAGCGCCGACTACGAGACCGGCGTGGGGTTCCGCGCGCGTGGCCCGTACTTCGTGCCCAACGAGATCGACCTGGGTGGCGCGACCAACTTCCCGCTGCAGATGGCGCTCGGCGCCTCGCGCGACAGCGCCCTCGCGTACCAGATGGGACGCGCGACCGCGCGTGAGGCACGCGCCCTCGGCGTGCACATCGCGTTCGGGCCCGTGCTCGACGTGAACAACAACCCGAACAATCCCGTCATCGCGGCCAGATCGCTTGGCGAGGATCCCGCGAGTGTCGCCCGGCTGGGCGTCGCGATCACGCGCGGCCTCGAGGAGAACGGCGTGGTGGCCACGGGCAAGCACTTTCCCGGGCACGGTGACACGGAAACCAACTCGCACCTCGCGCTGCCAACGGTGGCGGTGAGCCGAGCGCGTCTGGACGCGGTGGAACTGCCACCGTTTCGCGCCGCGGTGAAGGCCGGCATCGGCGGGATGATGACCTTTCACGGCATCCTCCCCGCGCTCGACAGCAGCGGCGTGCCCGCGACGCTCTCGAGTAGCGTCCTGCAGGGGCTGCTGCGCGGCGAGATGGGCTTTCAGGGGCTGATCTTCACCGACGCGATGGACATGGTCGGCGTGGTGCAGCAGTTCGGCGCGCGCGAGTCGGTGAAGCGCGCGGTGGCCGCCGGCGCCGACGTCGTGCTCATGCCGAAGGACACGAAGGGATCGATCGATGCGATCGTCGAAGGCGTGAAGGAAGGGCGCTACACGGAGGCGCGGCTCGATGCGAGCGTGCGACGAATTCTGGCGCTCAAGGAGCGGCTGGGCCTCGTCCGCCATCGCCTCGTTTCGATCGACTCGGTGCGCGTAGTGGTTGGTGATTCGTCGCACGTCGACCTCGCGCGCCGCATCGCCGAGGGCGGCCTCACGCTCGTGCGCGACTCGCTGATGCAGGTGCCGCTTGCGAGCGCACGCACGGCGCCGCGTGTGCTGACGATCATCGTGACGCCTCGGGGCGATCTCGCGGCCGGACCGGCCTTCACGAGCACGCTGCGTGCGTCGTATCCGGCGCTGCGCAGCGAGTTGATGATGCCGAACGTGGAGCGCGACGGCGGCAATGTCGCGCGATTGCTCGCCGCTGCGGATTCGGCGGATCAGGTCGTCGTCGCGAGCTACATGATCCAGACGAGCGAATCGGCGACGGCCACGGCGCCAGGCTCACTGCCGGCGCTCGTGCGCGGGCTCGTGTCGCGCGGCAAGGCGCCGGTGGTGGTGGCCTTCGGAAATCCCTACCTATTGCGCGAGATCCCGGACGCGCGAGCGTATCTGGTGGCGTGGGGCGGCTCGACCGCATCGCAAGTCGCGGCTGCGCGCGCGCTTGCGGGGCTAGTGGCGATCACGGGCCGGCTTCCCGTGAGCATCCCGCCGCTCGCACCGATCGGTGCCGGAGTGTCGCGCGACATTCGCACACCGTCGATTCCCTAGACAGGCGGACCGCCCCTTGCGCGGCGACGGCCTCTCGACGGATTGCCGCGTGACGCCCGGGGCGGTATCGTCTCGCAGGCACAAACGCCACGGCGGACGCACCGCGCGCCGCGGAAGGGGTTGACTTTAGTTTCAGTTGGCTACTAATTGCCCCCCGCGATGTCCGCCCCGTCCATCCTCCGACTGCCGTGACCCCCGCCTCCCGGCGGGCGGCGACACGTCCCTCCCACAGCGTCGATCTTGTGCTCCTCGCGCCGCGCGAGGGCGCCCTGCACGTGCTCGTGGACAAGCCGTTGCGCGGCTCGGCGCACCTGCCGTGGGTGTCGCCGAGGGGCGGTGAAACGCTGCCCACGTCTGCGCGGCTTCTCGCCAGGCGAACGGCGGGCGCAGAGCCCGGCTGGATGGAGCAGCTGCAGGCGTTCGGCGACCAGCTCAAGCACCCGGGCTCGGCGTCCGTCAGCGTCGCCTACGTGGGGGTCATCAGCGCGCCGGCGGCTGACGGCCGAACGGCCCGCGGCGCGGCGTGGGTGCCCGTCGCGCACGCGGGGCTGGCCGGCCGACACGCGGCGATTCTCGAATCCGCGCTCGACACGATGCGTGTCCGACTCGACCACGCACCGGTCGCGTTCAAGCTCCTGCCCCCGACGTTCACGCTCTCCGAGCTGCAAAGGATGTACGAGCTGCTGCTTGGCTGGACGCTGCACAAGGCGAGCTTCCGTCGGTCGCTGCAAGCCGCGTACCTCGTGGAACCGACCGACGAGTGGCGCAGCGAGGGACGCGGTCGCCCGGCGCAATTGTACCGCTTCGCCCCGCGGAAGCGCCGGCAGTCACGGCGCGGCGTCCGCTTCGACGTCCTCGGCCACTAGCCCTCGCGCGGGCTCCCCGACCGTGGCGTACCCGTGACGGACCCCGGCTTGCGGAACGGGGTACTTAGTTGCTAAGTGTATATAACGTCAAACTCGGGAGGGGTGCCGATGTCGCGCTATCTCGACCGCCTCTGCCGCGCGCTCACCGAGCGCGACGCGGCGACCATTCGCGCGCTGCTCGACGATCCGCTGGCGGTGTCGCTCCCGGCCGTGGTGCGCGCCGAAGCGGCCGCACTCGCCGCGCAACCAGCAAACGCCGCGCGCGCGCCCCTGCAGGCCTTCGTCTTCGCGCACCGCATGGCGCAGCTCATGGCCGCTGCTGGACAGCCGCGCCCCACGCCGGCCACGCAGCCGATGCCCGCCAACCAGCCGGCGGACGAACGACACGAAACGCCGCGCCCGAGCAGCGGACATCGCACGCGACGGGCCACCGCCGCCTGAGCGCGCCCCCGGCTGCGATCAGGCATCCGTCAAGACTCCCCCGGGACGGCCTGGCGCCCCACGCGACTCAAGTCGCGTGGGGCGTCGTGGGCTCGGTGCCTTCTGCGACTACGGAGTCGGCACCGGCCGGCCGTACATGTCGCGCACCTCCACGGGTGCGACGTGCAGCGCATCGAGTGCGGGCACGAGCGAAGCCTTGTCACCGGCAATCACGATCGTCAGCGCCGCAGGATTGATGTACCGCTTCGCCACGCGCCGCACGTCAGCTGCCGTCACGGCATCCACCCGGGCCTGATAGGCACCGAGTTCGGAGAGCGGAATGCCGAGCGTCGCCACGTCGGCGATGCCGCCCGCCACGTCGGACGTCGACTCGAAGCGGTCGGCATAGCCGAGCGTGAGATATCGCTTCGCCTTGCCCATCTCATCGGCCGGCACCGTCTCGCGAATGGCGCTGAGCTCCTTGATGAATTCGAGCAGCGCCGAGTCGCTCTTGGCCGAGACGATTTCCGAACCGGCCGTCCACGGCCCGACCCAGCGGCGCGTCGCGAATCCGCTCGATGCGCCGTAACTGAATCCCTTCGTTTCGCGCAGGTTGTTGTTGAGGCGGCTCGTGAAGGCGCCTCCGAGCACGGTGTTCATCACCTGGAGCGGATAGAAGTCCGGGCTTGCCCGGCTGATGCCGATGCCACCGATGCGGAATGACGACTGTGCGGCGGCCGGCTTGTCGACGACAATGATGCGCGACTGCGTCGCCGGGGCGGGCGCCGCGACCGGCGCGCGCGTCGGCAGCGGTGCCTTGAGCCAACTGCCGAAGAGTCGCTCGGCGAGCGCCGTCGCGCGGCTGACCGTCACGTCCCCGACCACGATCAGGACGCTGTTGTTCGGCTTGTACCACGCGGCGTAGAACGCCGTCACGTCGTCGCGCGTGAGCGCCTCGGTCTCGGCCTGCGTGCCATTGGGGTTGCGGCCGTACGGGTGCGTGTCGCCGAAGACCAGCGCGGCAAATGCGCGATCGGCCACAGCCGGGCCGCGATCGTTCTCCTGAAGGAGCGCGGTCATGCGCTCGTCACGGAGGCGCGTGAACTCCTTTGTCTCGAACGCCGGACGCCGGACCACGTCGGCGAAGAGCGTCATCGCGGAGTCGAGCACGGCCACGGGCGCGTGCAACGAAATCGTCGTACGGTCGAAGCTCGCACCGGTCGAAAGGCGCGCGCCGAGGAAGGCCTGCTGTTCGGCGATGTCCAGCGAGGCGCGGCCGTTGGCGCCTTCGTCGAGCAGGTTGGCGGTGAGCGTGGCGAGTCCGCCCTTGCCGACGGCCTCGACGTCGCTGCCCGCGCCGATGAGGAGCGCCACGTCCGCCACAGGCAGGTCGTGACGCTCTACGATGATCAGGCGCATCCCGTTGGTGAGCGAGCGCTCGTGCATGACGGGAAGTACCAGCCGTCTGGGCGAACCCAACTTGGGCGGCGTGGCGCGGTTGAACGCCTGGGCGTGACCTGCGATCGGCCAGACGAAGAGGGCAAGCGCCAGCGTGGTGTGCCGAGCGCACGCGAAGCAGGAAGTCGGCATCAGTGGGTTCCCCCGACGGCGAGGTCCGTCTTGCCCTGCGGCACGACGGTCAGCACGACCTTGCCCTTGCCGGCGAGCCAACGTTGCGCGGCATGTTGGACGTCGCCTGGCGTGAGCCTCTCCACTTCCTCGAGCTCGAGGGCGAGACAGTCCGGCGTGCTGCGCGTTGCGAGACATTCGCCGAGCGATTGCGCGCGACCGAGCGTGCTCGAGAGCGCATCGAGCACGGAGGCGCGCGCCTGGTTCTTGTGCCGCTGCAATTCGCGCTCGGTGGGACCATGCGCAGCGAGCTCGGTGATGGCGGAATCAAACGCGGCCGCAAGGACGCGGGGATGCACACCCGGCTTGGGCGTGCCCTGCAGGGCGAACGATCCCGCGAGTCGTTCCGTGGGATTGGACGCGCGCACGTCCTGCGCGACCTGGCGTTCGTAGACGAGCGACTTGTAGAGGCGCGACGACTTGCCCTGGCCGAGGATCGCGGCCGCGGCGTCGAGGGCGGCCTCGTCGGCGTGTCCCACGGGGACGCCCCGCCAGGTCCAGGTGAGGCGCGGCAGCTGCACGCGATCCTCGAGCATCAGGATGGTGTCCCGTGTGAGCGGTGGAAGGGCAGCTGCGGTCGAGCGCGCCGGAGTGGCCGGATTCCGCGGCACGTCGCCGAAGTAGCGCGTGACCATCGCGCGCGCGGAGTCGGCATCGAAGTCGCCCGCGATCACGAGAATGACGTTGTTGGGCGCGTAGTACTGACGGAAGAAACCCTTCACGTCGTCGAGTGAGGCGGCCGACAGGTCGGCCATGGAGCCGATGGTGCTCCACGAGTAGGGATGTCCCGCTGGCCAGAGCGCGGCCAGGATGGTTTCATAGGAGCGACCATAGGGCGCATTGTCGTAGCTCTGGCGACGTTCGTTCTTCACGACGTCGCGCTGGAGATCGACCTTGGCCTGATCCATCGTGGGCAGCAGCCAGCCCAGGCGGTCGGCATCGAGCCAGAGCATGAGTGGGAGGGCGTGGGCCGGCCCGGATTCGAAGTAGTCGGTGCGATCCTGGTTGGTGGAGCCGTTGTTCTGCGCTCCGGCGGCCTCCAGCCACTGGTCGAACTTGCCAACCGGAACGTTCGCCGAGCCCATGAACATGATGTGCTCGAAGAGGTGCGCGAAACCAGTGCGGCCGACCTTTTCGTCGCCCGAACCGACCTTGAACCACTGGTAGACGGTGACGAGCGGGACCGTGCGATCGACATGGAGAATGACGTCGAGGCCGTTCGGAAGCTGGAACCGCTGGTGCGGCAGCGCGATGTTCGGCGACGGGGCGCGCTGGCCAAGCGCGAGCGATGGCAGGAGGAGGGCGGCACCGGAAAGGCGTCGCAGGACCGACGACAGGCGTGTCATGAGAAGAGATGCAAGGGAGAACGAGTTCGCGTGCGCGACGTCCGTGAGACACCGGTCGTCGCCTGAAGGATGGTCGGGCTGACGCCCACCGACGGAAGCTCTCGAAGGTTCTCGAGGCGGAACAGGGGGAACGACAACGCCCCGTCTCGGGAGAGAGCGGGGCGTTGTGTGACACACGATCGCGGACGAGGTGTCTTACCCCGCTTTTGTCACGTCCGCTGCCTGTGGTCCCTTCTGGCCTTGGACGATCTCGAACTCCACCTTGTCCCCTTCAGCAAGCGACTTGAAGCCGCTGCCTTGGATGGCGCTGAAGTGCACGAACACGTCGGGCCCCCCCTCGCGCGAGATGAAGCCAAAGCCCTTTGCGTCGTTGAACCACTTCACACTGCCGGTGATCCTTGCCATACGACGTTCCCTCGTCCCACTGGGACAATCATGGTGAAGCGAGACGTCGGAGTCCGGACGCAGGTGTGTCGCACACCAGCCGGCCAGATCCCGGCATCAGAAGTGGGGCTAGTATAGCGTTTTCCGGGCCGCAACGCACGACCGCCGATCACCCCGGGGGGTGGTCGGCGGTCACAACAGCAGGGACGAACCCTGCGATGTTCAGGCGGCGCCGGCGATGTAGCGGGCGAATCGGCCACAGTTGGTGCACGTCAGTGTCACGTGCGACAACGGCGGCGGCGGTGCCTTGTTGGGGTCACGCTTGATCTTGCCTGAGCAGCTCGGACAACTCAGAGCGGCCCCCTGACGATCACTCGTGATGAGGTGGAGGGCCTGGGCCGGATTGAACGAATTCGGGCGCGGCTTCCGCATCATACCTCCTGGAGATGTCCCTTTCTCGGCACGACTACGGCGTACCGACGAATGAAGCATCTTAACCACCAAGTCTCCTAAATTGAAGTCCCCATTGCACTTGCACGCTTGTTCCTCAACTCGTCCTACTGCCCTCGTGCGGTGCTCTGAACTCCCAGTTGGGGCCTATCACCATGGATGACAAGCGGTTGTGCCGTCGATCACGATTCCCGAGTCCTTCAGAAACAGACCGAAAGTTCGAGCATGGTTCGAGCAAATGCCGGACTGGCAGCGGTGATGGCTTCCACGAAATGACCGCTTTGCGCGAACGGGTGCGGATGCCGCTGAAGGAGTGTCACGCAGTCCGTCACTCGCAGCCGGCAGCCCGCGCCTGCTCAACCGCGCCCGATGTGCGCCAGTGCGCGGCGCGCCGCACGCACCCCCTGATCCTGCGCTTCCTCGAAGACCGACAGTCCACTCAGGTCGGCGTGGCCGTACCAGATCGGCCCGCGTGATGCGGCGAGCGCACTCCGCCACGGGGCTGACAAGAAACCTGGTTCCGGTCGTGCCATGGCGTGGGCATAGCGTCGGATGTCAACGCGTTCCACGACGCGGCGTAGCGTTGGATGCGCGCGCTCGAGGTCGGACAACACGAACTCGCTGGCATCGCGCCAGCTCATCGCACGCAGGGCCCGGCGCGCTTCGAGCGGGGTCTGCTGCACCAAGGCGTGATAGTACGTCCACACGGTCGGCCCGCCCGGCCGGCTCAGTCGCTGGTGCGTGGCGTTCACGTAGCCAAGCCCCGGCGAATCAACGATGGTGTTGTCCCACGCCGGCGCGCTTCCGCGCTCGTCGGGCCACTCGCGCAGGGTGAGGTTGGCCACGAGCCACGGCGCCGTGGTCAAGGGCGGCGACGCCCCGAACCCGTCGATCACGCGGGCCGCCACAAAGATCGGCGCGGCCCAGATGCAGGCATCGGCCGTGAACTCCGCGTCCTCGGTACGCACCACCACCACGCGTCCACCGTGCGGCCGAGAGACCGCGCGCACGGTCGCGCCGGTTCGAACGCGCGTGCCGATGCGCTCGAGCAGCCGCTTCACGATCCAGCCATTCCCCTCCGGCCAGGTGAGCGGCCCCTTCTCGTCGGGTTCGCGCGCGACGAAATAGTGCAGCCCGGCCCAGGCCGATGCATCGCGCGCAGCCGTTCCGTAGTCGTCGCGCACCGCATAGTCGGCGTACCAGCGCAGCGCCCGCGAGCGAAAGCCCTCACGATCGAGCCACTGCGCAAGCGTGAGCGCATCAAGGGCGGATCGCGCGGGCCGCCCACGCGAAACCGGAATGGTGAACTCGCCGCTCGAACGCAAACCGTCGAGTCGATCCTGGAATCGGCGGAACTCGGCACGATCGGCGGCGCTGTCGTTGAGCATCGGTTCGAAGCCCTCGTGCCATTCGCCACGCCAGAAGAGCCGTTCCTGCGGCGAGTGGCAGAGCGTGCGCTCATCCCAGACGCCGTTGCGCAGCACGCCCAGGTCCTCGAACAACACGCGCGCCAGCATGGCCTGCTTGCCGGGCACGGGCACGTAGTGAGCGCCCCACGGATAGCCGGACACGTCGTTGCGACCGGCGCGGGCGTTGCCTCCGGCCTCGTCTCCCGACTCGAGCAGCAGGTAGTCACGAAAGCCGTGCTTCTCGCACCACCACGCCGCGGAAAGCCCGGCCATGCCACCACCCACGATCACGAGCGGCAGCCGGCGTCGTTCGCGCACGGGACCGAGGGAGGCATTGTCGCGCAGGCGGTGTCCCGCAGCGCCGCCGTCCTCGACAAAGCCTCCACGCACGCCGCGCTCACCCTTGTGCGTGAGCCCGACCAGGGCTGCGGCCGAAGCGGCGACGAAGGCGCGGCGCGAGACCGACTGGGCGTCGCTCACCGGTTGATCTGCTCGAACTCCTTCTCGTAGTAGCGCACCAGCACCTGATCGTTGAGCCGGTTCGGCTCGACGGCCACGGCGCGCATGTCGAGTGGGAAGTCGAACATGGGGCCGAGCTGCGCGAGGCTGAGGAAGCGCAGGCCACCGGGCAGGGTGGTCGGCGCCACGTACGGATCCACGCCCGCGAGTACGAACCCCCATTCGCCGAACGATGGAACGTAGAGGTGATACGGCGAGGTCGCGAAGCCCGCGTCACGCAACGTGCGGTCGATGCACCAGAAGGAGGCGCGCGCGAAGAGCGGCGAAGTGCTCTGCACAACGATGCGTCCGCCGCGCGCGAGGTGTCGCTTGAGCAGCCGGTAGAAAGCCGTCGTGTAGAGCTTGCCGACGGCGTAGTTCGACGGATCGGGGAAGTCGACGACGACGAAGTCGAACGTGTCGTCGTGGGCGTCGAGCCAGCTGAAGGCATCGGCGTTGACGACGGTGACGCGCGGGTCGCTGAAGCTCCGCCGGTTGAGCGCGGCCAGGTCGTGGTGCGTGGTGAAGAGCTTCGTCATCTCGCCGTCGAGATCGACGAGCGTCGCGCTCGCGACCCCCGGATAGCGGAGCACCTCGCGCAAGGCGAGGCCATCGCCACCGCCAAGAATGAGCACGCGTCGCGCCGCCGGCAGTGCCGCCAAGCCTGGATGCACCAGCGCCTCGTGATAGCGGTACTCGTCGCGGCTGCTGAACTGGAGGTGATTGTTGAGGTAGAGCCGGAGGTCGTCCTTCCACACCGTGAGCACGATGCGCTGGTAGGGCGTCGTGCGCGCGAAGATCACGTCGTCGGCATAGAGGCCACGCTCCGCCGCGGCCATCAACTTGTCGCCCGCGACGAACCCGCCCACCAGTGTGACCAGCACCACGCCGCAGGCGATGCGCAGGGCGCGAGGGGCGCCGAGCACGCCGCGGAAGAGCCAGGTGCTCCAGAGCGCGACCACGGCATTGACGATGCCGAAGCCGAGCGCCGCACGCACGAGCCCGAGCTTGGGCACGAGCACGAGCGGAAAGAGGATCGAGGCAATGAGCGCCCCGAGATAGTCGAAGGTCAGGACGTTCGCGACGACATCCTTGAAGGTGAAGCGTTCGCGCAGGAGCCGCATGAGCAGCGGCACCTCGAGCCCCACGAGCATGCCGATGATCGCGACGATGGCATAGAGCGCGACCCGGAAGGATTCGGTGTACGCGAAAGCCAGGAAGAGCAGCGTCGACGACCATCCGCCCACGACGGCCACCAGCAGCTCGATGCTCACGAAACGCGCCGCGAGTCCGCGCGTGAGGTAGCGCGACAACCAGCTGCCGATGCCCATCGACGCGAGGTAGACGCCGATGACGGTGGAGAACTGCGTGACGGAGTCGCCGAGCAGGTAGCTCGCGAGTGCGCCGGCCACGAGCTCGTAGACGAGCCCGCAGGCGGCGATCAGGCAGACGGTGGCAAAGAGCGCCGCGGCCACGTGCCGTGGCCTAGTGGATGCTCGCCGCGATGATGATCGAAATCCCGATGCCGAGGCAGCCCATGAGGATGGCGATGGCGGAGTTCTTCTGTTGGAGGATCTCGTTCCAGAGGTGGCCGGGCGTGAGCTTGTCGACGGCCACGAACGCGCCAAGCAGGATGACGATACCCAGCACGGCGTAGACGACGCTGGCGGTGACGTTCTTCAGCAGGATGTCCATGGGACGCTCAAGCCTCACTTGCCGTAGGAAGTTCGGCCGCCGTAGTAGGTCGACCGATAGGAACCGGGGTTGCTGCGGATGGACCGCGGGTCGCCGCGATTCTCTCGCGTCGCGGCGAAGCTCGTGCCACGGAACTCGAGGACGGCGGCGGTGGCAAGCAGCAGCACGCCGAAGATGAGGTAACCGCGTGGGATGGGCATCAGTCGTCGGAGCTGGAGTCGTCGTCGCTGTCGCGGCTCGATCCCTTCGGTGCGAAATCGGACTCGGCCCAGCGCGTCGTCTCGAAGGCGGCAGACCGCAGTCCGATGAAGATGGGTGGCAGGACCAGGATCACCAACGCGATCAGCCACCAGACGAAGCCGGGCGCATCGCGGCGTACACTCACCGACCAATCGATCGCGCGGCCGGAATCGGGTCCGTCGAGTTCCATGCGGAGAAACCAACGACCGGCGGGCACGGCGGGCACACGGACGTGGTCGGTGCGGGAGCCCTCGCTCCACGATTCGCCGTCGTCGACGCCGTAGTAGTAGCTGACCTCGCGGCCGACTTCGAGGACCTGGCCGGTCGAATCGTTGACGAGCGACATGCCGAGGAAGAGCCACGAGCCGTCCACGCTGCTTTTCGTCGCGAGCTCGACGTTCGACGTGCGCCCGCCGAGCGTGAAGGTGTCGGAGACGAACGGCGCCTTGTCAGTGACAACGCCCGGGTGAAAGCTGCCCTCGAGGTGAGTCGCGACGCGGTCAGTGGCGGACGCGAAGCGCAGAACCACGAGCGCGATGAGTGCGACCAACATCACACCGAAGCCCTTCCAGTAAGCTCCGGCGCGTCCTGCGCGCGGGTTCGGCTGGTTCGCGAACGTGCCGCTCGGCGCCTTGAGCGCCTCCTTGACCTTGAAGGCCGCGCGCAACCGCTCACCGGAGACGTACTCTCCGAGCGACCAGCTCACCTCGTCCTCGGTCTCCTCGGCCGACAGGAGAAACGGCGGCGCGACGTAGTCGCGCACGGTGAGCTGATCACCGACCGCCACCATCCATGGAAACTCGCCGAGTGCGAAGACGGTGGTGGCGTGCGACGTCTGGAAGAGCTTGAACGCCTCGTTGTGCCACGAAGCGACCGGGTGCGCACGGTTTCGTTCCACGTTCGGAAGGCCGCGCACGGCCACGATGTCGTTCCAGTGTCCTTCGTACTCGGAGAGGTAGCGATACCCGCGGAAGGGATTGAACAGGAGGTATTCCTGCCAATGGTAGTTGTCACCCTCGACGGTGATCTGCCGAACCTGGAAGCCGATGATCTCCCACGGATCGCCCTTCCACGTGCCACGGCTGCCAAGGGGAAGCTGCGGTGCGTAGCGGAACAGCTTCTGGTCGAAGGTCTGCAGCACGGCGACGTTGGCGTCACTCGCATCGAGCACGGCCAGACAGCTGTTGCAGACGACGCTCTGCGAGAACTGGAAGCCGCGCAGCTGGATCGCGGCGCCACAGCTCGGACAGTTGAGCCCGCGAACCGGGACGCCTATCACCAGCCCTCGAACTCGCGCAGGTTGCGCAATTCGAGCTGGCGGAGCTCGACGGATTCGCCGACAAAAAGCAGCGCCGGCGATTCACTGTAGTCGATGGTGGCGAAACCACCGTCCTCGCTGCGCGCGTCGGCGAACGGCACGTCGGGACCGGGCTGGTACGCGAACGGCAGCTCGCCCTCCGTGCCGACGTAGCTGGCACGTGTCACGCTGGTGAGGCGGTAGCGCACCCGGTCGTGCACCACGACCAGTCCGGGATGCAGCGCCTCGATGTCCGGCAGGCGATCAGCCGGCGTGACCAGTCGCGTGAGCACGTAGTCGGCCTGCGCGTCGGAGAGCCAGGCGCTCGTGTCGTCGTCGAAGCGGCAGTGCCACTCGCTCCAACCGCCACCGGTCCAGCGGTAGACGAGGCGTCCGATCACGGTGAAGCCGCGGCCGTTCCACCGGCCCTCGGTGCCGAGCTGGATCGGCGATGGCGTGAGCGGCACGATGGTGCTCGTGCCGACCTTGGTCAGGTCGAGGTCATGTCGGACGAGAATCGACTGGCAGTACCCGCACGTCGCCTGCACCGCCTGCGCCCACCGGAACTCGATCTGCGCGCCGCAGTTGGGACATGACGCGCGAACCGCGCTCATTCGGAGCGGATGACCCGGACCGAGACGGGCGTCGTGCGTGCGCGATGCTGTCCTTCGGGTCCGTACGCCCGCTCGAGGCAGCGTACTTGCGTGACCTGCGCGCCGACGAGGAGCCGCAACGCCGACGCGAAATCGAACTCGTTGCGCGGCTTGCAGCAGAACAGGTTGAGGCAGAGCGTGCCGTGCTCGGGAAAGGTGTGCACCGCGAGGTGCGATTCGGCGAGCATCTGCAGGCCGGTGATGCCACCGGGCGCCGGGAACCGATGCCATTGTGCCCCTGCCACCGGGGTCAGCTGCAACTCCGTAATGATGCGCGTGAAGAGCGCTTCGAGGATCGCCTGATCTGCGAGGCGCGCGGCATCAGCGCCACGCGCCTCGATGATCCATTCCTGTCCGTAGATGGCCATCACGAGCCGCTCGGCTTGGACGTCGCGTCGGAGGCGGCAGGCGCGGCGGGCGCAGCCGGTGGCGGTGTCGGGGCCTGCGGATTGAGGGCACCCGAGATTGCGTTGCCGATGCCCATGCCAGCGGCGAGTCCGGCACCGAGACCGGCGATGCCACCACCGCCAGAATTCGCGGCCGCGATCGGCACCGACTGTGCCACCTGGAACTTCATGTACTGGTCGAGGTTGCCAACCATGTTCATCTGGATGCGCTGGTCGAGGACTTTCTGCAGTTCCTCGGGGAGCGAGACATTCTCGACCATGAACGAGTCGAGCGCGAGTCCCATGTCGGCGAATGTCGGCGTGAGCAGTGCCTTCATCGCGTCGCCCATGGCCGGCGTGTTGGCCGCCATGTCGAGGAACGGCACGCCGCTCTGCGCGAACGCGGCCGAGACCGCGCCGACGATCGTGTTGCGCAATTGGCCCTCGATGTCGGCCACGCCGTAGCTCTCGCGCGTGCCGGAGAGCTTGGTGTGGAACGCGACCGGGTCGCTCAAGTGCCAGCTGTAGATGCCGAAGGCGCGCAGGCGCACGGCGCCGAAGTCCTTGTCGCGGATCGTGACGGGATTCTGCGTGCCCCACTTCTGGTTCGTCCGCGTGCGCGTCGAGAAGAAGTAGACGTCGCTCTTGAACGGGGACTTGAAGAGCTTGTCCCAGTTCTTGAGGTTGGTGAGCAGCGGGACGTTCCGCGTCTCGAGGGTGTGGAGGCCGGGGCCGAACGTGTCGGCGACCTTGCCCTCGTTGACGAAGAGCGCACGCTGCGACTCGCGCACCGTGAGCTGACCGCCGTACTGGATTTCCTGGTCCGCCATCGGATAGCGCCACGCGAGCGTGGTGTCATCCGATTCGGTCCACTGGATGACATCGATGAACTGCTTCTTCAGGAAGTTGCCGAGGCCCATGGCCAGCTCCGGGAACGGGGCATACGCGTGAGACACTCGCGCCGTGGTGCGCGAGGGTGGAGCTAGAAGCTCAGGATCGTGAGCAGGCGGAACTCGCGCGAAAGCACCGGAACCCGCGCCTGGGCATTGCCCAGCGCCTGCGCGGGATCGAACAGCGCGTAGCCGTCACCGCCGAGGTCGAAGAGGTAGACCTGCGTATACGGATTCGGAATGCCGCCCTGCTCGTTCCAAGCCGTGATGGCGCGTCGACACTGATCCGGATTGAGGACCAGGCGCACCTTTTCGGGCGTCGGCGTGGGGATGCGGCCGTCGCGACGCACGACCGTATCCTGTTGATCGTGCGGCGAGAGCGCCTCCACGAGGGCGCCAGCGATCCACGTGGTGCTGACGTCGCTGGGGCGGCAGGGTGAGACGCGCGTGGGAACGCGCAGGTCCTCGAGTTGCTGCAGGTAGAGCGCTTCGCCCGTGCGCAGCTCGAGATTGGTCGTGTACTGGAGGCCGCGTTGCACCTGCACGACGTGGCGTTCGCGCGTGAATCCGATGGCGCGAACCTCGACGAACCGCTTGCCGGCCGGCACGTCGAGCAGGGTGAACCGGCCCGACCCATCCGTGACCGTCGAGAAGTTCGACGGCGGCGCGAAGGGGGAGGTGTCGCTCGTGGCAAAGACCAGCGCCCCGACGACGGGCAGGCCGGTGGCCGAGTCGCTGACCATGCCGTGCACGTCGCCCGACCCCACTTCGCCATCGGCGCTCAGGCTGGAGCGGACACCCCGGCCGAACGGCACCTCGAAGAGGGAGGACGGACGGCAGCCGCCGACGGTCGCCAGAAGGAGCAGGGCGACTGCGTGAAGGGCGGACCTACTATGGACGCGAGGGGCCACGGCATCCCGAGGGTGAGATCCGGAAGGTACCCCCTGCCCGTGGTCGCGGCAACCAGACCGCGGCCCGCCGGCCAGCCCGGACGCCGGCTAGAAGCCCAGGCGCTGCACGCAGTGCGGCAGCATCTTCCGCCACCAAGGCCAATCATGATTGACGTCGTGCCCCCACACGTCCAATTGGTGTGGAATTCCCTTTGCCCCGAGGGCATCGGCCAGGCGGCGCGACGCGTCCGGCACCTCGTAGGCGCCCTGTCCGGTCACGATGCAGATGCGACTCTCGCGGCGGAGCAGGTCCAGGAACCGGCCCGTGAGCCCGGGCACATACCAGAGCGGATTGTTGAAGAAGCAGTTGTCGTCGGAGTACCCCTTGAGGTACGACTTGGACAAGTCGTAGAACCCGCTCATCGCGATGAGTCCGTCGAAGAGGTCCGGACGACGCAGCATGCAGTTCGCCGCGTGGAAGGCGCCGAAGCTCGCACCCGTGGTGAGCACGCGCGTTGCGCCGTCGCCGCACATGCGACGGATGTGGGGCACGACCTCGTCCTCGACGTAGCGCACATACATGGCCTGCCGCCGCGCCGACTCCTTCACGGGAATCGTCTTGTCCATCCAGGCGTGCGCGTTGATCGAATCGATGGAGAAGATCCGCACGCGCCCGGCGAAGAGCAGGGGCTCCATCGCCTTGATCAGGAAGAAGCGCTCGTTTTCGAGGTAGTCGGCGGCGGCCGTGGGGAAGAGCAGGATCGGCTTGCCCGCGTGGCCGTACTCGACGATCGGCATGTCCATGCCGAGCGAGGGGCTGCGCCAACCAAAGAGTACGCGACGCAGGGAGGGATCAACGAACTGAAGAGGCATCCGGAAGTGGGCGGAGAGGACGGGTGCGGGCCGGCGCCTAGCGCAGCTCGGCGATCTTGACCTGGACCAACGTGGCGATGCGCTTCTCGAGTTCCCCCAATGACGTGCAGCGGACGTCGGCACCGTTGAACGAGACCGGACGCCCCGAGCCCTGGATGAGCGTGGCCAGCGTACTCGAACCGTCGGCGTGGTCCTTGACCTCGGACGAGATCGAGAGCGTGAGCTGGTAGCTGTCCGAATTCGGTTCGCCGAGCTGCGTGCCGCAATCGAAGAGACGTCGGGTGGGGAGCGATCCGAGGCGCGCTCGCGCCTTGAGTTCGAGGTTGCCGAGCATCCGGTCCTTGCTCACCATGGTGGTGACGGGAATGCCGAGCGTCTCGTAGGTGGCCGGCAGCGCCGCGAAGACCTTGTCGGCAGAAACGTTGACGCGGGTCGTGGCCGCCTGGACCACCGCCGTCATCCCGCTGCCGATGCCCATGCTGTTCTGCCCGCCGGTCTGGATGATGCTGTGCGTGTTCTGCACGACGATGGCGGGAGGGTCGTTCGACGCGTCCTTGGCGCCGCCGCCCGAGGCGCACGCACTGGCGAACAGCAACGCGAGAAGGCGGCGGACAGTGCGAGGCATGGCGGCAGCTCGGCTCGAAAGGGCGGACCCCGCGCAAACGGCGCGCAGGAGTGGCAATATGCAGGACGGGCCCGGTCGCGCCAAATGGCCGAATCGCGGGGCTCGAGGGGCTGAACCACCGGGGAGACAAGTCATGTTGCGATGGGGGGCGGCGGGATTCGTGGTGGCGATGCTGTGGCCAATTGCCGCGGTCGCTCAGGGCATGAGCGGCTTGGTGCCGACACACGAGTGGACCGTACCGTGGGAGAAGTCCCGCCCGCGTGATCCAGCCGTGGCGGCGGACGGGGGCATCTGGTTCGTCGGCCAGGTGGGGAACTACGTGGCCCGGCTCGATCCTGCCACGGGAGGCTTCACGCGCTTCGAAGTCGACCCGGGCACGCATCCGCATACGGTGATCGTGGACCGGGCGGGGCAGATCTGGTACTCGGGCAACGCGAACGGGATGATCGGTCGCCTCGATCCCGTCACACGCGCCATCACCCGCTACCCGATGCCGGATCCCAAGGCCAAGGATCCGCACACGATGGTGTTCGACCCGGCCGGCGACCTCTGGTTCACCGTGCAGAACGGCGGATTCGTGGGCCGCCTCACGGTGAAGACCGGCGCGATCCACCTGATCGCGATGCCGACGCCCGGGGCTCGTCCGTACGGGATCGTGATGGACGCGCTCGGTCACCCGTGGTTCTGCGAATTCGGCACGAACAAGATCGGCACGGTGGATCCCTCGACGATGCAGCTGACCGAGTACGCGCTCGCCGACAGCAACGCGCACCCGCGACGGATCGCGCGCACGCGAGACGGCCGCGTCTGGGTCGTGGACTACACGCGGGGCTTCCTGTCGGTGGTGGACCCGCGCACGCGCAAGGTCGAGGAGTGGCAGGCGCCGATGGGCAAGGGCGCGTTGCCGTACGCGCTGACGGTCGACGACCAGGACCGGCTCTGGTTCGTGGAAACGGGCGCGCAGCCGAACCGCCTGGTGGGCTTCGATCCGCACACGAAGCAGTTCACGACGCCGACGCCGATCGAGAGTGGCGGCGGCACGGTCCGGCACATGGTATTCGACGCGAAGACGGGCACGATCTGGTTTGGCACGGACAACAACACGATCGGGCGCGCAGTGGTGCGGCCGAAGCCCATTTCGTAGCAAATTGATACCAAATCGGGCGGCGCCGGTGCGGCGCCGCCCGGGACACGTGGACCGCCTTGGGCCGGTAGAAGCGGACCAGCCGGTCGCCATTCTTCTCCGTCGCGCTTGCCACCTTGATGGCCTCCGCGAAGTACTTGAACGCGCTGTCCGGTTCGAGCAGTCGCATGTGCAGCTCGGCGCGCCGGGCCAGGTATGCGTCGTTCTTCGGCGCCCTGCGGCTCGCCCGGGCATAGAGGTCCAGCGCCTCACGAAACCGGCCCGCGGAGTAGAAGAGCCACGCCTTCCAGCTCGGTCCGTACGTGCTCAGCTCCTCCTCGATCTCGAGCTTGGCGCGCGCCGAGCCATCGCTGTGTGCGCGAAGGTCGCCGAAGGCGATGAGCAGTGTCTTGTCCCACGCGCGATGCAGGAACGGGTCGAGGCTGAACGAGAGCGCGTAGATGGAGTCCACCATCTTGTCGCGCGCACGCTCTTCCTTGTTGCCGCCGCCATCGAAATGGATGGCCAACAGGTCGTGGTCGTCGAGCATCAGGGCGACGACGCGTCCGTAGTGCGCCTGCGCTAGGTCCGGTTGCAGGCGCGATGCCCATATAGAAGGCGAGGTTCGCGATGCGGGGATCATCCTCGAGTTCGCGCCGGCCTAGGTCGAGGAAGGCCAGGGCGTCGTTGCTGTCGGCGCCCGTCGCGAGCTTCGGGCGCTTCGTCGACAGCGGTTGCACCCTGGCGGTCGGCGCGACGGCTGCCAGAACGAACAGGCCCAACATGATGGCGCGGCCAGTCACGCGCTTGCTCCTGCCAGGGGTGGGTCAGCGGTGACGTCGCGCTTCGTCGCGCGTTGCGTGGGTGGCTCCCGTATTGTGCAGGGTCCGTGCGATCCGCGAGAGGGGCGCGTGAACGCGCGATCTCGCCAATGGTCAACGGGGCGAATGCACTACCAAACGTGTGGCCGGCGCCAGACGCGCTTGTCGACCGGAAACGGCTTGCCGAGGCTGAACTGACCATCGACGAAGTACTCGTCGCTGGCAATCACCGACGCCATGCCGGACGCCTTGGCGCTTGCCTCGTCCGCCCAGTGGAGGATCTCGGCCTCGACCGTCATGGGGGGAACGGCGGCCCCGAACTCGGGGACGCCGTGATGCGATTGGATGAAGTGGTGCAATTCGAGCGCTTGCGACTCCGAAAGAGTTCCCGGCGGGAGCGAAGGCAGC
The DNA here is from genome assembly GCA_025359135.1 of Gemmatimonadota bacterium. Taxonomy (GTDB): domain Bacteria; phylum Gemmatimonadota; class Gemmatimonadetes; order Gemmatimonadales; family Gemmatimonadaceae; genus JACPPC01. The sequence continues at coordinate 55,501 of JANYHJ010000175.1, read as the reverse complement.
CTGCGCTCGAGCATCAGCGAGCCGAGCACGACGTGTCCGAGCAGGAACCCGGCCTGCGTAACGGTGAAGCCGCCGGGTTCGACGGCGTACGAGTCGACCTTGCCGATGTCGTGCAGCAGCGCGCCGGCGACCACGAGTTCCGGATCGGCGCGCATAACCTTCGCAATCGACTTGCCGATGCCGGCCACCTCGACGACGTGCAGCAGCAGCCCGCCGACGAGCGCGTGGTGTCCGCGTGGCGCCCCCGGCGCACGCTCGAAGCGCGCGCGAAAGTCGTCATCGCGGAAGAAGAGGTCGACTACCGACCTGAGCGCCTTCGACTTGAGTGCGGCGCGTTCCTTGTCGATCCACTCCCACAGTCGCTCGGGGTCGTCCGTGATGCTCGGCAGGAAATCGTCGAGCGCGAGTCCGCCCATCGGGAGCAGGCGGAGGGGGCCGGACAGTTCGAGCTGCCGCTTTTCCTTGTACGAGACCACCGTGCCCAGCGCCTGCACCAGCTTGCCGGGCATCGCCCCCTCGACCCAGTCGAGCTTCTCCTGCCAGGTGGGCGCGACGTCGATGGATCCCGAGCGATTGCCGAGGGCGAGCGTGACGAACGGCTTGCCATCCTTCGTGGCACGCTCATCCCGGGCCTGCACCATGAGCGGGTGCTGGACCCGGTCGCCCTTCTTGAGCTTGGAGAGATCGAGGACCGTCATGGGCGCCTCGTGGCGTGATGACGAACGATTGACCATGAATGAGGTATGGAGCGCGTCAGCCCGGCGTCAGTGCGCGTAGAGTACGTCGCCCTCATCGTCGAGCCCGAGTTCCGATTCGACGCCACAGACCCCGCAGCGCAGCATCACGTGCCACGACTCCTGGAATTCCTCGGTCGCGGCCATCGTGGCGGGGGTGACCTTCACGCGCTTGTAGCTGTACTCGCCGCAGCGCACACAGCCGTGCGCCCTCGCGATCTTTTCGGCTTGCTGTTCGCTGATGCGTTTGGTCATCCGCGGCCCGTCGTCGGGCCTCCGGTCGGATCGATGGTGGCGCGCGCGGATACCGTGGATGTGCGTGCGGCCACGGCCGGCTCGTTCGCGACGGCGGAGCTCTTGAGCAACTCCTTGAGCCCACCCAGCGCTCCCATCACGCCGGTCGCTTCGGACGGCAGGAAGATGGTGGTGCCTTTGCCCTGTGCGAGCTGGGGGAGCGCCTCGAGATACTTCATCCCGAGCAGGTAGGTGGCCACGTCGCCGTCCGGCAGCGCCGCCGCAATGCGCCGAATGGCTTCGGCTTCCGCCTCGGCCATCGTGATGCGCGCCTCCGCGAGTCCTTGCGCGCGCAACACGGCGGCTTCCTTCTCGCCCTGTGCGCGCAGGGCCTGCGACTCCTTCGAGCCTTCGGATTCGAGGATCGCGGCGCGCTTCGTCGCCTCAGCGTTGGTGACCGCCGCGCGGCGCTCCCGTTCGGCGCGCATCTGCAGCTCCATCGACTGCTGGATGTCGCGCGGCGGCTCGATGGACTGGAGCTCGACGCGCGTCACGTCCACGCCCCACGAGATCGCCGCCTCCTCGATGACCTCGCGCATGCGCTTGTTGATCATGTCGCGCGACGCCAGGGTCTGGTCGAGTTCGATCTCGCCGACGATGTTGCGCAGCGTGGTGCGCGTGAGGGTCTCGAGCGCGAAAGGCAGGTTCTGCACCGCGTAGGTGGCCTTCTGCGGATCGGCCACGCGATAGTAGAGCACGGCGTCGATGTCGATCGTGACGTTGTCCTTCGTGATCACCGGCTGGCTCGGGAAGCTGAGCACCTGCTCGCGCAGGTCGATGTGCGCCGTAGAGCCGGCCGTGATCTTCTTGATGCCGCTGGCATCGGCCTCGAAATAGCGCACGTCGATCGTGCGGGGCCGTTCGATCAGCGGCAAGAGGATGTTGAGGCCGGAACGCGCGAGTCGATCGAAGCGCCCGAATCGCTCGATGACCATGACCTCCGCCTGACCGACGACCTTGAAGGATGCGAGCAGGAGAGCGGCGGCAACGGCAGCGAGGAGTCCGATGAACAGCATGCGCGGAGTGGCTGGGGTCGCCGGATAGTACGCGGCACGCGGGGGCGTGCGGTAGGGGCGTGGATGGCAACCGTGCCGTCACGGGGGGTGCCCAATCACGGGTGGGCATGACACGTTGTCCGCCACCTCACGACCTTCACGAACCCCCGCATGATTCGCCATCTCATCGCCTGCGCGCTGCTCTCCTTTCCCGTCGCGCTGCCGGCGCAGCAACCGTCTGGCGGTCCACCGCGCGCTCCACTGATCACGCAGGCGGAGCTCGTCCAGCGCCTGAGCGGGACCATGGATTCGCTGGCGAAGCGGGGCGCGTTTTCCGGCGTCGTGCTCGTGGCGAAGAACGGTGCGCCCGTGTGGGAACGCGCGTACGGCATGGCCGTCCACGCGAGGAAGCTGCCGAACACCGTCGAGACAGCCTTCAACCTTGGCTCCATCAACAAGCTCTTCACACAGGTCGCGATCCGGCAGTTGACCCTGGCCGGCAAGGTGAATCCTGACTCGACGATCTCCGTGTACTGGCCCGACTATCCGAATCAGGCCATCGCGAAGTCCGTGACCATCCGGCAGCTCCTCGGCCATCGTGCCGGACTGGGCGGCCACATCTTCGGCACGTTGCCGGGCCGGCCGCGGTCGTCCATTCGTCACAACCGCGACTACTTGGCCCTGTTCGTGAACGAGGCACCGGCCTTCGCGCCGGGCACGCGGCAACAGTACTGCAATGCGTGCTACGTGGTGCTCGGCGAAATCATCGGCCGCGTGTCTGGCGAGGACTACTACGACTACATGCGTGCGCACGTGTACGGTCCCGCAGGACTGTCACGCACGGCGGCGTGGGCGGTGGACTCGCTGCCGGCCAACACGGCTGTCGGCTACACCACCGGCCGAGACGGTGCCCGGGGCGACGCGCCGCTCAAGCCCAACACCGATGACCTTCCCGGACGCGGAAGTGCAGCGGGCGGTGGCTACAGTACCGCGCAGTACCTCATGCGCTTCGTGCAGGCACTGCGCGAGCAGAAGGTGCCAGGTGGACCGCCAGCGGGCGTCGGCATCGCCGGCGGCAGCGGTGGCATCAACGCCGTCGTCGAGGGCGCGCTGCCCGGCGGCTACGATCTGGTCGTGCTCGCCAATCTCGACCCACCAAGTGCCGAGCGCGTGGCGCGCATGGTGCGCGCGTGGCTCGGCGGCGGGGACGACAACTAGGCGAGCAGCCGCTGGTTGCGCACGGCGCCTACGGCACCCACTCCGCGATGAACAAGTTCGTCTCGCCTTCCTTCGTGTCGTGCCGGTTGCTCGCCCAGACGATCTTCTTCCCGTCCGGGCTGAACATCGGGAAGCCGTCGAAATCCTTGTTGTACGTCAGCTGCTCGAGCCCGCTACCGTCGAGGTTGACGAGAAAGAGGTCGAAGTTGCGCGACCGCGGATTCTTGTAGTTGCTCGAGAACACGATCTGCTTGCCGCCGGGCGCCCACGAGGGCCCGAAGTTCGCGCCGCCCAGGTTGGTGATCTGTCGCTGGTTGCCGCCGTCGGCGTCCATCACCCACAGCTCCATCTTGCCGGGACGCACGAGGCCTTGCTTGAGAAGATCCTGGTAGGTGTGCAGGCCGGCTGAATCCGACGCGGGGTAGTGCCAGGCGCGATAGACGATCTGCTTGCCGTCAGGCGACCACCACGGCCCACCGTCATAGCCCGGCTGGTACGTGAGTCGCTTGATGTCGGTGCCGTCCACGTTCATCGTGTAGATGTCCAAGTCGCCGTCCTTGAGCGACGTGAACACGATCCGCTTGCCATCCGGCGAAAGCACGCCCTCGGCCGTGTACACGCCGTAGTTCGTGAGGCGCGTGAGCCCCGACCCGTCGCGGTTGGCGAAGTAGATGTCGTAGGGATCGAGGCGCCACACGTAGCCCTTGCTCGGGTCGGGCTTGGGCGCGCAGGCCGTGTCCACCGCGTGCGACGAGCCGAAGAAGAGCCGCTTGTCTCCCGGCAAGAAATAGCCGCACGTCGTCTTGCCCTGCCCCGTCGAGATGCGCGTCGTCTTCGCCGTGGCCAGCTGCATCACGTATTGCTGGTCACAGGTGCGACCATCGCGCGTGCTCTGGAACGTCAGCCACTTGCCGTCGTGACTGAAGTACGCTTCCGCGTTCTCGCCGCCGTCGGTGAGCTGCGTGATCTTCCGGAAGTGGCGCTCGCCGGAATCGGACGGGACGGGGCGTGGGAGCGGTCGCGCGGCCTGCGCGCGCAGGGGGCCAAACGGCACCGCCGCGACGAGCGCGGCGGCGACTACGGAGCGAAGGATCATGTGGTCCAGCCGCCCCGATCGGGGCGGCGCGATGAACGTGGGGGAAACTACTGGTTGCTGGTGGCAGCGCGCGCAGCAATGGCGAAGAGTTCCTTCTGCGACTGACCCTTGCGAAGGATCTCGAGCGCGCGACGCAGCTGCACGTCGTCGTCGATGTCACGACGCTTGGCGGTGGAATCACCGAAGGCGAAGCGAGCGACCCGGTTCTCGATCAGGCGGTCGACGTACTTGGACGCGTGGTCGTACATCGGACGCTCGACCTTGACGCCGGCCGCGGTGATGCGGCGGAACAGCGAATCACGCCACGCCGGCGTCACCTGGAAGTCGGCCGTGACCTTGCCCCGCTGGCCGAGCGCGAATTCATAGAGCTGGATGTAGATCTCCTGCGACTTCGGCGCGATCGTCCTGATGAACGACTGCTCCACTGTCGTGAACGTGTCCGGGCGGATGATCAGGTCGGGCGTCACGGCGCCGCCGCCGAAGACCACCCGGCCAGCATCGGACTTGAACGCGGGACGCGCCTTGCGCGCCGAATCGCTCTCGAGCGAATCGGGATGCGTCTCCACGAAGCGGCCGTCGGCGAGCAACTTGCGCTCCTTCTGGATCGTGCGGCCGCTCGGCGTGAACCACTTGCCCGTGGTCATCTTGAGCGCCCAACCGCCGTCGAGGTTGTACACCGTCTGCACGAGCCCCTTGCCGAACGACGTCGTGCCGAGGATGACGGCGCGGTCGTGGTCCTGGAGCGCACCCGCCACGATCTCCGAGGCCGACGCGGTGTAGCCGTCCGTGAGGATCACCATCGGAATCGTCGGCGCCAGCGGGCGACGCTCCGCCTTGTAGCGCTGTTCCGCCTCGCGGCCGCGCACCGACGCGATCTCCTGGCCCTGCGCGATGAACATGTTGCTCACGGCGAGTGCTTGGTCGAGGTAGCCGCCGGGATTGCCGCGCAGGTCCAGAATGAGCCCCTTGGCGCCCTCGATCGAGAACTTCTGCAGGGCCTTGGCCATGTCCGATGCAGTGGACTCGTTGAACTGCTGCATCGGGATGTAGCCGATCTTCCCGTCGAAGGTGATCGCGTACGGGATGCTGGGAATCTTGATGATGGCGCGCGTGAATGTGGCCGCAATCGGCTCGCTGACGCCGGCGCGCGCAAACTTCGCGCTCACCTTGGTGCCCGGTGTGCCGAGCAGGCGCTCCGAGACCTGATTGAGCTTCCAGCCGCGCGTGGACGAGGTGTCCACCATGATGATGCGGTCGCCCTCGGTGATGCCCGCGGCCTCGGCCGGCGTGCCCGGAAAGACGCGGCTCACGGTGACCTGACCCTGCTGGTCCTCGATCTGCATGCCCACGCCGCCGTACTTGCCGCCCGTGTTGCGCTGGAACAGTGCAAGGTCCTTGGGCGAGAGCAACTCGCTGTATGGATCCTGCAGTTCCTTCACGAGTCCGCGCGCGGCTCTTTCGTAGAGCGCACCGGCGCCGACCGTGTCGACAAAGCGCTCATTGACGAGTTGATAGACTTCGCCGAAGAGCTGCGCACCGTCACGCGATTCGCGCGCCTGCAAGAAGAATCCGCCGGCGAGCAGCGGAAGAGCGACAATGCCGGCGATGGCGAGTGGCTTGCGGCGCATGGCGGATCCGGGGCCTGAGAGAGACGACTGAATCTATTCCACTACGCGGCGAGACGGTGGAGTGTTCCGCTTCCGGGTGCACGGGAACGTGCGCCGCATCACTACGACTGAGATAAAGGTGCGCCTTGGCGCGGACGCGCCGGTCAAACGAACAGGCGCATGTACCGCTCCGCTCAGGACGACAGCGCGCGCGGCGTGACCACGTACTCAGCCACCCAGACACGCTTCGACTGGCGGATGGTTGCCTGCTTCACGAGCCCAGCCGTGAGCAGCATCTCGTGCGCGGGTTGCAGCACCCGCGTGAGGTGCGAGGGATAGCGCTGCGTGAGAGGAAGCAAGGCGGCCAGCTTGTCGAGCGGGAGCTTCCACTGAGTATCGCCCTGCTCGCGGATGAGCTCCAGTAGTCGGAACAGTCGGCGCGCCACGGGCGAGGGGAGCGCCTTGTACGTCTGCACGTTGAGCGTCACGTGGTGCCCCGTCATGATGTTGCTGCGCAGCATCGGACCGATGGTGACGCGGGCGTCGCCCGGCTCCCCCGCGGGCAGCGCCGGAAAGAGCGAGAACTGGTCGCGGTCTCCCGCGCGACGGCGATCGATCACGATCGACGTGAGGATCGTGAAACGCCCATCCAGCGGGGTCGCATTCGCCGCGTCGTAGTACGCCTGCTGCGATTCGAGGATCGTGCGCTCGAGGCGCGCGAGCGCGGAGCGCAGCAGTTCGTACGTGCGTCCATCGGCGCGTCGGCCCATCGACCGCAGGAAGTCGTGCAGCGTGAAGTGCACCACACCGTCCTCGGGCGAGCCGGCGTCGTGCCAACGGTGCATCAGCTCGACGTAGACATCCTGATCGAACGTGCCCGGCAAGCGGTCGCCCGGGGCCGGCAGCACGCGCCAGCGCACGCCGTCGCCCTCCTCCCACACGATAGCGCCCTCCTCGGCCGAATCGCTGAGGCGGAAGAGGGGCAGCCCCTCGAGTGCCCGATCGAGGCGGATGGTGCGGACCATCGCGCGGCGGCGCTCGGCGAGCGTCATGTCGCGGCCCCGCGCTTGGGCGTGCGCGCGTGACGCCGCCTCATCCGAGCCGGACCACTTGCCCGGTGATCGCCCCGGCGGCAGGACTGACAAGCCAAGCCACCGTGGAGGCCACCTCCTCGCGTTCGACGTAGTCGAACGTCGAGCCCATACCCGACTCGTTGGCCGCCGTGCGGATCGCGGTCGGCGCCACCGCGTTGGCGCGCACGCCGAACTCCCGCTCCTCCTGCGCGACCGTGCGCATGAACGCGAGCAGCGCCGCCTTGGACGCGGCGTAGCCGCTCATGTTCTTCGCCGAGCCGCCCTCGAGCACGGAGGCGGCGCCGAAGTACACGATCGCGCCCTGCGCGGCCCGCAATGCCGGCAGGAAGGCCTGCGTGGCCACGAAGGCGGTTTCCAGGGAGATGGCGAGCTGTCGGCGCATGACCTCGATGTCCGCGCCGATCACCGGCCCGCTCATGGCGAACCCGCCGGCCATGTGGATGAGGGCGTCCGCGCGTGCGCCGACGGCCGTCGCCACGGCGCGCACCGCCGCGCCGTCGGTGAGATCAGCCACGTGGGCGTGCACGGTGGCGCCGCGGCCCGCGAGTTCGCGCGCACGATCGGCCACCGAGGGATCTCGGTCGACGAGATGCAGCACCGTACCGGGCGTCGCGAAAGATTGGGCGACGGCCTCGCCAACCTGACCTGGCCGACCAACGCCGGTGAGCACGATGGTGCGAAGGTCGCCCATCTCTATCCCGACAGTTGGCCGAGGGCGCCGCGAATGGCATCCCGCACCACGGCGAGCACGTCATCGCGAGCCGCGGGTGAATCGGCACGCACATGCAGCTCGATGCCGTCGGCTACTTGCGCACGCCGCCACGGCGCGCCGAGCACGCCCTCATCGGCGGTCGCGGGAAGGGGTGCCGCGCCGAGAACCGGCGCGAGTGCGGTCGCTACGCGACGCTCGAGCGCGTCGCCCGTCGTCACGACCATCTCCTTCCGGATCGTGTCGAGCGTCTGCCCCTCCCGCTGGCGGATCTTGATGGCGAGCAGCTGGATCAGGTGCTTGTAGCCGTAGGTGGCCGCAGTGCCGGCGCCATCAGGGCGGTCGAGCAGACCGCTCGAGATGTAGAAGCGGACGGCGCGCATGCTCGGCGCAGCCCGTGCGACGGCGTTCGTGGGACGGACTCCGGCGGCGTCGGCCAGGCCGGACGCGTATGCGGCGAGGCCGCGCGCATTCCACGGCGCCTGCCTGGCGTGGGCGCGCAGCAGGGTGACGGGATTCTCGGCCATCATGCGAAGCTAACGCCGAATCGGACCCCGCGCAGCATCGCGCCAGTACCGGCAGCGGTCAGCTCCGATCCGCTCGCCGGTGCTCAGCGAGTCGCGGCGCGAGCCGTGATGGCATCCGCGATCAAGTCGCCGCGTCGGATTTGGGTTCAATCGAAGTCATGACGCCGGCCAGCTTGGCGACGGACGCGATCGTCGCGAGGTCCACCGGCTTCCCGAGGAAATGGGTGGCGCCGAGGCGAAGCGAAGCGTGCCGATTGTCGTCGTCCGGATAGGCGGTGAGCACGATGACCGTCGCGTCGGGCGAGAGCAAGCCGCCCGCCGCCATCACCTGCAGTCCACCGTCGCGGCGCGCGCCCAGACGGATGTCGGTGACGATCAGGTTGAAGGTTTCGCGGGTGAGGAACCCCTTTGCTTCCTCGAGCGTCGCCGCCGTGGACACGCGCGACGTCGCCGTGTCAAACAGCTCGGCGAGAATGTCCCGAATTCCCTGCTCATCTTCGACAATGAGGACGTTCCGCTGATGCACTTCGGTCACGAGAGGTGAGGTTGGAGACATCCCCACCGCACGCGAAATCCGTGCCCGTCAATCCACCGTCCGTATATCTATATCTTACAACAATTTACAAAGTCTCAGCCCACGACACGGGCACAATGACTGTCCGATATCAGGTCATTTAGGCTGAAGCAATAGACCAGTATTCGGACACCGATAATCGGTCATTTCGGCGCGGGCTTTCGCCCACGGACCACCGAAATCCCCAGCCGTCGGATTCGCTCCTGAAGTGTGCTCCGCGCGATGCCAAGCGTGCGGGCTGCTCGCACCTTGTTGCCGTCGTTCGCGAGCAGCGCCGCTTCGATCGCACCGCGCTCGGCTTCCACGAGCGAGAGCGGTTCCGCTTCGAGCGAACGCGCGCCTCGCTGCGATCCGCCAATCCCGAGATGGCCGGCCCGAATCGGGCGCCCTTCCGCGACAATGGCCGCTCGCCAGAGCGTGTTCTTGAGTTCGCGGATGTTGCCTGGCCAGCCATACGCCACGAGGGCGCGCACCGCCTCGTCGGTCAGGACGGCGTCTCGGGGGGTGAGCGCGGCAGCGAGCGCCGGTATCTCGTCGCGCCGGGCACGCAACGGAGGCAGCTCGATCGCGAGCACCTGGAGCCGGTAGCGAAGGTCCGGACGAAAACGGCCCGCGGCCACGGCCGCGTCCAGCGCGGCATTGGTCGCCACGATCAGTCGTGCCTCGGTGTGCAGCTCGGCCACCCCTCCGACGCGTCGAAAAATCCCGTCCTCGAGCACGCGCAGCAGTCGCGGTTGCACGTCGAGCGGCAGCTCACCGACCTCATCGAGGAACACGGTACCACTGCCCGCGACCTCGAGCAGTCCGCGCTTGGCGACGCGCGCATCGGTGAACGCGCCCTTCTCGTGGCCGAAGAGTTCGCTCTCGACGAGCGGTCCCGCGAGCGAGGCGGCATTGATGGCCACGAACGGTCGGCCCGCACGCGGGCTGCGGTCGTGAATGCGGCGCGCGGCGAAGCCCTTGCCGGTGCCCGTCTCGCCGGTGAGCAGCACCGGCACCTCGTCGTTGCGCGCGGCCAGCGCGATGAGCTTCTCGACGCCAAGCACCGCGTCGTGGGTCACCGGCTGGGGCTCGTCGTGCGTGGCGCGCAGCACGACAAGCTCTCGCCGCATGCGCGCGGATTCTGCGGCGCGCGCGACCGCGGCACGCAACGTCACCAGGTCCACGGGCTTCTCGAGCACGTCGACCGCACCCTGCTGCATCGCGCGCACCGCGGTGGGCACGTCAGCGTGGCCCGTGAGCACCACCACGGCGATTTCGGGATCGTCGGCGCGCAGCGCCTCGATCAGCGTCAATCCGGAGGCGTCGGGCAGCCGCAGATCGATGATCGCGACGTCGCACGCGTGCTCGGCAGCGAGGCGGCGTCCTTCACTTGCGGTCGCGGCGCCGCGCGCCACGGCGCCCTCCAGGGCGAAGAAGTCGACCAGCGCTTCGCGCACCGTCGTGTCGTCATCGACCACCATGACGGAGAGTGCCACGCGCGCTCAGTCGAGGACGGGGAGGGTCACCGTCACCGTGGTGCCGGTCTCGGGCGTGCTCTCGAGGCTGATGTCGCCGTGGTGCTCGTCCATGATGCGCTGGCAGAGGGCGAGTCCGATGCCGGTGCCCCCGGTCTTGGTGGAGAAGAACAGCTCGAACACGCGCGCGAGCACGTCATCCGGAATGGCCGCGCCCCCGTTGTGCAGGCGACAGCGCCAGCCGCCCTGGTGCGGGCTGCTGGACAGGGTGAGGGTGCTTCCCTCGGAGGCCGCGTCGCACGCGTTGACGAGGATGTTGCTGCAGACCTGCGCGAATTGCTCGGCATCGAGGCGGCAGCTCATTGCGGGCGACGCGCGAGTGCGCACCAGCGTGAGCCCCTTGGTCTCGAGGCGACCGCGCTGTCCCTCGAAGACGTCGTCCCAGACGAGGTCGGGATCGTTTGGCGCGAGCACGGGGGTGTGCGGGCGACCGTAATCGAGCAGCGATCCGACCATGCGGTTGAGGCGATCGACCTCGCGCAGGATGCGTCCCACGTTTTTCTCGACGACGGGATCTTCACCCGTGCGGAAGCGCAGCAGCTGCGCGGCGGAGGAGATGCCGAAGAGCGGATTGCGCAATTCATGTGCGACGCCGGCGGCCACTTCACCAATCGCCTCGAGCCGTCGCTTCTGCTCGACGCGCTTGACCAGCCAGGCGCGCTCGATCGACGCGGCGGTCTGCGCGGCGAGCGTGTCGAGCACCCGTTCGGCGGCCTCGAGCCGGTGTGGCATCTCTTCGCGTCGCATCGCGACGGTCATGGTGCCGACGACGCCCTCGGCCGAGGTCATCGGGGCGACGATGATGGTGTGATCGGCCTCGTGGGTCACGGTCGGACGATCGTTGGCGAGCGCCTTGAGCCAGACGCCCGTGAGCATGTGCTCCACCGATTCGTCGGTGCCGCTGAAGCCGGCGCGGAAGACGAGGCGCAACTGCGACGTGTCGGGGTCGGCGAGCGCAAGCGCGAACGAGGTGGCGCGCGTCGCGCGTCGCGCCTGCTGGCCCACCTCGAGGTAGACGCGCTCGAGGTCCAGCGTGCGCGAGAGCGCGATGCCGGTGTCGATGAGGGCCTCGCGCGACTGGTGGCTCGGCGTGATGTCCGTGGTCGAGAAGACGTAGCCGGTGATCGCGTCGCCGTCGCGGAGCGGCGAGATCTGCATCAGGAAGACGCGCTCCTCTTCCGGCGACGAGCACGGAAACTCCCAGCGCACGTGTGGCATCTTGCCGGCGGTGAGCAAGGCCATCGCGTTCTCGACCTGTTCCTTGGCGCCGCGATCGGGCAAGGCATCCCACACGGAAATGCCGCGCACGTTCTCCTCAGCGGCCAGACCCGGCGCGCCGTTGTCGCACGCAAACTCACCCCACGACAGGTTCACATGGGTGATGCGTCCCTCCAGGTCCACGGCGTAGATCGTGAACGGGAGGGCGTCCAGGATCCGCCGTTCCACGACGGCCATGGCCGAAAGCTACCACGCCCCGCGCGGAGACACGAACGACGGCGCCCCAAGTCGGGACACCGCCGCGGTGCGCAGCACGAAGCTGGCGGCGATCTCCTACTTCTTCTTGGCGGTCTTCTTGCCCTTGGCCGGCGACTTCTTCGCTGGCTTGGCCGCCTTCTTCACGACGTTCTTCACGACGTTCCTCGCGGACTTCTTTGCGGCGCTCTGCGGGGCCGGCTTGGTCTTCTTCTTGGCAGCAACCTTGCTCGGCTTGGCCGGCTTCTTGACAGCCTTCTTGGGTGCGGCCTTGGCCGGCTTGACCGCAGCGACCTTGGCAGCAGGTGCGCTGGCAGCAGGTGCCTTGGGTGCCGCAGCCTTGGGTGCCGCAACCTTCGGCGCCGCCGCAGCCTTGGCGGCGGGCGCGGCCGTCGCCTTGGGCGCCGCCCCCTTCGAGGGTGCCGCCTTCGCGTCGCCGCCAGGCGCCGTCGCGGCCGACGCCTTCGCGATCTTCGGCTTGGGCATCGGCGCCGTGCCGAAAACCATCTCCTCTTCCTCTTCCTCAACAACGGCGGGGCGCTCCGCCCCCTCCTCCTCGTCGTCGTCGAGATCGTCCGTCGAGTCCCAGAGATCGTCGGAGCGGTCCTTGGTCAGGGCCCACCCGCCGTCCTCTTCGTCCTCTTCGTCGTACGAGGGACCGCCGCCGTACCCGCCGCCGGTTTCGTCGCTCTCATCATCACGCTCAGAGAGCCGCAACTCCTTCTCCAGATCATCACCGCGGGGCATTTCGCCTCCCAAGTGGTTGGGTATCGTCACAAGAAAGAAAGTTCAGCCTGGTTGCGCGTCGGTCCCGTCCATGTGCCAGCTTCGGCGGGACCCAACGCGATGACACGCACGTTCAACGGAGACGATGTATAACGACGAGGGCACAGGGTCAAGCGTTGATCGCGTGACGGGGCGGATTCGACCACGGGAAACCCCGCTGTCAGCATTGCCGTACGCCCCCTGAGTCCCGATGACGCTCCCCTTCCTCGTCGCCGCGCTGCTCGCCCTCCAAGAGGGGGCAACTCAGGTTCATCCGGCGAGCGCTGGTGCGGCCGCCACAGCCGTCGCGTCGGCGCGGCCGGACAGCGCGGCCTTCTCTTCCGCGGCGCTTGAAGCGTTCGTGCGGCGGGGACAACGCGCCAACCGGCGGGTGCCGGCGGCCCTCGAGCGGTACACGGCACAGATCGAGAGCGAGATCGGCCTGATCCTCAACGCACCGACCGGGAGCGCCGGAGCGGTGGCCGGTACCGCCGCCGCGAGCAGCGAGCAGTCTGGCCAGATCGAGCAAGTGCAGAGCCGCGCCACCTGGCAGCGTTCCGGCGCCTACGAGCAGCGGATCATCGGGTACCGGGCGCAGTTGCTGGGCCCGTCGATTTCCGCGCTGACCTGGATCCGGTCGACGTGGACCGCCCCGCTCCTCTACGGCAACCGTTTCGCGGTTCTTTTTGGCGCCGCTGCTCGCCGCGACTCGAGCGGGCGCGATTCGGCGCAGCGCGACAGCGCGGAGCCGCCCCGCGAGGTGCGCGACACCGGTCGCCGAGAAGCCGCCGGGGCCCGCACCGCGCCGGACTCCAGCCGACGCGTCGCCGTGCATCCCTTCGCGACCGATGCGCCGCTCTACTACCGCTATAGCGGGGGTGATACGGCGGCCACCCTCCACGTCGGTCCGCGACTCGTCACCGTGGTGCGCGTGCTGGTGGATCCCAAGCCGGACGCGCCGCCGGGAGCGCTCCTCTTCGGCGGCGAGGTGTTCGTGGACGCCGAGCGCGCCGAGATCATCCGCTTGCGCGGTCGACTCTATTCGGAGCAAGGCGGAGCCGGTCGTTCGATGCCCCTCGCCTTGCGGCTGGTGATGGCGGCGAGCCGCCTGCGCGGCGTCGCGTACATCGATTTCGAGAACGCCGAGGTGATGGGACGCTACTGGCTGCCACGACGTCAGCGTCTCGAGTTTCAGGCGCTCACGGCCATGACCGAAACGCGGCCCATCATCCGCATCATCTCGCAGTGGCGCGACGTGGACGTGACCGAGCGCGAGGTGGCCGTGTCCGATACGGCTGATCCGATGCGGGTACAGCGCTACCGTCTCACCAGCGCCAGCGCAGATAGCGTGCGGCAATGGGGCGACTGGCGCGTCGCGCTTGGCGAGGAGACACGCAACACGGGTGCGCGTGACTTCGACGATGTCGCGCCCCCCGACCTGCGCGCTGATGGCTCGCCGCAGCTGGTGTTCCAGGCGAGGCGTTTCGCCGACCTGCTGCGCTTCAACCGCGTGGAGGGGCTGTACACGGGCATCGCGGGCACGCTCCAATTGCGCGATGCTCTGCCGGGCGCGTCGGTGCGCGCCGTGGCCGGCTGGGCCTGGTCGGCGCAGACGCCCAAGGGCGGGCTCGAAGCCGCGCTGGTGCGCGGACCGTGGGTGACGAGCCTGCGCGCCGAGCGGTATCTCGCGAGCACGAACGATTTTGCGCCGATCATGGGTGGGGGCGGTGGCACGATTGGCGGACTGTTTGGTCGTGATGACGCCGACTGGGTGGATCGTCGTGCCGTGCTCGCGGGCTTGACGCGCGAACTGGGCACGACGCACACGGCGGCGTTGCGCCTCGAGGCGGGGCGGGCTGAGGATGCCTCGACGCCGCGCGTCATTGCGCGCGGGCCTCTGGCGTCGACCGATTTCCGCGACAATCGCCCGGTTGAACCGGGCAGCTACTGGCTGACGAACGCCGTGCTCGAAATCGGTCGCAACGGCGGATCGGCCTCGGTGCAGGGCGGCCTTCGCACGACCCTGGCGTGGCAATCGGCGTTTGGCGCGCTGGCGTGGAACCGTGCTTCGGCGCGTATCGAGCATCGCGAGTGGTTCGGCCCGCTGCTGCTCTCGAGCCGTGCCGATGCGATCTGGCTGATTGGCGGTCATCCGCCGACGCAGCAGTGGGTTGAGGCGGGCGGCGTCGAGGGCTTGCCGGGCTACGAGTACAAGGCATTCACGGGCGACAAGGGCGTGGTCGCCCGCACCACGCTCGGCTGGCAGTTGCCGTTCTGGCAAGCGCCGCTGCGGATCGGCGGGTTGGTGTTGCCCGCCATTGCGCCGATGCCGACGATCGGCGTGTACGGCGGTCGCATCGGGGCGAGTGATGCGCTTCGTGCGCGCATGGCGTCGCTGGGGTTCGTGCCGTCGGAGGGATGGCGCGCCACGTTCGACGCGCGGCTCCGCTTTCTCGGCGGCGCAGTGAGCGTCGGTGCGTCGCGGACGCTCGACCACCCTGAACCATGGAAGCTTCTCGTGGCCTTCGGCGGCGTCCTGTAGCGGGCGCCGCGGGCGGCTTACGGTCCGTCGTCCTCGATGAAGACGAGGCTCTTCCTGCGCTCGACGATGGCCCTGAGCGCGTTGAAGACGCGCGGGTCGAGGTGCATGCCGCTGTGGTTCTCGAGGAACTCGATGGCCTGCTGTGGCGACGTCGGTTCGCGATAGGGGCGACGCGAGGTCAACGCATCGAACGCATCGGCGGCGGCGATGATGCGTCCGCCGATCGCGATCTCCTCGCCCTTGAGTGCGCGCGGATAGCCGCCGCCGTCCCAGTGCTCGTGGTGATCGCGCACGAACTCGAGCGCGACGCCCAGGTGCTCGAGCGGCGAGAGCACCTCGACGCCGATGCGCACGTGTTCCTTGACGTGTTCGAACTCCTCGGCGGTGAGCGGCCCGGGCTTGTGCAGCACGCTCTCGCGGATGCCGATCATGCCGACGTCGTGGAGGCGGCCGGCCATGCGCACGGCCTCGACAATCTCCTCGTGCAGACCCAGGAACTCGGCCATGCCGGCGGCGAAGTCGGCGACGCGATGCGCGTGGCCGCGCAGGTAGATGTCCTTGGCTTCCTGCACCGCG
Organism: Gemmatimonadota bacterium; assembly: GCA_025359135.1. Lineage (GTDB taxonomy): Bacteria > Gemmatimonadota > Gemmatimonadetes > Gemmatimonadales > Gemmatimonadaceae > JACPPC01. The sequence continues at coordinate 39,780 of JANYHJ010000175.1, read as the reverse complement.
ATGAGGCTGTCGATCACGCCGACGGAGAGCTGGCGAAGGGCCGCGCGCTCACGCTCAAGGTCGAGCGTGCGCTGCGCGACCTCCTCGCGGATCATCGTGTCGACCTTGCGTTGTTCGATGCCGAGGTCGCGCTTGTGCAGTGCTCGCTCGATGACCTGTTCGAGGTCGGCGAGCTCGATCGGCTTCATGAGGTAGTCCACGGCGCCGAGGAGCAGGGCCTCGGTGGCCGTTGGAGCGTCATTGACTGCCGTGAGCATGAGGATCGCGAGATCCGGATCGATGCCGAGCGCGCGGGGCACGAGATCCAGGCCGCTGATGCCGGGCATCCGCACGTCGCAGAGTGCGGCGTGGAAGCGCTCCTTGTTGAGGATATCGAGTGCGACCTCGCTCGACTCGGCCGTCTGCACCTCGAAGCCGCGCGAGCGCAGGAACTTCGCGAGGGCCACGCGAATCGCTTCCTCGTCGTCGATGACGATGAGGCGGCGAATGCCGGGCTCGTTGAGCATGCGCAGCGAGCGCGTGAGCCGGGATGCCGATGGGGCTGGACGTTCGCTCATCGGGGTGCGGGGGACCGGGAATCGGCGAGGGGAGGCAACGGGAGACGTACCTCGATGCGCGTGGGCTTGTCGGGGCCGCCGTCCGCCGCCAAGGTGCCGCCGTGCGCCTCGACAATCGCCTTCGCGATCGCGAGACCCACGCCGACAGCCGGCGCGTTCGCGCCGGCGTGTGGCTGCAGGTCAAACATACGGCCGAGTGCCTCGGGCGACATCCCCTGTCCCGTGTTCGTCACATGCACGATCACGACGTTCGGCTCGCGGATCGTGTGGACTTCGACCACGCGATTCGACGGCTCGGCCTGTCGCACTCCAGTTTCGGCACGCGCGAGCAGGTGCATGAGCAGCTGCAGGAGCGCCTGACTGTCGCCCGAGACGGGCGGCAGCCCGGACTCGAGCGTGACGCGCAGGGTCGCACCTGCGGAGCGCAACAGGTAACCGCGCAGTCGCACCGCCGACTCGACCAGCTGATTGATCTCGACCAGCGTGTCCCCACCCGAGGTGCGGGCGAGGATCTGGAGATCCTTGAGCAGGCGTGCGGCGGTATGCGCTTCCCGCCGGATGTACCCGACCGACTCACGTTGATCGGGATCGGTGATCTCCGCCTCGAGCAGCTCGGCAAAGGCGGAAATGCCGGTGAGCGGGTTGTTGAGGTCGTGAATGACGGCGGGCACCAGCTCCCCGAGCAGCGCGAGATGGCGTTGGCGACGCTCGACGTCTGAGAGCGTCGTCGGCGCAACCGGCTGATTGGCATCGACCCGCTCGACGCCGAGCGCGGTGAGCAGCGCGACATCCCGGAGAAGATCGAGCTCGGCTTCATCGAGCGACGTATCGCGGCCGTAGCGCACGGCGAGGAGGCCGGGCGCCGTGCGCGGCGTGCCGAACGGGACGCAGGCGATGGCATGCACGCCCGCATCCAGCAGCGCGCGTACGCGGGCGTCATCGCGGTCGCCGGGCATCGAGCCGAGGGCGCGCAGCGTCATGGGCGTGCCCGAGCTGAGGGCGGCGGCGGCCGCCTGTGCGAACGCGGGCGAGGGCGACGCGCCGATGACGCTGCGCGCGGCACCGCCGGAATGCACCACGCGTGGCACCTGGTCGCTCGCCGACAGGAAGACGGTGATGCCAGCCGCGCCGAGTGGACCAGCGGCCAGCGCGTCGAGGCTGGCGAAGAGTTGCTCGCGCGTGGCGGCACGCGCACACCCGTGCAGTGCCTCGGCCAGCACGGCGGCATGACGCGCTCCGGCAGTGCGCGCCGCGTTCGGTGCCCCGGCGCTCGTCACGAGAGCTCGACGCTCACGCCAGCGTGCCAGTGCACGCCGCGTGCTCCGGGTCGCGCGCGCGCGCGGCTCATGGAGTGGCGCGCGCGGTCCGGAGGGCGTCGTCGATCACCGGGCGATGCTGCAGGTATTCATCGAGCGGCAGCGCGAGCTCCTTGCCGGACGCCTCGATGAGCCGGCGCGCAAATTCCTTGCGCGCCTTCTCGTCACCGCGAATGGCACTCGCCTGTACGCCGAGGATGAGACCGAGCAGGTGCGTCGCTCGCGCCGCGAGGATCGTGTCGGCCTGCGCGCGTGCCATGAGGGCAAGTGTCGAGTCTTCCGTGGCGATGGCGATGGCGCCCAGATGAAAGCGCAGGTCGGCGTCGGCCGGCTGGACGTTGGCGGTGGCGGAGAGCGCCATCGGGGCGAAGAAACGCACGGAATCGCGCTTTCCCTCCTCCTTGAGCCGCATGACGCGGTCGAAGAGGCGATCGGCCGCGTCCTTGGGCGTCATCGAGTTGAGGTCAGGCGGTCGGCCACCGCCGCGCGCATCGCCGCCGCCGGCGAACGGCGCCGCGCCCGGGGCTGCGCCAGCTGTTGTTGCCGGCGCCTTTTCGGCGAAGCGATTGGTGGCGATGACGGCCACGAGCAGCAGTGCCGAGACGACCGCGATGCCCCATGGCACGGTGGTGCTCCCACCGAGTGCGATGCGACCCGACGCAACGGTGGGGGAGCCGCAGCGATGGCAGTACTTCGCGCCGTTCGAGAGGCCCGCATCGCAGCGTCGGCAGCGCAGGCCGGCCACAGGCGTTCCACAGTCAGCGCAGAAGCGCCCGTTGGTGGCAGCTCCGCAGCGCGGGCAGGGCGTGGTGGCGATCGCTACGGGAGTGGCGCCGGTCGTCATCGAGACAAGATAATCCACGGCGCGACGCTCCCGCCGCGTGTGGGGCGGGCGTATGCTTCCGCTCCCCTCTCGTCCCGTCGTCCTTCACGCCAGCAATGCCGACTTCGCCCCGCGCAATGCTCCCTGACCTGTCCGGCGCCACGGCGCGGGACGTGATGGAGCTCGCCCAGGCGCATGATGTGCGATTTCTGCGGTTGCAGTTCACGGACATCCTCGGGGTGAACAAGAACGTCGAGGTGCCGGCATCGCAGTTCGAGAAGGCGCTGGCGGGCGACATCATGTTCGACGGATCGTCGATCGAGGGGTTCGTGCGGATCGAGGAGTCGGACATGCTCCTCAAGCCCGACTTCTCGACCTTCCGGATCTTTCCGTTTGCGGAAGAGGAATCGCGGGTAGCGCGGCTGATCTGCGACATCACGCATCCCGACGGCCGGCCGTTCGAGGGCGACCCGCGCGGGTGCTTGAAGCGGCAGATCGCGCGGGCGGCGCGCATGGGGCTCGTGATGAACGCAGGGATGGAAGCCGAGTTCTTCATGTTCAAGCTCGGCCCCGACGGCCAGGCAACGCTGGGGACGCACGATGGCGGCGGCTATTTCGACCTCACGCCGGTGGATCGCGGCGAAGATGCGCGCCGCGCGATCGTGGACGTGCTCGAACGGATGGGGTTCGAAATCGAGGCCGCCCACCACGAGGTGGCGCACGGCCAGCACGAGATCGACTTCCGCTATGCGGACGCGCTGGTGACGGCGGACAACATCACCACGTTCCGTTTCGTGGTGCGGCACGTCGCGCGGCGCTTTGGACTGCACGCGTCATTCATGCCGAAGCCCGTCTACGGACAGAACGGGAGCGGCATGCACGCGCATCTCTCGCTGTTCAAGGGCGCGGAGAACCTCTTCTGGGACGCCGAGGCGCGCTGGGAGTTGTCGAAGTACGCGCACTGGTTCATCGGTGGGCTGCTCGCCCATGCGCGCGGGATGTGTGCGATCACCAATCCGCTCGTGAACTCGTACAAGCGTCTCGTGCCCGGGTTCGAGGCGCCGGTGAACGTCGCATGGTCGATGCGCAACCGCAGCCCGCTGCTGCGCGTGCCCGACCGGCGGGGTACGGGGACGCGCGTGGAATGCCGGATGCCGGACCCCGCGGCCAATCCGTACCTCGCGCTGACGGTGCTGCTGGCGGCGGGTCTCGAGGGGCTCGACCACAAGCTGTCGAGTCGCGAGCCGGTGAACACGAACATCTGGGAGATGTCGCACCGCGAGAAGCGGCGGCTCCGCATCGACGACCTGCCGCATGACCTGAACGAGGCCTGCGACGAGCTCGAGAAGGACCTGGTCGTGACCGCGTCGCTCGGCGAGCACATCACCCGCCAGTTTCTGGCGGCGAAGCGCGAGGAGTGGCGCGCGTACATCACGCAGGTCTCGAGCTGGGAGCTTGAGCAATACCTGGCCAAGTACTAGGTCGTGAGCCGCGCCCCCATGGCGCCAGCTCCGCGCGACGCCAACTTTCGACGACCGTCCTTCGCCTGGAGCTTCGCATGATGCCATCGCGCCGTTCTATCCATCGCCCACTCTCTCTGCTGCCCCTGCTCATCTGCTTCGTCGCCGCGCCCCTGCCGGCGTCGGCCCAGTTCGGCGGGCTGATCAGGAAGGCGGCCGAGAAGGTGGGCGAGAAAGCCGCCGACAAGGCGACCGGCGCGGAGGACAAGGTGTCACCGCGCGTGCAGGGTTCCGAGTTGACGGACGACGCGCTTGGCCGCCTGCTCAAGGGCCTTGGCGTGACCGCGGAAAAGATGGGGCAGCGCGAGGCGCTGCAGGCCCAGCTCGAGACGCAGGACAAGTCGGCGCGCGACCTGCGCGAGCCCAACGAGGCGGCGATCCGCTCGTGGGAGAGTGCGCGCTCGACGTGGAGCAGCTGCTTCGACAACCAGTTCTCGAAGCTGAACAGGGCGCACGAGGGCCAGGCGAAGGTGGCCATGATGAAAGTCATGGGCGATCCCAAGAAGGCGATGGCGTACTCGCAGATGATGCAGAAGTACTCGACGCAGCAGCAGGAGGCGATGGCGGCCGGCGACACGATCAAGCTGGCGGCGGTGCAGGCGACGCTGATGCGCGAGAGCTACACGATGATGGGCATCGACCTCTCTGCCGACTCGGCCAAGGCGCGCACGACGTGCGGCGCGGAGCCGAAGAAGCTCGCGGTGATGCTCAAGCTCGAGGCGATCGAGTTGCAGCGCGACTCGCTGCAGGTGCGCGTGCGCGACGTGGAGACCACCGCGCAGACCGCAGGCGCACAGGCCGCCGGGATGGGGCTGCCCGAGTTCGCGCTGCAGCGCGAGAAGGCGATGACCTTCCTCGGCAGCGGGAACGGCGGCGGCATGTTGACGCGCGATGAACTGAACCGGCTGCGCGCGAAGCGCGCTGATCTCGAGAAAGTGAAGAAGGCGCTGTAGATGCCCGACGCGGCGCGGCGCGCATGGCGCGGCGCCCGATGGGTGGGGTGGTGCCTGGCGGGAGGTGCGCTGATCGGCGCGCCTCCCGCGCGTGCGCAGGCGACCGGATTGCCCTCGTCCGTTCTCGAGCGTGCAGTCGGCACGGGCGCGTTCACGACGATCTGGCGCTCGGATTCTGCGCCGGCGGCGTTTGCCGAAGGGGGCGCGGCTCTCCGGGGGACGCCCGTGGGCGGCGTGCTTCCGGCCGGGATCACGCTCGAGCAGGTGCGCCTGCGCGGCAGTGGGGAAGCGCACTGGACCGACGTGGTGGTGGTGCGCATGGCAGCTGGCGCCGTGCGACTGTCACTCGAAATGGCGCTTGACCACGGCAAGCGCGACTGGACCATCGCGCGCGCACCGCGCGGAGCGGTTGCGGCCGTGAATGCCGGGCAGTTCGAAGTCGACCTGCCGTGGGGTTGGGTGCGGCTCGACGGCCACGACTTTCTGCCGGCGGGGCGCGGGCCGCTCGTGTCGACGGTGGCGATCGACAGTAGCGGGCGGCTGCGGCTCATGCATGGCGGGGCGGCCCCACCGGCCGAGGCGCGCTGGGGCTTCCAGTCGTATCCGACGTTGCTTGTCGCGGGCACGGTGCCACCAGCGCTCCACGCGGCTGGTCGAGGCATCGATGTGGCGCACCGCGATGCGCGCTTGGCGATCGGGACGCTTTCGGATGGTACGGTGATCGTGGCGATGACGAGGTTCGCAGGGCTGGGCCGAGGCTTGGGGGTGCTCCCGTTCGGGTTGACGACGCCGGAGATGGCGGCCGTGATGGGGTTGCTCGGCGTTCGCGATGCGGTATTGCTGGACGGTGGGATTTCAGCGCAGTTGGTGGTGCGGCCCGTGAGCGGGCGGGCGTTGAGCTGGCGGGGCCTCCGATCGGTGCCGTTGGCGCTGGTGGCGTACCCTCTGGTCGCAAGATAGCGATCTAACCATATGTCTCATAACGATTTGCAGTCGTGAGCATTGAAAGACGCTGAAAACGCACGATCTCGAGCACAATCTCCCAAATTCTGCGGTTGAAGGTGGATAGTCGACCGACTAGTCTTGTTCATTCCGCACAAAGACGCGCAACGCACGCGTCGCTTGGACGCTCGAATTCACAGCTGCTCACTCCTCCGGAGTCTCACTCGTCATGGCCAGCGATTCCTTGACCCCGCGCCAGCAGGCGCTGCGCGAGATCACACGCCAGCCGCTCCGCACGCCGGGAGCGTACCGAGATACCGCCGACATGCGGCCAACACCCCATTACTTCGGCATGAACACGTTCGGCGCGCGCCAGATGCGCGAGAAATTGCCGAAGGCCACCTATGCGAAGCTCGTCGAGGCGGTACGCCTCGGAAAGAAACTCGACACGGAGATCGCGCCCGTCGTAGCACAGGTGATCAAGGAGTGGGCGGTCTCGCGCGGCGTCTCGCACTTCACGCACTGGTTCCAGCCGCAGACGGGGCTCACGGCCGAGAAGCACGACGCCTTCCTGACCTTCGACGAGAACAAGCTCCCGATCGAGCAGTTTTCAGGCGAGCAGTTGATCCAGAGCGAGCCGGACGCGTCGAGTTTTCCGAGCGGCGGCTTGCGCGCCACCTGGGAAGCGCGCGGCTACACGGCGTGGAACCCGGCGAGCCCGGTGTTCATTCTGGAATCCGGCGGCACGAAGACGCTGTTCATTCCGTCGGTGTTCATCGGCTACAACGGTGAGGCGCTCGACGAGATGACGCCGCTGCTGCGCAGCTCGGACGTCCTGTCGGCGCGGGCGACCGCGCTGCTCGAGACGATCGGCGACAAGGGCGCGCTGCGGGTCTTCACCACGCTCGGCGCAGAGCAGGAATACTTCCTGATCGATCGGACGCACTTCGCGATGCGCCCGGACCTGGTGATGGCGAACCGGACGTTGGTGGGCGCGCCGCCGCCGCGCGGGCAGCAGCTCGAGGACCACTACTTCGGCGGCATTCCCGAGCGGGTGCAGGCCTGCATCGCGGAAGTCGAATGGGAGCTGATGCGCCTCGGCGTGCCGATCGTGACGCGCCACAATGAAGTCGCGCCGTCGCAGTTCGAGATGGCGCCGATCTTCGAGGAGACGGACATCGCGGTCGACCACAACCAACTCGTGATGGCGGTGCTGCGTCGCGTGGCGCTGCGCCACGGCCTGCAGGCCATCGTGCACGAGAAGCCCTTTGCCGGCGTGAACGGCTCGGGCAAGCACTGCAACTGGTCGATGTCGATCATCTCGGACAATGCGCTGGACGGCGTGAACCTGCTCAAGCCGGGGAAGACACCCCACCAGAACGTGCGCTTCCTGCTTTTTCTCGCCGCCGTGCTCAAGGGGGTGCACGAGCATGCGGGGCTGTTGCGCGCGGGGATTGCGACCTCGGGCAACGAGCACCGTCTCGGCGCGAACGAGGCGCCGCCCGCCATCATCTCGGTGTTCATGGGGCAGATGCTGACGCGCGTGATCGAGGACATCGCGGCCGGCAAGACGGGTGGGCAGGGGGCTGCGGATGCGATGCTGGCGCTTGGCGTGGCGAAGCTGCCCGAAGTCGCCCAGGACAACACGGATCGCAACCGGACGTCGCCGTTCGCCTTCACGGGCGCGAAGTTCGAGTTCCGCGCGGTGGGCGGATCGCAGTCGATCGCCTTCCCGGTGATGCTGCTGAACGCCTGCGTGGCGGGCGCGCTCGAGGAGATCACGGCCGAGCTCAAGGCCGAGCTCAAGAAGACGCGGAAGGTGGATGATGCCGCGCTCGTGGTGGTGCGTCGTGCCTTCAAGGCGACCACGGCCGTGCGCTTCGAGGGCAACAACTACAGCGACGCGTGGGTGAAGGAGGCCGCGAAGCGCGGGTTGCTCAACCTCCGCCGCACCCCCGAGGCGCTGGCGCAACTGTCGACGCCTCGCGCAAAGAAGCTGCTGACGGGTCTGGGGATCCTGTCGAAGGAGGAGCTCGAGTCGCGCTACCACGTGCGGCTGGAGCGGTACATCAAGGACATGCTGATCGAGTGCCACACACTGGACCAGATGGCCGGGACGCAGATCCTGCCCGCTGGGCTGGGCTACCTCGCGTCGCTGACGCGCACGGCCAGCGAGACCAAGGCGCTCGGCTTGAAGGAGAATCCCGCGTTGGCCGAAGTCAGGAAGGTGAGCACGCTGGTGAGCGGCTTGCAGGAGGCGCAGGCCGCGCTGCAGGTAGCGATCGCCAAGGCCGAGGGATTGCACGACGCGCCCGAAGCCCAGGCGAAGTTCCTGACGGCGGAGGGCGCAGCGGCGATGGGAGCCGTTCGTGCCTGTTCGGACGCACTGGAACTGGTCATGGGTGACACGGCCTGGCCGCTGCCGCGTTACCGGGAGATGCTCTTCCCCGTCTAAGGGGAGCACAACCCGAGGTGCGGGCCCTTGCTGCGGTCAAGCACGGGCCGGCCGCGGGGCAAGTCTCCCCTCGCCCGCGCCCGGGGGACTTGCGAGTTTTGCCGCTGTTTGCGAGCCTTCTGGCTCGCCCAGATTGCCCGCGAACCACTGGTTCAGCGGTTTTGCAGCTGTGCTGCGCGCCGGCAACGTCGTCGGTGCCGCTATATTGCGTAGGTGTTCCGCATGTGCCGGTTCGCCATTTCGCTCTCTCTTTTGGAGGATGCATGACTCTTCGTCGCGGTGCGCTCTTGCTCGCCGGTCTCGCCGCGCTCGCGCTCCCGTCGCGCGCAGTGCGCGCGCAGGATCCCGGGACTTTCGAAGTCGCGGTGTTCGGAAAGTTCGAGCGTTTTGATTCCGGAATGCCATGGAGCAAGCGGAATCAGGTTGGCTTCGGCGGCCTGATCGGCTACTTCTTCGCGCAGAACCTGGCAGTCGAGTTTACTGGGGCCCGCACGGCTGGCGACGGCTCGGAAAAGAGCTACTCGCACACCGGCCTCCTGACGTACCACGTGCCCGCCGGCGACAACCTCGATGTGCACATCGGCGGCGGCTACCTGGTCCACAAGAACAACTTCTACGGAGTCAACGGCAGCTACGCCTATCTCGGCGTGCCGCCGAACCGCAACCAGAACTCGATCTGGGACGTCGGTGCTCGCGGCGTCATCGGCGTCGACTGGAAGTGGACGGACCAGCTGGGCGCGCGCATCGACGGAACCTTCGGCTTCGTTCCCTACCCGAAGGATCGCCTCGGCTACAAGGCCAACGGCATTGACGTGAATCTCGGCGTCGAAGGCGGCCTCACGTACCGCCTCGGCGGCTCGAAGGACACCGACGGCGACGGCGTGTCGGACAAGCTCGACAAGTGCCCGAACACTCCGACTGGCGTGAAGGTGGACGAGACGGGCTGCCCGATCGACACCGACAAGGACGGCGTCGCGGACTACCTCGACAAGTGCCCGAACACCCCGGCTGGCGCGCGCGTGGACGCCAATGGTTGCCCGCTCGATAGCGACCGTGACGGTGTTGCCGATTACATGGACAAGTGCCCGAACACCCCGGCTGGCGCCAAGGTCGACGCCGCTGGTTGCCCGATCGACTCGGACAAGGACGGTGTCGCGGACTACATGGACAAGTGCCCGAACACCCCGGCCGGCGTGAAGGTTGATGCCACCGGTTGCCCGATCGACTCGGACAAGGACGGTGTTGCGGACTACCTCGACAAGTGCCCGAACACCCCGGCCGGGTTCAAGGTCGATGCGACCGGCTGCCCGGTGGACGTGGACTCGGACAAGGACGGCGTGCCGGATCGTCTCGACAAGTGCCCGAACACCCCGGCCGGCGTGAAGGTTGACGTCTCGGGTTGCCCGCTGGATTCGGACAACGACGGTGTTGCCGACTATCTGGACAAGTGTCCGAACACGCCGGCTGGCACCAAGGTTGATGCCAACGGCTGTCAGGTCCTCTTCGAGGCCGGCAAGAAGAACCTCACGCTGCAGGGCGTGAACTTCGACAACGCCAAGGCGACGCTGCTCGCCGAGTCGGGCTCCTCGCTCGACGCGGTCGCGGCCAGCCTGGTGGCGAACCCCGACGTCAAGATCGCCGTCGAAGGCTTCACCGATAACCGCGGTGCCGCCGCCGCCAACCGTCGCCTCTCGCAGGCCCGGGCCAACGCGGTGCGCGAGTACCTGATCGGCAAGGGTGTTGATGCAAGCCGCATCTCGGCGAAGGGCTTCGGCCCGGCTCGCCCCGCGGCTCCGAACACGACTGACGCTGGTCGTGCGCAGAACCGCCGCGTCGAGATCCGCCGCACGAACTAAGCGGAACTCACGCAGCACCGTACGAGGCGAGCGCCTCCGTCACCTTCGGGTGGCGGGGGCGTTCGATCGTTCGGGAGGATTAGTTTTCGCCATCAGCCGGTGCACGCGTGACCGGCGCCCCGACATGGCCAACGACAAGACTCCGACCCTCGCGCATCGTACGCAGTACGCTGCCCTGCGCACGCTGATCGGCACGCTCCGCATGGCCGGGTGGAACACGGCGACCGCGGTCGGCGAGGCCGTCGGCCGGCTGGGCTACTCGCCGCTCGGCATTCGGCGCGACCTCGTGGAGGAGGCGCTCAGGCGCTGCTTCCCCGAGTTCAACGAGGAGCGCGTGCGGGCCGTGGCACGCGCGAGCTATGGACACCTCGGACGGGTGACGATCGAGGCGACGTTGCTCTCAGGCGGTCCTGAAGAGGTGTTCGAGCGCTTCGAACCGTGCGCGGATTGGCCCGTGGTCGAGGCGGCGCTCGCCGAGGGCAAGGGGATCTGCATGGTCACCGGCCACTTCGGCAACTGGGAACTCGCAGGTTCCTACGTGGGGGCGCGACTCACGGCCATGGGTTCGGGGCTCGACGCCATCGTCCGCTCGCAGTCCAACCCGCTCTTCGAGCGCTACATCAACCGGACGCGCGAGCGGCTCGGGATGATCGTCGTGCCCGACGCCGAGGCGGTGCGCCGCACGCCGCGTTCGCTCAGGGCCGGGCGCGCGGTGGCGTTCGTGATGGATCAAGGGGTCATCGGACTCGCGTCGACCTTCGTGCCATTCTTCGGCCGGCTCGCGAAGACGCCGCGCGGACCGGCGGTCTTTGCGCTGCGGTTCCATGCGCCGGTGGTGTTTGCGGCCGCGATTCGCCAACCATCGGGCAAGTACCGGCTGCGGCTCGAGCGCGTGCCCGTCAACCCGACGGGTGATCGCGAGTACGATGTCGACATGATCGTGCACGACTACACGGCGACGCTCGAGCGCTTCGTGCGGGCGACACCGGAGCAGTACTTCTGGCAGCACCGTCGCTGGAAGCACGCGCCGCCTGCGGGCACCGTGTGGCCACCAGTACGAAGCGCGGGAGTGGCGGCGGAGTAGCAGGCGCTCGCGTCAGTGCGACCAGCGTGCCACCGCATCGCGCACCTGCTCCACGGCGATGCCGTCGATGTCGAGGGAGGACGGCAAGTGCGCGGGCTCTGGCGCCACGATGACCTCCGCGCGTGCGCCGAGCGGCTGCCAGCGCGAGAGCAGCGGATTGGAGCGCGCGGGATAGAGGCCCAGCGCCGGAACACCGACCGCGGCCGCGATGTGCAACGGCCCGGTGGATGCGGCGACAAGTCCGTCGCTCGCGCGCGTGAACGCGAGCAGCTCCGCCAGCGCGAGGCCGGTGGCGTCTTCGACATGCGCGCCGAGTGAATCGAGCCATGGGCGCAGGGAACGCCCTTCGTCGCTAGTTCCGGTCACGAAGAAGCGGAACCGATCGGCGCCGAGCGACTCGGTGAGTGCCTTCCAGCGCGCGAGCGGCCAGGGCGGCACGGTGCCGCCAGTGAGCGGCTGCAGGAGCACGTTGGTGCGCCCGGTGCGGAGGCGTGCCGCGAGCAGCTCCGACAACGGCGCGGTTCGCGTGAGCCCGATGTACGGCACGAGCTGGTGAAGCGCGAGATCGGTGTTGTCGAGCAGCGGTCGCGAAAGCTTGAGGTTGAGCTGTGCCTCGTGCAGCAGGGAGCGCTTGCGGCTGACGTTGACGCGCTCCGTGCAGGTGAGCCAGTGAAACCACCTACGGGCCGAGCCGATGCGTCGCAGGATCCGTGCGTCGCGCGCAGCGTTGGCGACCTCACGTCGCGGGAAGACATGGAGGATGATGTCGGCATCTGCCTCGCGCAGGATCCGGGCGCGTTCGTCGTCGGATGCGCTGCCATGCTCGGGCCACTCGAGCACCGCGTGCACGTGCTCGGAGGCCTCGACGATGGGCTGGGCGTAACGGCGCACGAGCGGCAGGAGCTGGGCGTCGGGCCAGCGCTGCTTCAAGAGGCCGAGCAACGGCAGCGTGAGGACGACGTCGCCCAGGCGATCGGTCCGGCTGACGATGATGCGACGTGGCGTGGCGGACATCCGGGGAAGGCGAGGGTGCCGGGGCGGGCGCGACCGGAGCAAGTTACGCCATCCGGCAGGTGACACCCAACCCTGATTCGCGTGGCCAGCCTCAAGCGTCGCTTCTACGCGGCGCTCTTTCCCGTCTACCGGTTGCTGTTTCCCACGCGCGTCGATCGCGCGGCCTTCGTGCCGCGTTCGGCCAAGCGCGTGTTGGTGGTGCGTCACGACCGGCTCGGGGACATGATCCTGACGACGCCCGTGTTCGACCTGCTGCGCGAGCTCGCGCCCGGCGTCGAAGTGGACGTGCTGGCCTCGACGCGAAACGCGGCGCTGCTCGAGGGGGATGCACGCGTTGCGCGCGTCTTCATGGACGATGGCACGTGGAGTGGGCTGTGGCGCTTACGATCGCAACTGCGTGCGCGGCGATACGACGCGATCTTCAGCCTGATTCCCGGACGCTCGGTGCGCGCAGGCTGGACGGCGGGCGTGGCATCACACGCCACTACGCATCGCGTGAGCACGTGGCGTCCCAAACGCTATCACGGCTTCTTTACGCGCGTGGTGCGGCTGCCTCGATCGCTCACGACCGCGCACGTGTCCCGGCAGATGAGCCATGTGGTGCGCGCCGCGTTCGGGCCGGTGGGGCGCGACGCGGCCGCGAGCAACCTCGCCGCGCCGATCCGGTTGCACATACCCGACGGCGCACGGAGGACGGCCGAGCGATTTCTTGAATCGCACGGCATCGGCGCGTTCGTGACGCTCAACCTCCGCAGTGCGGCGGCCGCGCGGTCCTGGACGGCGTCGGAGGCCACGGCGCTGCTGCCGGTCCTGCTCGCTGCTCACGGCGCACTGCACATCGTGATGGTGCCGGGTCCGGCGGACGCGGCAGAGGCGGAAGGCGTACGTGCGCAGGTGAACTCCACGCGCGTCCACATCTTCGATCCGGCGGCGCCGCTGCTGACGCTCGCGGCCCTCGTGGAGCGCGCCGCGGTGATGATCACGCCCGACACGATGACGTTGCATCTGGCGGTCGCGACGGGCCGGCCCGTGCTCTCGCTGCACACGACCACCGACGGCAACGTGCCCGACCTCTGGAAGGCGGTAGGCGTACCGTCGCGCGCCCTGATGGCGCCAGAGGGTCAGGGCGTGCCGGCCATCACGGCACCACGCGTGGCGGAGGCGTTCGAAGCGCTCGCGCGCGACGCGCAGGCCGCCCTCGGCGATTGACGTCAACGCGCGCTCGTGCGCGCACTGCACTGCGCTGATGCACGTGCAGCGATTCGCGAACGCATGCAGCGCCGCGTTCCGATCTGGTACGGGTGCTAGCTGTGCTTGTCCGGGAGGTACGGCGCGAGCCGTCGCCGGGCTGCGTTGACCCGACGGAGATAGCGCACCTTCTTGACGACGCCCTTGGGGCGACGGGCGCGCGCGAGCAGCAGGCGATTGGTGACGCGCGATGGTGACGGTCGCGTGCCGCGCTCCGCGGCGTCTGCGTATGCCTCGAGCATGGCCGCGTTCGCGTCGCGTTCGTGCGGCATGGGCGTGGCGGCGCCGTGCTTCTGCAGGAAGTACGTGCGATTGCGCGTGGCGAGCTGACGCTTGACGTCACTCATGCGCCCGAACGTGCCGCCGCCCTCGTGATAGACGAAGGCGTTGTCGGCGATGAGCAGGTCGAAGCCGGCCGCGCGGGCGCGGAGCGAATAGTCGAAGTCCTCGAAGTAGCCGGGAATGAACTGCTCGTCGAGGCCGCCGAGCTGGTCGTAGACGTCGCGCCGCATGGCCACGCAGCAGAAGTCGAGACGATAGGCGGGGAGCCACTCGGCGCCACCATCGTCGGTGTTGGCATACGTGAGGCCGCGCGCGAGGACGTCCGCGACCGGGAGTGACGGATCCATCCAGATCTGCTGCGCGTTGCCGGCGAAGTTCGTGACCGGCGCGACGAGTCCGGCCGAGGGGTTCGCGTCGAAGGCATCGACAAGCCGTGCGATCATGCCGACCGGCACGATGATGTCGCTGGAGACGAGGACGAAGAGTTCACCCGTGGCGAGCGCCAAGCACGCATTCATGCCACCGGGATAGCCGCGATTCTCCTGCAGGTGATGAAGCTGCATGCGCGGATACGCGACCGTGGCGGCCACGAATTTCTCGCAATTCGCCGCGTCGGACGCATTGTCGACGACGATGACTTCCCACGTTGCGCTGTCGGGGTCCGCGTAGAGGCTCGCGAGCGCCTTGCCGACGGTGTCGTCAAAGCGGTTGTAGCCGAGGACGAGCACGCTGACGCGCGGACGAGTCGGGGAGCCCATGCGATCAGGAGGCGGCGCTCATGAGGACGCAGATCCAGTCACCACGAAGTTCGCGATTGAGGGCCTGCGCCCGGCGCTCGAACTCGGTGCGTTCCGCGGGGGAGAAGAGTCCGCCGCGTTTCGTGCGCGCGAAGCTCAGGGGATCCATGAGGGGCATGTCGCGTCGGTACTGCTCACTGCCCATGAACGACATCGCGGTGGAGTCGCACCAGAGTCGATCGACGCGCAGGCCGGCGCGCTGCGCTGCCAGTCGGATGCTCTCGTGCGAGTGGAGACAGAAGTGACGCGGTGCATCGAGGTTGACCCAGTCGGCGCCGTAGTGCTCGAAGGCCCACGACGACACGGACGGCACGCGCACGAGCACGCGTCCGTTGGGTGCGAGGCGGGCTCGCGCGTCCGTGAGGGTCGCTACCTGGTCGGGCACATGCTCGAGCGCGTGATGGAACGTGACGAGCTCGAACTGGCCGCTCATGCGACCCAACTCCTGCTTGTGGACCAGGATGCGCCCCTGATCCATGATGTCGGTGGCGATGAAGGGGTCGAGTCCGACGGCCGCCGAGACGCCCGCGTCGCGCAACGCGAGTACATGTTCGCCCGAACCGGTGCCGACATCGAGGATGCGATCACTCGTGCGCGCGCCGACTTCGCGATAGAGGTGCAGCAGGCCATCACGCGGAAAGGCGGAACGCAGGAGCTTCGCGACCGCCGCTGGTGCGCCGAGGATGGGGCGGCGCTTGATGCGTCGCCGCAGGCGCTTGAGCGCGTTGGGCGGCTTGACGGCGAAGCTGTAGTAGTCGGCTGGATAGAAGCGGCCGACGTCCGCGGGAAGTTCGGCGATCTGGAGACATCCGCAGGCACCGCAGCGCTCATAGCGGAACTGCTCACGCGTGCCGAACATCATCTCGCGGACGTCGAGTGTGCCGGCGATGGCGCCACCGCAGATGCGGCAGGTGCGTGCGGCGGCGGTCACGCGAACTCCGGCCAGGTAGTGCGCACGTAGTCGGCGAGTGCGTCGCGCCACGGACGCAGCGTCACGCCGAGTGCGCGGGCACGGGTGTTGGCGAGGACCGAGTAGCGGGGGCGGCGCATGGCACCCGTGCGCGCTCCGCGATCCACGGGACGCACGGTGCCGCGTGAGCGCGTGAGCGCGAAGATCTCCTGCGCAAACTCGAACCAGCTGCAGGCGCCCTCATTCACGAGGTGGTAGATGCCGGGCGTCGTGCCGGATGCGAGCAGCAGTTGCCAGGTGGCGTGCGCGAGGTCGGTCGTGGCGGTGGGCGAGACGACCTGCTCGCTCGCCATCTCGAGATCATGACCGGCGCGCGCCTCGAGTACGCGACCGTTCACGAAATTTCCGCCCTTGGACGACGAACCGGCGGCGCCGTAGAGGCCGCACGTGCGGATGACGATCGCGTGCTCGGGAGCGCAGGCAAGTGCCGCGTGCTCGCCCGCGAGTCGCGTGATACCGTACACCTGGAGCGGGTGAGGCGTCGCGTCTTCGCTGTAGGGCGTAGTCTGGTCGCCACCGAACACATAGTCACTGCTGTAGGTGACGAGGCGGACGTTGCGTTCGGCGCAGGCCATGGCGATGTCGCGCACGGCCACGCCATTGGTGCGGAACGCGAGCTCGGGTTCCGACTCGCACAGCGGCACGTTGTGGAACGCGGTGCAGTTGATGACGACGTCGGGCCGGGCGGCCGCGATCGCGCCGCGCACGGCGCCCGCGTCGGTGACGTCGAGCGCCTCGCGCGCGGGTGCGACGATCTCGTGAGCCACTCCGCCCAGACGAAGGTCGCTGCCCAACTGACCGCGGGCGCCGAGGAGGAGCACCTTCACGTCGCGTCCTCGAGCAGCGGAAAGACGCGATCACGCTCGTTCATGATCGGGTTGGCGAGCGGCCACGCGATGCCGACACGCGGGTCGTCGAAGCGCAGGCCGCGACCCGAGGGACCGTGGAACGGCACCGACATCTGGTAGAACACTTCGGTGTTGTCGTCGAGCACCTGGAAGCCGTGGGCGAAGCCGATCGGGATGTAGAGCGCGCGTCGGTTCTGTGCACTGAGCTCGACGCCCGTCCACTGCCAGCGCGTGGCGGAGTCCTGGCGGATGTCGACGATGACATCGTAGATGGCGCCCGCAACGCAGCGCACGAGCTTGGCCTCGCCGTGTGGATCGGCTTGCCAGTGCATGCCGCGCAGGATGCCCCGCTTGCGGTTGAAGGAGCTGTTGCACTGGGCCACGCGCGCGTCGAGTCCTTGTGCCTCGAACTCGTCCACGGCGAAGGAGCGCGCGAAGAAGCCGCGCTCATCGTCGATGCGCTCGACGTCGATCATCACCGCGCCGGCGAGGGGCGTGGGCGTGAAGATCACGCGAGCACCGTGACGCGCGGAATGGGGACGACGAACCGGCCGCCCCAACTCCGGATGTGCGCCATCTGCTCCATGACCTCGGCCGCGATGTTCCACGGCAGGATGAGCACGTAGTCGGGCTTCGTGACCGCGAGCTGGTCGGGCGCGAGGATGGGGAGGTGCGTGCCCGGGAGAAACCGGCCCTGCTTGTGCGGGCTGCGGTCGACCACGTAGTCGAGAAAGTCGGAGCGGATGCCGCAGTAGTTGAGGAGGGTGTTGCCCTTGGCGGCCGCGCCATATCCGGCGATGCGCTTGCCGGCGCGGCGGGCCTCGATGAGGAACGCGAGCAGTGCGCGCTTGGTCTCCTTGACCTGCTCGTCGAATGCGCCGTACGCGGCGAGTGAGCCCAGGCCCGCGGCCTGTTCGCGCGCGTCGAGTGCGCGCGCACGATCCGAGACGGGCCGCGACGCATCGGCGGCGTGGCGTGCGTGGATGCGCAGCGACCCGCCATGCGTGCGCACCTCTTCGACGTCGAAGATCACGAGGCCATGCCGCGCGAACGCGGTCCGCACGGCGAGCAGCGACAGGTAGGAGAAGTGTTCGTGGTAGATCGTGTCGAACTGGTTCTCCGCCATGAGGCGCAGGAGGTGCGGGAACTCCATGTTGATCGTGCCCGTGGGAGCGAGCAGCACGGCGAGTCCCGCGATGAAGTCGTTCAGGTCGGGCACGTGCGCGAGCACGTTGTTGCCGATCAGCAGGTCGGCTCGCGCGCCCGCAGCCACGAGCTCACGCGCCGTGGCGGCGCCGAAGAACTTCACGACGCTGCGAATGCCCTTCGCTTCGGCGTGCCTGGCCACGTTGGCCGCAGGCTCGATGCCGAGCACCGGAATGCCCTGCTTGTGGAAGAACTGCAGCAGGTATCCGTCGTTGCTGGCGATTTCGACCACCTGACTCCTGGTGTCGAGTCGCAGGCTCGCGATGGCGCTGCCGGCGTACGCTTCGCAGTGCGCGAGCCAACTGTCCGACATCGACGAGAAGTAGGCGTAGTCGCTGAAGATCTCGTCGGGGCTCTGGAACTGCTCGAGCTGCACGAGGAAGCAGGTGCCGCAGACCCACGCGTGCAACGGGTAGAAGGCCTCCGCCTGGTCGAGCGTCTCCGTGGTGCGGTAGGCGTTCGACGGCGGCGACATGCCGAGGTCGCAGAAGGTGGCGGTGAGCGCGGCGCCGCAGGAGCGGCAGGCGCGGGTGCGTGTGGTCACGGACGCGAGGCGTAGGCGTGAAGCTGCTCGAGCGAGACGGCGCGCATGTCGGCTCCGCGGGCGTGCGCGCGATACCAGTCCACGGTCCAGTCGAGAGCCGTGGCGAGGTCGAGGCGCGGACGCCAATCGAGGCGCTGTCGGGCCTTGGAGATGTCGAGCGCGAGGTGTCCCGTCTCGTGCGGATGATCGCCGCCCGTGTGGGTCCACCGCGCGCCGTTGCCCCAGTGCGCGACGACGCGGTCGGCGATCCATGCCACCGGTCGCGCATCGAGCGTATCAGGGCCGAAGTTCCACGCTTCTGCGTAGCTGTTCGGCGCGCTCACCAGGCGTTCCGCGAGGCGCAGGTATCCCGAGAGCGGCTCGATGACATGCTGCCACGGACGCACGGCCTGCGGATAGCGGATGTCGACGGTGCGGCCCACCGCGAAGGCACGCACGAGATCGGGGATGAGCCGATCGTCAGCCCAGTCGCCGCCGCCGATGACATTGCCGGCGCGCGCCGTGGCGACGCCGATCGTCCGGCCATCGATCGGCGCGCTGAAGAAAGACCGGCGATATGACGCGACCACGAGTTCGGCCGCGGCCTTGGATGCGCTGTACGGATCGTGGCCGCCGAGCGTGTCGGTCTCGGTGTAGCCGTGCTCCCGCTCACGATTCTCGTAGACCTTGTCGGTGGTGATGACGACGACGGCCCGCAGGCTCGGCAGCGCGCGCGCTCCTTCGAGCAGGTGCGCGGTGCCCATGACGTTGGCGGCGAACGTGGCCACGGGCTCGCGATACGAGGCACGCACGAGCGGTTGCGCGGCGAGGTGGAAGATCACCTCCGGATCGGCCGCAATCATGGCGCGCGCGAGGGCGGCCTCGTCGCGGATGTCGGCGATGGTGGAGACGATGCCGTTGCCGACGTTCGCGACGTCGAAGAGCGCCGGCGTCGTGGCGGGTGCCAGTGCCAGGCCCGCGACGTGCGCGCCGAGCGAATCGAGCCAGAGTGTGAGCCAGCTGCCCTTGAAGCCGGTATGACCGGTGACGAAGACGCGCCGACCGTTCCAGAAGGCGCGATCAATCACCCGGTGTCACCAGCGCTTCCACGGGGCGTTGCCCGTGGCCCAGAGCGCTTCGAGTTGCTGCTTGTCGCGCAGGGCGTCCATGGGCTGCCAGAATCCTTCGTGCTTGTGCGCGGAGAGCTGTCCGTCACGCGCGAGCCGTTCCATCGGCTCGCGCTCCCAGACGGTGTCGTCGCCGCTCACGTAGTCGAGCGCGCGGGGCGAGCAGACGAAGAAGCCGGCGTTGATCCACGAGCCGTCGCCTGCGGGCTTCTCGACGAACTCGCTGACGCGCGTGCCATCGAGGCGCACGGCGCCGAAGCGACCGGGCGGATGCGTGACGGTCACCGTCGCGAGCCGCTTGGACGCCCGGTGCTCCGCGATGAGCGTCGTGATGTCCACGTCGCCCACGCCGTCGCCGTACGTGAAGCAGAAGTCGTCGTTGCCGACGTAGTCGCGCACGCGACGCAAGCGGCCGCCCGTCATCGTGTTTTCGCCCGTGTCGATGAGCGAGACGCGCCATGGCTCGGCCTTGGCTCCGTGCACGTCGATCCTGTTGGCGGCGAGGTCGATGGTGACGTCGGCCTGGTGCAGGAAGTAGTTGGCGAAGTACTCCTTGATCATGTAGCCCTTGTAGCCGAGGCAGATCACGAAGTCGTGGATGCCGTGGGCCGCATAGATCTTCATGATGTGCCAGAGGATCGGCTTGCCGCCGATCTCCACCATGGGCTTGGGGCGGACGCTCGTCTCCTCGGCGAGGCGCGTGCCGAGGCCGCCGGCGAGGATGACCGCCTTCATGTGGGCGCCGCCTTGGTCCGGTACTGCGGATCGTTGTACATCTTGAACTGGCGGTAGACCTTGGGTACGACGCGACCGGCCACGATGTCGCCGAACAGTTGCGTGAGCTCGTTGGCCAGGTCGTCGCGCTGCTCGACCATGACGCCGACCTTGTCGAGGCAGAGGGTGCGGAACTCGGTCGTGACGTCGGCACGCTCCGCCTGTTCGCGCATGTGGTAGAGCTTGAGCTCGATGATGCTCAGCTTGTCGCAGAGCCAGCCAATGGTCTCGGCCATGGCTACGGGTTCGCCGACTGGGCGTCGGAGATGGCCTGGCGCACGCGCGCGTCGATCTGCTCGATCAGGTCGTTGCGACGCTGGTTGAGCTTGTCGACGTTGCGCTTGGCCGCGGCCACGACGTGGTCATCGGTGAGGCGCGCCTTGTCCTCCTCGTGCCACAGTTCGATGTTCGTCTGCGCGAGCTGGGCGATGAGCTGGCCGATCATGGGAAGTCGGGGGAAGTCGGGGCGTTGGGAGCTAGCGGACGATGAGGGTGCCCTTCATGCGCGGATGCACTTCGCAGTGGTAGCGGAGGCGTCCCTTCTGGCGGAAGGTCCAGCGGAATTTCGAACCCGGGTTGATGTCACCCGAATCGAATTCGGTGGTGTCCATCGTGACGGAGTGCGGCTCGTCGTCGGCGTTGTTCCAGACCACGGTGTCGCCCGCGGCAATGAAGAGCGAATCGGGGCGATAGCGCTTGCCCTTCATGTCGATGACATGCTGGCGGCCGGGTGCGGCAGCCCGCGTGGCCGACGCCCCGGCGAGGGACGCGGCCGCCACGACGGCGACGAGTACGGCAACACGAAAGCGCGGGAGGACCTTCATCCGTCCCAAAGTTCGTGCTGCGGGAGCCGGGGCGCCACCCGGTCGCGGATGAGGCGGACCACGGTGTCGAGGGAGGCCGGCGAGGCCACCACGTCGTAGTCGCGGACATCGACGCGGAGCACCGGGCAACGACGGAAGGACGCGATCCAGCGTTCGTAGCGCGCGTGGAGCTCCTCCCAATAGTCGGCCGGGGTGTCGCGCTCCTTGTCCCGGCCGCGCCGCGCGATGCGCGCGAGGATCTCGTCGAGGGGTGCGTGGAGGTAGACGAGGAGCGCGGGCGCGCGTGCCGCGGGCGAGCGGAGCAATTCGCCGTAGAGCCGCTCGTAGAGGTCGAACTCCTCGCCCGTCATCTGTCCGCGCTCGAAGGCGCCGCGCGCGAAGATCTCGGCGTCCTCGTACCAGGTGCGGTCGAGGACCCAGCCACCGCCGCGCGCCCGCATGCGGCGCAGCGCGGCAAAGCGCGTGGCGAGGAAGTGCAGCTGGAGCGGCAGTGCGTAGCGGCGCATCCCGTCCGGGTCGCCGTAGTAGGCGGCGAGCCACGGGTTGTCGTCGTCGACGGACTCCTGTGCCTGCTGGAGGCCGAAGCGGGTGGCGAGGGCGCCTGTGAGCGTGCTCTTGCCCGTGCCCACCATGCCCGCAATCGCGAGAAGCATGGCGGAAAGCTACGAGGTTCAGTCGATGACGGTGGCGCTCAGCTCGTCGTCGGCGCGCGGAATCCAGAGCGTGTACGTGGCCTCGCGGCCCAGGGTGGATTCGCCCCAGAGATAGCCGCCCGACTGCGCCGCGAGCGCGCTCACGGACGCGAGGGCGAGTCCCGTATCGTCGCGACGCCGAGCCGAGCCGGCGAGCTGCGCCGCAGTGCGGCGAGCGCTGACCGTGAGGGCGACGTAGCGCCCCGGCGGGGCCACGGAGCGCACGGTACCCTGCGGAATGTGCACGATCTCGTCGGTGCGGATCGTCATGACGCCGCCCGTGGGGAGCACGTCGCGCACGACGACGGCGAGGGTGAGCAACGCCTGCTCGAGCGGGGCACGGTCGATCGGCACGAGGGGCAGGACCGGCGCGAGGTCGTACTCGAGCGTGATGGCCGGCGTGAGCACGCGCGCCAGCAGGTCGTGGACGCCGCGCGCGGCGGCGTTCAAATCGGACGCACGTGGCGCGTCGAAGGCCCGTCGTGCATAGCCCAGCAACTGCTTGACGAGTCCCGAGGAGCGCTCGCTCGCCGAACGAATGGCTTCGACATCGCTCCGTTCCGCGCTGCCCTCGGCGAAGCGCTCGAGCAGGTGCTCGGATGTCGCCAGCGTGGCGGCGAGGAGGTTCTGGAAGTCGTGCGCGACGCCCGAGGCGAGGCGACCAACCGCCTCGTAGCGTCGGGCTTGGGAATCAACCGCGCGCAGACGCACGGGACTCGAGAGTTCGCGCGCGACGACCGTCCAGCCGGTCAGCGCGCCACCGGGTGAACGTTGTGCGAGGAGGGTGAGCGAGACCGCACAGTCCTCGCCGTTGGCGCGCCGCATGACGACGTCGCCGGTCCAGCTGCCGAGCTCGGCGGCATGTTCGCGCGCGGTGGCGAAGACGGCGTGCGCTTCCTGCGCGAGGGCGTCGTCGAGCGTGCGGCCCTCGAGTGGCGTGTCGGGCGGCAGGGCGAGGAGCGCGCGCGCGGCAGCATTGCCGGTGAGGAGCGCACCGGAGTCATCGGCCGTGAGGATGGCTTCCGTGACGTGATCGAGCGCGCCCCGCATCTGGGCATGGTCGCGACGCGCGACGGTTGCGGGGGCGGGTGGCGTGCGCCGACGCGGGGACGCGGAGAGGCTCAAGGCGACGCCGGGGGGTGTGGTGCCCTGCGCGCTCTTGCGCGAACCTTGTTCGCCCTTCGGGCGCTCGGTAGCTTGCCCTTGTTCATGGCGCGGTAGCCAAGTGGTAAGGCAGCGGTCTGCAAAACCGCTATTCGCCGGTTCGATTCCGGCCCGCGCCTCTTCCGATCCGGCGGTGAAACTGCCCCCGGTGACCAGCCGAAACGCCCCGGTGCCCTCAGCGCCGGGGCGTTCGCCATCCGGAGGAACGGCAAGCGTTCCTGGGGCTGGCGTTCGCCGACGAGCTCCGCTCTTGCGGGGGCGCGGCACCTTGGCCGCATCGTCGCGGCCGTGGTCGGTGGGCTCGAGCACGTGGAACACTCGCTGGGGGCGGGAGAACAACGGACCAGCAAGAGTTACCCGGTCCCCGTGGCTGACGTGGTGCGCGAGGTCACGTTAAGTGCCGGAAGTGCGCTTTCCCGCCGATGGCGTGACGGTGGGGCGCGAACCAACACGGGCACGTGACGTGCATCACGTGGGACGACGGGCTCAGCCGCGTCGGGGAAATAGCAGCCACCCCGCGTAGCCGACCCCCATGATCGTGATCAGCGTCCGCACCACGGCCTGAGGCACGCGCTGCGCGAGACGCGAGGCCATGTAGCCACCGCTGGCGGCGGAGAGGCCGAGCGCCAGGACCAGCGTCCAATCCACCACGCCGCCGATCGCGAACGTCGCGATGGCGACGCCATTGAAGCAGAGCGCCGCCCAGTTCTTGAGGCCGTTCATCTGGTGGATGTTCGAGAGTCCCATGAAGCCGAGGATGCCGAGCATGAGGATGCCGGCACCGGCGCCGAAGTAGCCGCCGTAGATGGCGATCAGGAACTGCACCACGAGAAATGCAGTGGTCGGGGGCGCGAGCGATCCGTCGGCGAGCACGACTTCGGCGTGCTTGATGAGGCCGCCTTCCTTGGCGAGCCAGCGCACGAGCGGCTTCTGTGCGGCGAAGATGAGGGTGGCCGAGAGCACCAGCCACGGGACGAGCGCCTTGAAGCGCGTTTCCGGCGTGGCGAGCAGCAAGAGCGCGCCACCGAGACCGCCGAACACGCATGGAATGGCGAAGCGCGAGGCCCACGCACGCACGCCAACGAGTTCGTCGCGGTACCCCCACATGCTCGTGATCGCGCCCGGCCAGAGCGCGACCGTGCTCGTGGCGTTGGCGATGATGGGCGGCACGCCAAGTCCCACGAGCGCGGGAAACACAAGCAGCATGCCGCCACCGGCAATGGAGTTGGCCATGCCAGCGATGACGGCGAGTGCGCAGACAGCGGCGAGCTGGGCGACGGTGAGGTGCGGAGTCACGAATGCGAATGATATGCAAAGTGATTCGCGAGTGACCCGGTGAGTGCGTAGTTTCGCGGGATGCCTCCCGTCAATCACATGCCCCGCGTCCTGGCACTTGGCCTGCTGCTGATCGCCTTGCCCGGCGCGATCGCCGCACAGCGCGATGCCGCGCCCCGTCCCAAGGTGCTCATCATCGGCACAGGTGGCACGATCTCGGGCGTGCAGGACGCGCCCGGCACGCTTGGTGGCTATCGCGCCGGAGCGCTCACGACAGAACAGATCGTCGCCTCGGTGCCGTCGCTCGTGAACTTCGCGCAGATCGAGACGGAGCAGTTCTCGAACGTGGCGAGCACGATGATCACGCCGGACCAATGGGTGGCGCTGGCACGGCGCATCGATGGCGTGCTGCGCAACCGGCGCGACCTGGCCGGCGTCGTGGTCACGCACGGCACCGACCGTCTCGAGGAGACGGCGTTCTTCCTCTACCTGACCATCCGCTCGGAGAAGCCGGTGGTGGTCGTCGGCGCGCAGCGTCCGGCCACGGGCATCAGTCCCGATGGGCCGATCAACCTGCTGAGTGCGGTGCGCACGGCCGCCGCGCCGCAGTCTCTTGGCAAAGGGGTGTTGGTGGTCATGGATGACCGCATCATCTCGGCGCGCGAGGCGCGCAAGCTCTATCCGCGCGCGGGCGGCTTCAGCAGCGGCGAGATGGGGATGCTCGGCGTCGTCTCGGGCGGCGGGCCGGAGTACTTCTTTGCGCCGACAAGGCGGCGCGGCAGCGCAAGCGAGTTCGACTTGGACGGCGTGACGTCACTGCCGACGGTGGAACTGACCTTCGCGTATCCCGGCGGCACGGGACCGCGTGCCGAGCACAAGCCGGCGGGGATCGTGGTGAGCGCCACCGGACTCACGTGCACCGAGTCCGGCGCGTTCCAGGTACTCGCGCGCGCGGGCACGATCGTGGTGCAGGTCTTTCCGAGTGGCGAGCACGTGGAGAGCAGCGACCGCGAGCCCGAGCCCGTGCGACCGCCGCCGCCGCGCAATGACAGCACGCCGAACTTCGCACGACGGATGTGTCCCGGACTGGATAGCGCGTTCGCGGTGGCGCCGTGGGTTCCGAATATCGGCGTGCAACATCTGACGCCGGCGAAGGCGCGGATCCTGTTGATGCTCGCGTTGACGCGGACGCGCGAGCTGCGGGAGATACAGCGGATCTTCGATTCGTACTGAAACAGACCGCCCGTAGCCGAGGTGCTCGGCAACGGGCGGTGCACTGCAGAAGCGGGTCCTTCGCTGCGCTCAGGACGACAACAGGCTCAGGACGACGATCAGGGCTCGTCGTCGTCCATGTCATCGGTGCCGAAACCGGGGGCGGCTCCGGTAAGATCACCGAGGCGTTCGACGCGTAGCAGCTGCGTCTGCACTTCGGAGCCGAGCTTGAAGACGATCTTGTAGTCGCCCGGCTTGACGAGCGGTGCGATGCCGCGACGTCCGCCGCCGAAGATGGCCGCGATGCCGCCACCACCACCGCCGCCACCAGTCACGGCGCGCAACGCATCCTGCAGCGGCCCGAGCGCCTCGAAGAGCGCGGCTTGGCCACCTGCGCCGCCTTCACCGGCGCCTTCACCACCACCACCGCCGCCCGCGGCCGGACCAGCTGCACCACCGGCGCGCGGCATCGGGCCTTCGCCCGGACGCTGCGGATTGGCGCCACCCGCGCCACCGGCGCCACCTCGGCCGCCACCGCCACCTCCGCCACCACCACCGAACGCGCCGGCCAACTGCTCCATCGCCGCCGGGTTGGTGAGCATGTTGCGTGCACGATCAAGCATCACCTTGTCCATCGTGCCCGCCTTCTCCACCGAATCAAGTATGGCGATGATCTTGCGCTGGCGCGTGACGGAGTCGCGAAGGCCGGCAGCAGTCAACGGCTTGGGCGTCGCCGCCTTGCCGCGGAAATCCCACGTGACGCGGTGAAGTCCCGTGGCCCCGGGGCCCGGCAGGGTACGAATCGTGTCGCCACTCGCGTCCACGATCTTGATGCTCGCGCGCGTCGTGGCCACGCCGTCGGTCACGCGATACCAGAGGTCGGCGCCGTAGCTGCCGCCATTGGCCTGGAAGAGCTTGTGTCCCTCGCCACCGCCGCCACCACCCATCTGCGTACCGATGAGCGGCTGGCCGTACTGGAACGCCGTCGCGGGCGCGAAGAAGTGCACCTTCGCATCGGCCACCGTCCTGGTGAGCTGTTCGAGCGGCGCAATGTCCACGATCCAGATGGCACGCCCGTGCGTGCCGGCAATCAACTCATGATCGCGCGGGTGGATGCGCAGGTCGTTGACCGGTACGGTCGGCAGTCCCGCCATGAAGCGCTGCCAGCTCAGCCCACGATCCACCGATACGTACGCGCCCACATCGGTGCCCACGAAGAGCAGGTCGCGGTTGTGCATGTCCTCGCGGATCACGTAGACGAAGTCCGGCCCGCCGGTAGGCAGGTTGTTCGCGATCGAGCGGAAGGTCTTGCCCCAGTCGTTCGAGACGTAGACGTAGGGCGCGAAGTCGCCGTTGCGATGATTGTCGAACGCGACATACACGGTGGCCGAGTCGTGAGCGGATGGCTCGATGCGCGAGACGTAGCTGTTCTTCGGCACGCCGGGGAAGCGGTTGCTGACGTCCTCCCAACTGCCGCCGTCCGACTTCGTGTACCAGACGCGGCCGTCATCGGTGCCGGCCCAGAGAATGCCTGGGCGCACCGGCGACTCGGCGAGCGATACGATCGTGCTGTAGGTCTCGGCGCCCGTCACGTCCGGCGTGATGCCGCCCGTGGTCTTGGTCGAGACGCGGATGCGCATCGTGTCGCGCGTCGTGAGGTCGGGCGAGATCGGGTAGAGGTTGTCGCCGTGCTGGGTGCTCTTGAGGACGCGGTTGGCGCCCACGTAGAGCGTGGCAGCCGCGTGCGGCGAGATGAAGTACGGCGTGTTCCAGTTGAAGCGGAGGTCCAGGTCGTTGGAGTCGGCCTTCTGGCGCGCGCGCAGTTCGGCGATGCGCTTCCGGTTGGCCGGCGTCTCGGGCTGTGCCGTGTCGCCGCGCTCGACGATGATGGAATCCTCCATCTCGAGGTAGCGTCCGCGCCACGACGGCTTGACGAGCGAGGTGCGCTCGCCGGTGGCGTAGTTGACGCGGCCGATGTTGCCGCCCTGCGATGTGGAATAGATGATGTTCGCGTCGGTCGGGTCCTGCGCCGTGCCGAAGCCGTCGCCGCCACCGACGTTGAACCAGAACATGTTGGTGATGCCGCCACGACGCTTCGACACGGCGCACCACGAGCCATTGTCCTGCAGGCCTCCGCAGACGCGATACGGCGTCTGCATGTCGAACGACACGTTGTAGAACTGGCCGATGGCGAAGGTGTTGATGAAGTCGTAGCTGCCACCCTTGTCCCACGTCTGCGAGACGCCGCCGTCGTCACCGACGATGAAGTGCTCGGGATCATTCGGGTCGATCCACATGGCGTGGTGGTCGACGTGAATGCCGACCGTGGCGTTGCGCGCGGTCTTGCCGCCGTCGTCGGAGAACTTGACCGGCGTGCTCGACCAGTAGACGCGGTCCGGGTTCTTCGGATCGACGCGCACCTGGTTGTAGTAGAAGGGGCGCACGTTCTCGCTGTTGGTCTTCTCCCACGTCTTGCCGCCGTCCTGACTCCGATAGAGGCCACTCGGTCGCAGCTGCGGCTTCTGTCCCTTGGCGGTGTTGGGAAGGGTGTCGGCCTCGACCATCGTGTACATCACGTCAGGCCTGGAGAGCGAGATCGCGATGTTGATGCGGCCCTTGAGCTGCGTCGGGAAGCCGTTGCCCTCGACCTTGGCCCACGTGGCGCCGGCGTCGGTGCTCTTCCAGAGCGCCGAGCCCGGCCCGCCGGACTGGAGGAAGTAGGGGCCGCGCGAGCGCTCGTAGCTCGACGCCCAGACGACGTTCGGATCGCGCGGGTCGAGCGCGACGTCGACGAAACCCGCCTTGTCGCTGATGAACTTGATGAGCTGCCACGTCGCGCCACCGTCAGTGGTCTTGTAGAGGCCGCGTTCCTTGTTGGAGCGCCACGCGGCGCCGAGCGCGGCGACGTAGGCCGTGTTCGCGTCCGTGGGGTGCACGACGATGCGTCCGACGTGCTCCGTTTCCTTGAGGCCGATGAACGTCCACGACTTGCCGCCGTCGGTGCTCTTGTAGACGCCGCCGCCGGGGCTGATCGAGTTGCGGGAATTCTGTTCGCCGGTGCCGAGGTAGAGCACGTTCGTGTCGCTCGGCGCGATGGCGAGATCGCCGAGCGAGATGACCCGCTCGTTGTCGAAGATCGGCGTGAAGGTCGTGCCGTTGTTGATGGTCTTCCAGAGTCCGCCGGCCGCGGCCGCGACGTAGAAGGTCTTGGACGGCGACGGAATGCCCTCGATGTCCGCGATGCGACCGCCCATGTTGGCGGGGCCGACGTTGCGCCAACGCAGCGCGTTGACGGTGGTGGAATCGAGCGAGCGCTGCTGGGCTGCAAGTGGATGAGCAGCCGTGAACAGCAACGCGGCACAGAGAACGGAACGGCGCATGGCAGAATGAGTCCGAGTGGAAACCCGCCACGTTGTTGTCGCGGGACCTAGATGGTACGGGCTACGCAGGAGCCCTGCTGGACAAGACTGACAGCCTGTTGACGTCTTCACGGAACTCCGGACAAGCTCACGCGCATAGAATGCAAGCAATGCTCGCCCGATTCCACTTGCTCCGCGTATTCGTCGCGCTCGCACTCGCCGGCTGGGTCGTGCCGCGGAGCCTGGAGTCGCAGACGCTAGCGTCCGTGCCTCAGGCGCCGCCGCCGCTCGACACCGCGCGCGTTGGGCGACGGATGGCGGTGACGGCCGCGCTCGAGCAATCAGCGTTCCGGGACAGCGCAGCGCGTGGCCTCTTGCTGCGCGCGCGCGCCGCACGCCTGGCAGTCGACAGCTCGCTCGTGGCGTACTCGGCCAAGTCGTACCGCAGGGCGACCGTGAGCCTCGGGCTTCGCTCCGTTGGGCTCGAAAAGACGCTGTTTCGGCAAGAAACGAGTGGAAACGTCGTATGGGGGCGCTCAAGTGGCGCGAAAGTGACGCTAACTGGGCTGCGGCAGGCAACGCCGCTGGCACCCGGGACGGTACGCGTCGGCGGTAGCGTCCCCTTTCCATACTTCCCCGGCAGCGAGCAGCTCTGGATCGGCGGGTCTGCCGTGGTGCGCGAAGAGGTGGACGAGACCCGAGTCGTGCACCCGTTCGCGCGAGGCAGCGAAGCGTACTACACCTACGCCATCGGTGATTCGGTGCAGATGACGCTCGCCGAGGGGCGCACGATCACGCTGCGCGAATTGCGCGTCTCGCCGCGATCGCCGACGTACAACGTGTTCGTCGGGTCGTTCTGGTTCGACGAAGGATCGGCGCAACTCGTGCGCGCCACGTACCGGTTGGCTGCCGAGGCCGACCTGACGTCGCGCATCGAGCGTTCGGTGCGCGATGGCACGACGAATGTGCCGTGGTTGGTGCGACAGGTCGCGTTTCCCGTGCGCGCGGAGCTCTCGATGATCTCGATCGAGTCGGCGCTCTACGAGGGACGCTTCTGGCTGCCGCGCAAGCACGTGGCGAGCGGCACCGTGCGGCTCAACGTCGGGCGCCTGCCGCTCGAACTCGAGGAGAAGTTCACGTACGAGTCGGTGAATGGTGAGGCACCGCCTCCATTGCCGACGAACGTGGTGGCCGGTGTTCGTTGGGACACGTTGGGCCGCGTGCCGGCGAACCAGCGGCGCGCGGTGGTACGGAACTGGATCCGGGCCGACTCGGCGCGGCGCGTGGCGGATTGCTCGGCCGGTCCGACCTGGCAGCGACTGCAGGAGCGCTATGGCGGTCGCGTGACCACGCTCGTGGAGGTGCCGTGTGACACCGCGGCGTTGGCGCGATCGAGCGATCTGCCGGAGAAGCTGTTCGATCCGCCGGAGGAACGCGCGTCGCAGCTCGCGGACGCCGAGCACGGTCTCGATCTCGCTCGGCAGGCCGCCTTCCGTCCGCAATTGCCGACGTGGAGCGCAGGGCTCGTGGACGGCATGCTGCGCTACAATCGCGTGGAGGGTTTCTCGGCTGGCGCCCAGGCGCGGCAGGAGCTCGGTGCCGGCTATGTGCTCGACGGCCGCGCACGTTTCGGGCTCGGAGATCGCTGGGTGAATGCGGAGATCGGGCTCACGCGCACCAACGGCACGACGGCATGGCGACTCGCCACGTATGCGAAGACGATAAGCGTGAATGACTGGGGCACGCCGTTCGGATTTCCCGAGTCACTGCTCGCAGCGCTGCTTGCGCGCGACGAAGGGTTCTATGCACGCACGTGGGGTGGCGAGCTCACGCGGCGCATCGGCGGCGACCTGCTGCGGGTGTTCGTCGAGGGGCAGGGGAACGCGCCCGTGACGACGCGATGGAGTGCACGCTATTTCGGCGACGATCCCGCGTTTCTGCCGAACGTGCTGGCACGCGAAGGCACGTGGGCGGGTGCGGAACTGCATCGCCATTGGTCGTGGGGGGTGGATCCGACGGCGACGCGTTGGTCGTTCGCAACGCGTGCCGAAGGCGCGGGCGGCACGACGAGTTACGGTCGCTTGGCGGTGGAGGGAACGGCGGGCGCGAGCGTTGGTCGCGTGATGGGGACGTTGGTGCTGTCCGGAGGCAGTTCGGTCGGCACGCTACCCGTGCAGCGCGAGTGGTTCATGGGCGGTGCGGGCACGGTGCGCGGCCAGGTAGCGGGCACCATGAGTGGTGATGCGTTCTGGTTCGCGCGCGCCGAGATCGGGCCGACGCTGCCGTTCGCGCGTCCGGTGGTGTTCTACGACGCGGGGTGGGCGGGATCGCGCGCCCTGCCGGTGGGACAGATGCGGCCGATGAGCGGCGCGGGTGTTGGCGTGACGGCGCTCGACGGGTTGGTGCGATTGGATGTAGCGCGCGGGATCTGGCCACGCAGTGGTGTGCGGGTGGATTTCAGCTGGGACGCGAGGTTCTAGGGGGCCGCAGGCGGGACGAGTCCAGTCTCATGGGCTGACCGAACTACCTTGGCGATATGGCCGAGGAGGAGCGCGATCCCCAACCCAAACCCGATCCATGCGCTCACGGTCGACGAGAACACGAGCGCGAGCCAGAAGAGGCACCACAGGAAGGTCTCCCACAGGTAGCGCGCCCAGGAAACGGTCCCCCCGATCTGGCGTCCGTAGAGCTGCGCGGTCCAGGCCACGTTGCCGACGATCACGACGATGACTTTACCGATGAGGCCGATGGTGGAGCCGCTGAACATGAGGACCATTGCCATCACGATCAGGGGCAGCAAGGGAGTGATTGTCGACGTCGATGACGAAGTGTTCGGGCTCGGTGACATGCGCGTGATGGTGGAGGGCAGGTGGAGGCGCGTCACGAGGGGGCTTGCGACGCTGGAGGAAAATGCGCGTGCGGCGTCAGCCGAGCGTCAGCGCTGGGCTGACGCCGCACGGGTCAGGCGGTGTGTGCGGTCCGAGTGACAGCTGAAACCGCCGTCAGCTCTGGTCTTGGTTCGCGTAAGCCTGGGCCCGGAGCTGATTGACCAAATCACGAGCCTGAACGTCGCAGAGGGCATCGCAACCGCTCGAGCTTCCGTCTCCCAGCCCGGTCGATACGCCACTGCCACCGCCACCCGTGCCGTTCGTGCTGCTGCCCACACCGCTGCCGAACGGATTGCCTCCGGGGCCCGCGGAGCACAAAGTGATGGTCGGTCCATGCGACGCCATGCACTCCGCGATGGACATGGTGAAGTAGATCAGGACGCCCGCGGCCGCGAGCGCGACCCACGTGCTGCCCGCCGTTACGGCAATCGCCTCGCCGGCCGCCTCGAGAAGCGCGATGACGGCGCCGATCCCACGTGACGCGGCGAGCGCCTGCATGGCGGACGGCGCGTACTGCGGAAAGCTTGCCGCGAGCACGGTGAACACCGCAATGAGCGGCGCCCCAACCTTGTTGAGACCGTAGGCGAGGCAGGGCGAGTTCGACGGCGCGAAGCGGTTGCGGTAGAGCGAGCAGTCCACCGATCCCGGACTCCACTGCTGCGCGTGCGCTTCACTCGGCAGCAGCGCGCGCTTGGCCAGCGCGGCGAATTGCACCTCCTCGATCCGCGTGGTGAGTGTCGCCCATGCGGAGCTGTCGCTGACGACCGCCGCGAGGCGGCCAGCGACGCGGACGGTGGCCATCGTGGACGAGCCGTCACGTGCACGCGTGACCACGCGTGCACCCGCCGCTCGCCAGACTCCGCGCTCATGCACCCACGAGGTCTGCTGGTAGGCGAGTACCTGCCCGTCGCGCACGAGCAGCATGTCCGTCATCGGTCCGTGCTTGAAGTCGCTGATGGCGTAGACCTGCATCGGCCGACCGTCGCCGTCCAGCACGGTCTGCTGCACCACGGACTTGAGCCCGAAGCCGGCCAGCTTCGCGTCCTCGTTGATGGCAAGCGGACCGAGCAGCGTCGGTGCGAGGTCGCCGAGCAGGCGTGCCTCGGTGTCGTCGGCCTTCCCGTCGCGGTCGCGCGCGGGATCACGGGCCGCGAGGCCGCGTCGTTCGAAGTCCATCGTGGCCACGCCGCCGTGCGAGTTGGCACGCACCCGCCATGGCGCATTGGTGCGCACGGTGGCACGGGTCGCACCGGCGGCGCGCACCGTGAGCTCGGCGTCACCCGACGCCTCGACCACGTCGCCCTCGTGAAGCGGCGCGGTCGTAGCGGGGACGGACGGAAGGTCACCGCAGGCCGCGAGCGCGAACGTGAACGCGACGAGGCCACTCGTGCACACCGCGCGACGGCGCAGCGTGCTCCCTGTTGATGCCCGCATGGGGCACCTCCTAGCATGTGGGTTCGGCGGGAAGGGCGCGCGTGCGCGCTTCCCAATGCCGAGCCCTCACGCAGGTTGCGCGTACGAGGGACGTCGGACGTTCGAGAGACTACGTGATGGGGGCGGGCAGGTGGTAACCCGCGTGTTGCGGGGTGGGTCGCGCTATTGCGCGGTTGCGCGTTGACGCGGAGGTGGCTCTACGCGCGCAGGTCCGTCGCTGCGGTCAGCGCGAGAGCGTGAGCCGCTCTGTCTCGCGATCGTAGCGCCAGTCGGGCGCGTTGCTGCCGAGCACGACACCGCCGAGCCAGCGCACGACGCGATTGGCGCGGGCGTGATCGAACGTGCCCGCGAGCGCATCGCGTCCGGCGGGAGTGATCTCGAGCGTGCGGGCCCAGGCGTCGCGCGCGCCGTCTGGTTCGGCCGCGCCGGCACGCACGAGCGGCGTTGCGGCGCGCGCGAGTCGTGCGACGATCGAGAGGAAGACGGTATCGCCGAGGAAGATGGCGCCCTCGCGTTCGTGATGCGTGGCGGGAAAAAGCGCGCGCAGAGTGCGGGGTCCGTCGGTCAGCGCCTCGAGCAGCTGTCGCTCCGTGCGCGAGAGTCCGCCCTTCGTGTCCGGGTACTCCTCGGCGTGGCGGCGCAGTGCGGCCGCGAGATGCGGCAGCGCATCGGTGTCGACCGCGATGGCCGCGTCGATGGCGCGCGGATCGGCGCCGGTGAGCGCTTCCCACGCGCTGATGGCGTCGGCCAGGTCGACGGCCGTGGCGTTGCGGCGGCGCGCGTGGGCCGCGTGCACGTCGTGGGGCCGGAAGTGCCCGATATAGTCATCGGTGAGCACTAATTCGAGCGCGACGCCGGTGCCGGCGCTTGCCGCGCAGGTGACGAGCACCTCGAGCAGCTGCCACTGGTCGTAGAGGTCGTGCTCGAACCAGAGCGTGATCGCCTCGCCGTCCGCGCGCGCGGTCGCGAGGCGCGCGTCGCGCGCGCGGAAGGCGGCGTCGACCTCCTCCACCGTTTCGGCCCATCCCTCGGACGCGATGAACGCGGCACGCTCGCGACGACGGTCGGCGGGAGCGAGCTCGCCGCGGACGGGGCCCTCGTGAAGGACGTCGTTCCACGCGAGGAGATCGCCTTCGATGCCGGCGTGCAGGAGGACGGAGACGGCCGAGCCGCCGTTTGTGACGTGCAGCATCGGGGAATGCTAAAGGGCGCGCTACTTCGCGGCCTGCGTGTTGTGGACGATGCCGGCCATCATCGTGCGCGGCAACAAGCGCGGGATCGACGTCTCGAACCGGTTCTTCGCGCCGGGAATCACGAGCCGCTTGCCGGCGAACATGCCGGCCACGCCCGCTTCGGCCACCGGACGCGACGGCACCTGGCCGCGGTTCGAGAGCTTCGAGCGGCCGGAGCCCGCACGTTTGCGGAACTCGCTCTCGGTGGGACCGGGGCAGAGGCAACTCACATGCACGCCGCTGCCCTTGAGTTCCTCGTCGAGCCCTTCGCTGAAGGCGAGAACGAAGTTCTTGGTGGCGTAGTAGACCGCCATCAGCGGTCCCGAAAAGAAGGCTGCGGTGCTCGCGACGTTCATGATGTAGCCACGCTTGCGTGCGACCATCGCGGGGAGCAGGCGCTTGGTGAGGCGGTAGAGTGCGACGACATTCAGTTGGATCATGTTGAGCTCGTCGGCAGGGTCCGTTTCCGTGACGGCGCCGAAGAGGCCGTAGCCTGCGTTGTTCACGAGCACGTCGAGCACCCAGCCCCGCGAGAGCACTTCGTCGGCCACCCTGTCGGCGCCACCGGGCGCGGCGAGGTCGGCCACGAGCACGTGCGCGGTGATGCCGTGCTTTGCGCCCAAGGCGGTGGCGACCGCCTGCAGCTTGTCAGCGGATCGGGCAACAAGCACGAGGTCATGTCCCTTCTCGGCGAGCACGGCGGCGATGTCGACACCGATGCCCATCGAGGCGCCGGTGATGAGGGCGAGCGGGTGTGGCTGGGTCATGGGATCTCCTTACGAGGTACGCGATGGCTTGCGCGAGGCGATGAACCCCGTGAGCAGCGCGGTGAGGGCGAACGTGAGTTCGGTGGCGAAATCGACGCGCAACGCAGCGAAGCGCGGCGCGCGCAGGACGGACTTGACCACCGGTGCGGGCTCGGCCATGCGATGCAGTCCGGTGACGAGTGCGTGCACGTGCAGCAGCGCGCGCGCACCCTCGCTCGGTGCAAGCGCGCCGAGCGCGCTTTCGAGGGCCACGCCGCACTCGAGCGTGCGGCGCAACACCTCGGCCTTGTAGGCGCGCGCGGCCGCGGGGGCGACGTTGGCCTCGAGCAGCGTGCCGGTGATGGCCAGCAGGGGCACAAGTGCGCGGTGGCGATCGGTGGAGCGGACGAGCAGCTGCGCGCAGGCGGCGGGAGAGATCGGGGGCCGGCACGCGTTGAGCGCGACGATGATGTCGTCGAACCAGGCGCCCATGAGCCGATCGACGAGGGCAAGGCCGAGCGACTCCTTGGTGGGGAAGTAGAGGTAGAGGGTGCCCTTGGCGACGCCGGCATCGCGGGCGACTTGGGCGACGGCGAGCTCTGGCCACGGGGTATGGGCGAGCGCGGCGAGCGCGGCGTCGAGCAGGCGGCGGGCGCGTTCGGCCTTGGCCTCCGGCGAGCGGGCGCGTCTCGGTGTGCGGGAACGCGTTAGCTGACCCATGGTCATATAATTACTGACCTCTGGTCAGTTGTCAAGCGTTACCTTTCCCGCATGGCCCCCTCCGATCCGTTCCTCACGGCGATCGCCGAGTCGCGCCGCACGTACCCGTTCCCGCGGGCCTATCGCGAGCTCGCCGACCGGGTGGTGCGCGATATCCTCGCGCTGCTCTTCCCGCACTTCGTGCCCGCGGTGCGCGGAGGCGCCGCCGAGATCGCGGACGTGATGGATGTTGCGCGCGACCGTGACGCCGTGCGGGCGCTGCTGCTCGAGGCGCTCGACGGCGCGGGTCCGTCACCCGCGCATGAGTTGGCGGCGTGGTTCCTCGAATCGCTGCCGCAGATGCGCGAGCAGCTGGTCGAGGATGCGAAGGCGATCCACGCGTGGGACCCGGCGTCGGAGGAACTCGATGAGGTGATCCTCGCGTATCCCGGCTTCCTGGCGATCGCAGTGCACCGCATCGCGCACGAGTTCTATCGCATGAAGGTGCCGGTGTTCCCGCGGTTGCTGGCCGAGTGGGCGCACGCGCAGACGGGCATCGATATTCATCCGGGGGCGTCGATCGGTCGTGGTTTCGCGATCGACCATGGCACGGGCATCGTGATCGGCGAGACGAGCCTGATCGGCGACCGCGTGAAGATTTATCAAGGGGTGACGCTGGGTGCGCTGAGCGTCCAGAAGGGACTCGCCGGCAACAAGCGGCACCCGACGATCGAGGACGACGCGGTGATCTATGCTGGTGCGACGATCCTAGGCGGCACGACGGTGGTGGGCAAGCGGGCGATCATCGGCGGCAACACGTGGATCACGTCGAGCGTGCCGGCGGGATCGGTGGTGATCAACACGCCGCAGCTGCCGCGCACGCGCGTACCCGAAGACGACATGCTCGATTTCGTGATCTGATTCTTCTTCCTTCGCACTCGACCGAGGCTTTCCTCCCATGCGCGCGACCAACGTCCTGGCCACGATCGGCAACACCCCGCACGTCCGCATCAACCGGCTCTTCGGCACCACGCACGAGGTGTGGATGAAGATGGAGCGCTCGAACCCGGGCGCGTCGATCAAGGACCGCATCGCGCTGGCGATGATCGAGGACGCGGAAGCGCGCGGCATCCTGAAGCCGGGCAGCGTGATCGTCGAGCCGACGTCGGGCAACACGGGGATCGGGCTCGCGCTGGTGGCGGCGGTCAAGGGCTACCGGATCATTCTCGTGATGCCGGAGTCGATGAGCGTGGAACGCCGCCGCATCATGGCGGCGTACGGTGCGGAGTTCGACCTGACGCCGCGCGAGATCGGGATGAAGGGCGCGATCGCGCGGGCGCTCGAGATCGTGGCCAAGACCGAGCACGCGTGGATGCCGCAACAGTTCGAGAACGAGGCGAACGTGGCGATCCACGCGAAGACGACGGCGCAGGAGATTCTCGCGGATTTTCCCGAGGGACTCGACTACCTGATCACCGGCGTGGGGACGGGAGGCCACATCTCCGGGGTGAGCGAGGTGCTCAAGACGAAGTTCCCGACGATGAAGACATTCGCGGTGGAGCCGGCCAAGAGCCAGACGATCAGCGGCGGCTCGCATTCGCCGCACAAGGTGCAGGGGATCGGCGCCGGGTTTGTGCCGGCCAACCTGCACCGGGACACGTTGGACGGAACGATCGCGGTGACGGAAGAGGACGCGTTCGCCTATGCGAAGCGAGCGGCCAAGGAAGAGGGGATCTTCATCGGACTGTCGAGCGGCGCGTCGCTTGCGGCGGTCGCGCAGAAGTTGCCGGAGCTGCCGAAGGGGAGTCGCGTGATGACGTTCTGCTATGACACGGGCGAGCGGTACCTGTCCATAGAAGGACTGTTCTAGTCGCGTCACGACCATGACGTCCCCCTGCGCGTGCGGCGCAGGGAGTAGCGTTGATGCACGCATCCATTCCGTCGGCGACGAGGTCGACGCGAGCCTGTGCCCGAACGAGGGGCCGGCCGAATGGGTCCCGTCGCGAACGACGGGATCGTCCCAGCGTACAATCGAACGACGACCTCTCGTCTGGAGGACCGCATGCCGCTGTTGACCTGTGCGTTGACGCTGGCGACGCTCGCTGGTTGCGATCTGGATCGCGCGACGGCGAGCCAAGTGCTCGTCACCGACCGGGCTGCAGCGGTCGTGCATCCGGAGAGCGTGAGTGTCCGCACGCTCTGTGGCGCGCGCGTCGTCATCGAGAACCACAACGATGCCACCGTCGCCGTGAGCTATGCGTTGTCGCCAACCGGATCGCAGACGCAAGTCACGCTGAAGGCCCGGCTTCCAGGCCTCGCTTCCAGGGACGAGTACATCGTGCTGAGCGCGAGTAGCGGCACGTTCCATGTACAGATCGGCACGATCAGCAAACAGGTCAACTTCCCCCAAGCGTCCTGTCCGAGTCGACCCGTCGTGCCTGCTACTCCCCCTGAAGGCGTCGAGACATCCACGATGAAGGCTGGGCGAGCCTACTGGGCCCCTGACTCGAGTCGAGGCAACCGACTGATCTCGCTTCGTCGATTCTGGGTGGGATTCAGGGATGGAACAGCGGTCAATGTGCGCCAAGCGCTGTTCGATCGACTCGGGGCGACAGTGCTTGCGGGTACCGGCGTGGGCAGCATGGGAGAAGGAGACTACCTGATCGAGATGCAGCTCCCTCTCGACAGCGGAACAGTGGCCCGCGATAGAGTCTGGAATTTGCTGCTCTCCTGTTCAGCGGTGACGAGAGTAGGACCGGATGGCGACCTGCCGATTGTGCCAGCGGGCGTCGCGCCTCGGGACGGTGCGGACCGGCGCAAGTGGCTCCCGTCAGCGATGGTGCATGCGGAGAGCGTGAGCGTCGTGAACCTGTGCGGCCCGCGGATGAGCATCCGCAACGCGCATGACGACAGCACGGTCGTCCAGTACGCACCTACGGGCGATGGACCGCGGACCACGATCACGCTCAAGAAGCGACCGGCGGGGACGCCGTTCAGCGAGACGTACATCATCATGTCGGAGACGGCGGGCAAGCTGGTGGTGTGGGTAGGGACCAGGCGAACAGACACGCTGTATCCGAGCTCGACGTGCCCGTCGCGACCCGTTGTGCCCGCGACACCTCCACTCACGCTCCCCTCGACATCAGGCACCACGTTCCTCACGGCCTCCGACACCAACTACGGCGGCGTCATGTTCTCCGACCGGCGCATCTTCGTCACCTTGCGCCCACACGCATCGCAACAGGTCCGGCAGGCCCTCTTTGATGCGGCTCGCGTCAAGGTGGTCGGCGGGATTCCGTCACGAGGTGAGGGCATCTACATCGTAGAACTCGATCAGCCGGTGACCGGAACGATCGGCCCTGTGCTTGCCACAGTTGATTTTCTGGTTCGGAACGCGGCCGTTCTTCGCGCCCTGCCTGACGATGATGGCGGATTCGTGCGGCCCGTGGGTGTTTCTCCTAGGGAGACGGCCGTATCGCACCAAAGAAGGGCAGTTCCAACGGGGGGCGCTCGGCGTGCTTCGCTGTCAGTCTTGATGCCCGGGATCGGCTGAAACACCAACAGCTCCGAGGTCGTTGGCGTATTCAGGGTCTGCACTTACGACTGGGAACCTCCGGTCGCCGTGCCGACCCTGTGGTCTGACCCCCGCCCCGATACTCGTCCATGCGTTTCGCCTTTGCTCGCTCCTTCGTCGCTGCCGCGTTCGCCATGATGGCGAGTGCCGGCGCGCTCACCGCCCAGGTGGGGAGCACGACCGATATCATCACCGGCAAGGTCACCGACACGACCGGCCGCCCGCTTGCCGGGGCCACCGTGACCGCGACCTCCCTCGAGACGCGCGTCTCGCGCAACCGCACCACCGGCGCGGACGGCAAGTACACCATCCTCTTTCCCGACGGTGGCGGCCAGTACCGCATCACCGTACGCGCGATCGGCGTCGCGCCGCAGACGGTGACGCTC
>JANYHJ010000166.1 GCA_025359135.1 Gemmatimonadota bacterium | reverse complement strand
CCATCGGGCGGAATGGTGAGGAACAGGTGCCAGTCGTTCTGCGTGCTGTAGAGCGTCGTGCGCCAGATGCCGCTCCCCAGCGACGTCCGCAGGCTCACGCGCTCCTGCAGCCGCAGCTTCTCGCCACCGTCCGACGGATTCGAGACGATGTCGTACTGCTGCGCGATGAACTCGGCTTCGCTCAAGAAGCCACTCGAACGCCATTGACCGCGATTGACCTCGAGCCCCAAGTCGATGGTGGTGCGGTCGCTCAAGGCGCGCAGCAGGCGGCCGTGCAGCTGGATGGTGCTGTTGTCGCCATTGGGCCGGAAGCCCTCTTCGCGCGCGTAGCGCAGGCCGAAGATCCCGCCGCCCGAGGCGGCGTGATCGAAGCCGGTGAGGACGCTCACGTCAGCAGCGCCGAAGCTGCCACCGGAGACGTCGAGCTGCGTGCCGCGCAGGCGCTCGAGCGTGCGCACGTTCACCGCACCCGCGTACGCGAAGTTGCCGAACAGCACGTTGCTGGGGCCGCGCGTGATGTCGAGGTCCTGGATCGCGGCGGGAAAGAGCACGCTCCAGTCGCTGTAGCCTTCGGCGTGGCCGTTGATCGGTTCGTTGATGGGTACGCCATCCACCCAGAGGGCCAAGTCAGTGGCGTGATCCGAGCTGAAGCCGCGCACCGCGACGTCGGAGGCGAAGCCGGGTCCCTGCCCTTGCACGTGCACCTCCACGCCGGCGGCCTGGCGCAGGAGATCGTACGGACTGGTGGAGGGGATGAGGCGGAGCGTGCGCGCGTCGATGTGACGCGTGGTGGCCGGTGCCGCCTTGTCGGCGGGGGTGGTGGCGATCGTGACCGTCGCGAGGCGGCGCGCGCGCGACGAGTCGGCGAGCGTGTCGCGCGCGATCGTGGGCTGCTGGGCGCAGAGCGCCGTCGAGCAGACCATCAGGGCGAGCGCGCACGGCGCGCTCACCCGGAAGAGGATTCGCATGGGGGTACCTGGGAGATGACACACGGCCAGCGGCGTGCTTGACCGTGCCGGGCGAATGGCCCGGATCGAACGTCACCTGCTCAGGCGAGGGGAGGACCGTTGCTTGGCGGCTGGCGCCGGACCGTGCGCGATGGGACACCGCGCCATGACGCGTGCTGCGCGGGCGGTGCAAAGGCGGCGATGTACGCCGCCTGCGGCGCCGTGACGGGCGCGGAGACGACCGCATTCGCTGCCGCCGCGCAATCTCCCAGACAATCACATCGCGGCGAGCGGCCCGAGGGCGCGTCGTCGGGCTGGCCCGCGTCGTGGCGCGTCGCACCGTGTTGGTGGGCATGCGCTGACGCTTGATCGGCAGCGACGTCGGACGTCGCCGTCGCGTGCAGTCCGTGTAGCGGACAGCCGTCGAGCCCCGGCACCAGCACGAGCGCCACCACCCATGGCGCCAGCAGAGCCGCGACCCATCGCCGAAGAGCGGGAGCGCGCATGGCATCAAGCTAGCGCGCCGTGACAGTTGCGGCGGAGATGTCGCGCACCGTCTATTTCCACGCTCGCCTACCAACGCGTCGCTCCGAGACGCGCCGCCCCCGACTGGTTCCGATGCTTCACCGACTCTTCTGCGTCGCGATCCTGCTACCGTGCACACACGTCGGGAATGCGCGCGCGCAGGCAGGGCGCCTCGCGGCGAAGCCGCCCGCGCTCCCCGTGGCCACCACCAACAACGCGGTCGCTGCGCTCGCCACCGGGCTGGGCGCAGGCATCTACAGCATGCTTGGCCTCGACTCGACGAAGCGCTGGAGCGGCATCACGCGACGCGCCTTCCACCTCGCGCCGGGCGCTCGCACGTGGCGAGAGCTGCCGCCGGTGCCGGGCGTGGTGGGTCGGCTCGCTGCGCTCGCGTTCGGCGTGCGCGGGCGCGTCTACCTCTTCGGCGGATACACGGTGGATTCCGCGGGCGCCGAGCGCTCGTTGCCCAACGTCGACATCTGGGATCCGGTCGGTCGCGCGTGGAGCGCGGGTGCGCCGATGCCGGTGGCCGTGGATGACGCGGTCGGCGGCATCTGGCGCGACTCGCTCATCGTCATCGTGAGCGGCTGGCACGACACCGACAACGTGGTGGACGTGCAGTGGTACGACCCGGCACAAGACCGCTGGACCAAGGGAACGCCGTTTCCGGGCGTGCCGGTATTCGGCGGCGCCGGCGGCGTGCTCGGCAATCACATCCTCATGCTCGATGGCGCCCGCCGCGGAACCGGCAAGGTCAAGTACACGCTCGCAGCGCAGACGTGGCTCGGCACCATCAATCCAACCGACCCGACGCGCATCCGCTGGGATTCGCTCGGCG
>JANYHJ010000165.1 GCA_025359135.1 Gemmatimonadota bacterium | reverse complement strand
TTCGGTAGCGTTCACTTCGTGAACGCATCTTATCTGAGCGTTCGCAGCAGAACGCCATTTCGTTAGGCTGACGCCCACCAATCGCGGTGCGTACCCTCCGCCCTCAGTCCCCGCTTGAGCCGCCGCCCGGACCACCGATCGATGGCACGCCGGACGACGACGATCCGGTCGAGCCGCCGATCGAAGGATGGTTCGCGTGGCTCCTTCAGCTCACGCTGCTCGTGGCCACGACCGCGTGGGCGACGCGCTTGCTTCGCGGGGACCGCGATCGCCTCATCGCCTTCTCCTTCGCCCTGATCGCAGCGAGCCTAGGCGCCTTCGCAGAGCGAGTGCGCCGCACGCCAGCTGCACGAGAGGCGCGCCTCTGGTCCTACTTCGCCGGCATCGGCGGCGGCGTGCTCGGGCACCTCGCGCAGAGCGCATTCGCGGGCGCGTTCGCGGTTGGACCCGATCCGCTCTTCCGCGCACTGCTTGGTGCCGGCGCGTTCGGCGGGCTGCTCGGCCTGCTGGCAGGACTGATCGTGCAATCCGTGTACATCTCCGCGACGAGCGCCTGGTTGCTCTTTCCTGGTCGCCGCCGACCTGAATAGCCGGGTACATCGGTAACACGTCAGACCGGGTACATGGGTGACACTGCGGTGAGTAGTCCCGGGCTCATTCCCGGATGATGCAGTCCCGCTCGTCGAGTCGTGCGAGCAGGATCGTCCCGAAGAAGATCGACCAGATGCCGTCGTCGATCTCCTCCAAGCCAATGTGATAGTACTGCAGGGCGTTCGCGATGAACAGCAGCCGGTTGTGGAAGCGAAAGGTCCCGGCATCGGTGACGCGCTTCACGAGGAAGTGCCCCGGATACTCGAGCGGCGGCAGACGCGTCGGATACGCGCGCGGAGAGGCCGCGTAGTGCTGCCCCGGGGGCGTGCCGGCATGCAGCGTGTGCGGCCGCTCATCATTGTAGAGCGCGCGAAAGTCGTTGAAGGCACGCTGCTGTGCGCGCGCATTCGCGCGCGGCGGTCGGATCGCGCCGCGCTTGAGCGTGCGATGCATGCGTTCGTGCGCCCCGTTCTCCTGGGGCGAGGCGGGGTGGATCCGCTGGTGTTGAATGCCGAGGCGCATCCACCAGACGTTGAGGT
The DNA here is from genome assembly GCA_025359135.1 of Gemmatimonadota bacterium. Taxonomy (GTDB): domain Bacteria; phylum Gemmatimonadota; class Gemmatimonadetes; order Gemmatimonadales; family Gemmatimonadaceae; genus JACPPC01. The sequence goes on along the minus strand of JANYHJ010000165.1, from coordinate 16,276 downwards.
GCGAGAGGCCGCAGAGCGCCCGCGTCACGAACGGGGCGCCGTTGTCCGTGCGAATCGCGCGCGGCAGTCCGTACTCGCGAAACGTGCGCTCGAAGATCGGTCGGGCCTCCTCCCCCTTCACCGAGCTGAGGCCGTGGCAGGTGAGCAAGAACCGCGTGTGCTGGTCCGCGATGGTGAGCGGATAGCAGTAGACGTGGTCCTGCGTCCGGAACTGTCCCTTGAAGTCGGCCGTCCAGAGGTCGTTCGGCACGGCGGTGATCGGATCGACGACGCCCGGATGCGTCGAGAGCCGCCGGCGTCCCCTCCGCTTCACGAGTCCCGCGCGCAGCAGCATCGCGCCGGCCGTGCTCGGCGCGGGCCAGTCGTGCACGCGTGGGTGGCGCGGCTTGAGCCAGTCGAGGAGCAGCCGCGGCCCCCAATCCGGATGCTTCTGCCGCGCCGCGACGATCAGGCGCTCGACCTCGGGCGGCGTGCGATGCGGGCAGCTGTGCGGCGCGCGACTCCGATCCTGCAGGCCCCGCACGCCCTCCTCCTCCACGCGCGCGACGAGCTTGTAGCCCGTCTTCCGGCTGATCGCGTAGCGCGCGCACAGCTCCTGCATGGTGAACAGGCCGCGTCGGTACTCGCGGATGAACTCTTTGCGCTGATCCACTGGTGACGTCTCCATCCATGGCATCGGCAACCTCCGTTGCTTGCCATGGTAGCTGTGTCACCTATGTTCCCGGTCTGGAGTGTTACCGATGTTCCCGGTCTGTACCGCCCTGATGCCTAACGCCGGTTGCAACTGACGGAGCCGTTAATGCCGGTGGCGCGCCGCTTCGCGGCTCACCACTTTATTGAATGGCTCCGCAGCTGAACCTTGTTCGTTAGGCAAGCCAGATCGTTCATTTTCAACACCACTGCAACCCGCGGTGGTTTTTTCTTTTTCGGGGCGCGTGCGGCGAGCACGGCGTTCGCGACGAGCTTCTTCCTTTGCTCCGTCGCTGATGGCGGAGCGCTTCCCTCCACCACCCGCCCCCGAACCACCGTCAGCCGCACTACGCCGTGCATCAGCTCGGCTCCATCCTTCATCGTGAACGGCGACACGCTCACCGCCGTGAAGTCCGCGCGCTTCCCGACCGCGATCGTTCCTGCGGAATTCTCGTCGAACCCCGCGTACGCCGCCCACGTCGAGTAGCCGCGCACCGCTTCCTCGGCGCTCATGCGCTGGTCCGCATACCAGCCCGCGGCGGGCATGCCCTGCTTGTCCTGCCGCAGCATCGCCGAGTGCCAGCCATAGAACAGGCTCCAGTCCGAGCCCGGCAAGTCGGAGCTGAACGCGAGCCGTGCGCCTGAGCGCCGCAACGTGCGCCACGCGTACGCGCCGCGAATGCGCGCTTTCCCGAGTCGCTCCTCGGCCCACGGCATGTCCTCGACGGCGTGCGGCGGCTGCATGGAGGCGATGACGCCGAGTGTGGCGAAGCGCGGGATGTCGGCAGAGTCGACGACCTGCGCGTGCTCGATGCGGTGGCGCAGGCCGCGTGCGCCCGCGGCCGCTTTGGTCACCGAATCGATGAAGTCGAGCGAGCTGCGATTGCCCTCGTCGCCGATGGCGTGAATGCCGAGCTGGAAGCCAGCGGCCATCGCGTCGGCAGCAACGGTGTGGTCGAAGCCGTAGTTGGCGCCGCTCACGCCGCGATGACCGGAGCGGTCGCTGTAGTCGGCGAGCAGCCGCGCGCCACGCGAGCCCAGCGCGCCGTCGTAATACGCCTTGACCGCGCGGATGACCAGGTTGCTCGTATCGCTTCCCATACGCGGGCCACGCTGCGCCCACTCGTGCACGAGGCTCGCGTCGCGTCCGTCGAGCAGCACGTAGACGCGGATCGGCAACGCGCCCTTCGCGTCGAGGCGCACGAGCGACGCGACCACATCGCGCGGCGCGCCGGCCTCGTGCACGCCGGTGAACCCGGCCGCAGCCATCACGCGGAGGGCGCGCACCATCTGCGAATCGCGCTGCACCGCAGTGGGGTTCGGAATGGCGGCATCCACGAGCGCGACGGCTCGATTGATGAAGAGGCCATTCGGCGAACCATCGGCGCCATGGCGAATCTCTCCGCCCACCGGAGCCGTCGTGCTCGCCGTGATCTTCGCCCCGGCGAGCGCCTTCTCGTTGGCCCACGCGGCGAAGCCGTGCAGGCCGCGCAACAGCACCGGATGATCGGGCACGCGCTTGGAGAGCAGGGCCTTGCTCGGATAGCGATCCGCCCACGCGCCTTCGTCCCAGCCCCAGCCGAGGATCCATTCGCCCTTGGGCGTCGTCGCCGCGCGCTGCGCCACGAGCTCCACCGCTTCAGCTTCCGTCGCCGCCTGGGTCAGGTTGACGCGATCGAGCGACGTGCCCAACTCGGCCACGTGCGTGTGCGCGTCGACCATCCCCGGGAGCAGCACGGCGCCGGCCAGGTCCACGACCTTGGTGTCGTTCCCCTTGAGCGCGAGGGCGCCGGAGTCGGTGCCGACGTACATCACGTGGCCATCGCGCACCGCGACCGCGGATGCGTCGGCGTGCCAGCCACTCTCGGGGGCGAACGGGGCTTTCGCGTCAGGGCGACCATCGAGGCCGGGCTCGGGCCACGCGAGCGTGAAGACCCGTGCGTTGTGGACGACGAGGTCAGCGGGCGGTGCGGCCGGCGTGCAGCTCGCGCACGCGAGGCAGGCGACGGCGGCCGCGTTGCGCAGCCGGGCCGTCCGACGGAAAGACACTCGAGTGCGCGTCATCAAGAGCTCACGGGTGACAGCGGGGAAGTGGACGACGCGCCGCGCTCAGAAGTCGGTGAAGGCGCTTCGTCGCACGCGGGTCGTGTCACCAAGATAGACGAACTGGATGTCCTTCACGTACTTCTCGATCATGGTCCGCATCGCGCCCATCGATACGTTGCGCAGGTCCTCCATCTCGCGCGATGCCCGGCGGTAGTCGCCGCGCAGCAGTTGCGTCTTCCCGATGAAGTCGGCCTGCGCGCCGCTGGTCATGTTCTTGCCGTAGAACTCGAGGATGAACTGCTCTGCGAACGGTCGCAGGTCCACATGTCCGAACACGACGCGACGCATCGAGTCCAGCTGCGACTTGATGAGCGGCAGCACGGTGCCCGGCGCCGTGGTGCTCACGTAGATCTGCCCCGTCGCGATGCCGCGGTCGTTGAACATCGCCATGGCCGCGTAGCTCAGACCGCGTTCCTCGCGAATGGCCTGGCTCACGCGCGATGACAGCCAGACGGTGGCCATGCGGAACGCCGGGAGTTCCACCGACGATGCCGGCGGCCCCTGGAAGGACCCGATGATGTAGTTGGTGGACACGTCGCGTGCGCGGAGGGTGACCGCGCTGCCACTGCGCACCTGCGGCGTGGGCAACGCCCAGACGTAGCTGCCGGCCGGGAGCGTCGCGAGGCTGCGGCGCACCGCCGCTTCGACCTCCGGGCGTCCGACATTGCCGACCACCACGACGAGCAGGCGCGACGCGACGAGCTGCCGCTGCACGTAGGTCGCGAGCGCGGCGGAGTCGAGCTCCGCCAGGCTCGCCTCGGTCCCGCCCGGCTGCAGTCCGTACGCGTGTCCCGCAAAGGCGACGCTGTCGGCCAGCAGCGACACGTAGCCATCCGGATTGTCGATGCGTCCGCGCAGGCCGACGCGCATCTTGTCGCGCGCAAGCGTCACGCTCTCGCGACCGAACTGCGGCCGCATCAACCGGTCGGCGAGGATGTTCCACGTCGAGTCGAACTCCTGCCGGATGCCACGAAAGCCGAACACGGTCCAGTCCGCCTCGGCCAATAGCTCGGTCTGGCTCCCCGTGCGCGACCAGGCGCTGCGCGCCGCCCCACCGGGATAGCGCACCGTGCCGTACTGTGAGGCGCGCAGCCAGAGCAGTTCGATTCCCTGCGTCGCCGGCGTCAGCTGCCGCGTGCCGCCCAGCAGGTAGACGTTGACGGCCACGACCTCCGTCGCCGTGTTGACGCGCTGGATGACATGCACGGGCCCGACGTCATAGGTCATCGTCGCACTGTCGAGCGACACCCGCCGGCCGTCGCTCGCGGCCACCGACATCGCCTGCTCCGGTCGTTGCGCGGCACAGGCGCCCAGCAGCACCGCGAGCAGCACCACGACGTGGGCGTTCCGACACTCCCGAGCCGGCGTCATGGCGCCTCCATCAACGAGTTGAACTCCTTCAGGAGCGCCTGCGCACGCGTGGCATACTCCGGACGCACCAGCAGGCCGACCACGTAGGGTTTGCCGTTCACGTAGGTGGAGAGGAAACGCTGGATGTCGGCACTGGAACGCGACGACATCCGGTCGAGGTAGCCCAGATAGTACTCGAGGCCGCCCACCGACCAGTACGACGCCAGCGCATCGGCGAGAACGGCGCCCTCTTCCTGCTGCAACGCGGTCGCCACGGCCCGCCGCTTCTTCGCGCTCTGGATCGCGGTGGCCTCCACGTAGGCCGTGTCGCGCATCGTCTCGAACTCGCCGCTCAACGCCGTGAGCGCTCCCTCGATCCGGTCCCAGCGCGTGACACCGAAGAAGGTGATCGGCCCCACGTGGTCGAGCGTTTGGTAGTTCAGCGACGCGGACTGGAACGCGCCGCTTTCGACGAGGCGCTTCTGGAACGGTGAATCGGGATCACTCACGAGGTCGGCCAGCACATCCGCCGCATAGGTCGCGTCGGCCTGGCGGCGCGCACTGGGCCCCTGCCACTCGACCATGATGGTCACGTCCTTGACGTCGGCCGCCACGACCACGCCCTGCGTGGACGCGAGCCGCTGCATCGGCGGTACGGGAAACTCCTTGAACGGGTCGGCCTGCCGCTGCCAGCCGCCGAAGCGCGAGCGGGCCGCGGCGAAGACGTCGGCCGTCACGACGTCGCCCGTGACGATGAGCGCGGCGTTGTTGGGCACGTAGTAGCGGCGGAAGATCGTCTCGAGGTAACGCGGCTTGACCACGAGGATCGCCGACGTCTCGCCGATGGTGTTCTTGCGCATGAACGAGCTGCCCCAGAGCAGGCTCTGCGTCTCGCGCCGCAGCTGGAAGAGCGGCACCGACTGGTTGCGCTGCAGCTCGCCGAGCACGACGAAGCGTTCGGTGCGGAGGTCGTCGTCCTCGAAGCGTGGTGACCGCACGAGGTCGGCAATCAGCCGCACGGACTCGAGCGCATTCACCGACGGCATCGTCAGGTAGTACGAGACCGTCTCGTCGCTCGTCTCGCCGTTGGAGCCCGCCTGCAGCGCCGCGGCCTCACCGTTGAACGTCTCGTCGCGCGGTCCGCGGTAGCCCTTGAACAGCATGTGCTCGAAGAGGTGCGGAATGCCCTGGTCCTCGGCCGACTGCGTCATGGCGCCGCCGCGGAACGCGATCATCACGGTGGCGATCGGCACGGAGTGATTCTCGATGACGATGACCTCGAGGCCGTTCTCGAGCGTCAGGTGACGCGCGCCGCGCGTGTTGCCCGACTCCTGGGCTCGAAGTGCGCTGCCGCCGGCGAGGAAGCACGTGGCCACGGCGAGTGCCTGCCGAAGGCCGGAGACGGATCGATGCATGGAGCGCGTGGGCTCGAAGTGGACTCGTCGCGGCCAACTCCCGCGCATGATCGCATCGTCGCGACGCGCACGAATGTACCCGCCGATCGCTCGGGTGCAACTCGCGGGCGCGCGCTGCCCTACCCCGCCAGCGTCGTCCGCTTCGCCGACCGATAGAGCCACGCGAGCGCACCAACAAACGCCACGAGCCCGATCGCGATCCCCACCCTCTCGAAGCTGTCGCCCACCACCGCGAGCGGTGAGTCGGTGCCCCCGGCTGCGACGATGCCCGCGAACGCGACGCCGAACAGGCTCTCGCCCACGATCAGCCCCGTCGCCGCGAGCACGCCCATCCGCTTCGCGAACCCGGCCTGCGCGCCCTGCGTGTCCGCCCACTTCTCGAAGTAGTGCCCCATCACCGCGCCCACCGGGATGAGCAGCGTGAGCGCCATCGGTAGGTAGATGCCCATGCCCACGCAGAGCGGCGGCAGGCGCATCTTGCCCGCCTTGCGCAACACCTCGTCGAGGATGATCGTGCCGATGCCCAAGAGCGCGCCGTAGCCGATCAGGCTCCAGTTGATGTCGCCACCGAGCACCCCCTTGGCGAGCGCAGAGATGAGCGCGGCCTGCGGCGCGGCAAGCGCGTGCTCACCGGCGCCCGGCGCACCGGCGAAACCGAACGCCTTGTTGAGGAGCCCGAGCACCGGCGGAATCACCAACGAGCCGAAGATCACGCCGTACACGAGCGCCACCTGCTGTCGCCAGGGCGTCGCGCCCACGAGCTGGCCCGTCTTCAGGTCCTGCAGGTTGTCGTTGGAAATCGTCGCGATGCTGAAGACGATGGCCGTCGTGAAGATCGCGTACGCGATGAGCGCCTTGGTTTGCTCGGGCGTCGTGCCCGTGCCGTAGACCATGGCGAGCAGCAGCGCCGCGCCGAGCACTGCGAGGATGCCGACCCCCGACACGGGACTGTTGGACGCGCCGATGAGTCCCGCCATGTAGCCGCACACCGACGCGATGATGACGCCGATGACCAGCACGTAGACGAGCGTGCCGAGAATCACCGGGGCGATGCCGGCTTCGATGGCGGTGCCCGAAGCGAACACCCAGAGCAATCCGGCAATCGGGACAAGCAGCGCGATGATCGTGCCACCCACAATGCCGATCGGCAGGTCGCGCTCCGTCAGCGCGAGCTCCGTGCCCGCCTCGCGCGCCTTCGAGGCCGCCATCGCCGCGCGAATGCCCTGGATGATCGGGCCGATGATGCGCAACAGGCTCCACAGCGCCGCCACGCCGATCGTCCCCGCACCGATGAAGCGCACTTCGCTGCGGAACGTCGTGTTCACGAGCTTGGCCACGTCGCCGGTGACGTCGTGCGACGCCGTCAGCAGCGGCACCAGCCCGCCCCACGAGATGAGCATGCCAAGGAGCATCGCCACGCCCACCGAGAGCCCGACCAGGTGTCCCACGCCGATGAGCGCCATCGAGAGGCTCGTGGACACGGCCGAGGCCCCCGTGCCCACGCGGAACGCGATCGCCACCTCGCCCGCCGCGACGCGCATCGCGCCGAGCAGCGCGTACGCCGCCGACACGAGCGACCCCGCGATGATCATGCGCAGCCCCTTCGCGTTCTCGACATTCCCCTCGGCCGACCCGAAGCCGACGCGCAGCACTTCCGCCGCGGCCACCCCCTCGGGGTACGGCAGGTCCGAGCCGGTCACGAGCGCGCGCCGGAGCGGCACCGAGAACATCACGCCGAGCGTGCCGCCGATGGCGCAGACCGCCACCGTGATCCAGTACGGGAAGCCCTGCCACCAGCCGATCATGACGAGCCCCGGCAGCACGAAGATGATCGCGGCCAACGTGCCCGCCGCCGATGCGATCGTCTGGACGATATTGTTCTCGAGGATGTTCGAGTCGCCGACAATGCGCAGCAGCGCCATCGAGATGACCGCCGCGGGAATCGACGTCGCGAAGGTCAGCCCGACCTTGAGGCCGAGGTAGACGTTGGCGGCCGTGAAGAGCACGGTGATGACGGCGCCGAGAATGACGCTGCGGATCGTGAGTTCGCGCATGGTCTGCGTGGCAGGCATGACTCGGCGGATGAAGGACAGCTCCGGGCACGTTCGGGAGCGAGCGGGCGCGGGGAAGCATGGCACGTGCCGCGCGCGGGCGCCACGTCGCGGAGCCCGATGATGGGAGCCCCGAGTAGACTGCAGGCCACGCGCGCGCGCTGCGAGGAGGAACGGATGATCGACCGGACGTGGACAGCAGACGACGAGCCGCTCTGGAAGACGGTGCATCGCAGGGTGATCATCGCGCTCGTGGTCGGCGCGACATGGGTGCTCTGCGGCATCGTGCTCGCGGCCGGCGCCTGCGTGACCGCGTTGGCGCACTCGGGCTACATGCCGGAGACGTGGCCACCGATATGGATGGGCGCGCTGGGGCTCGTAGTCGTGGAGTTGGAGGCGCACGTCGGACTCAGGCTGAGCGGCGTGCCGAACTTCTATGACGGACGCTCTCGCTCGCTCACGCCGTCCGTTCGAGGAACGGCAGGATGACCTCGTTGACGCGTTCAGCATGCGTCACGGGTCCCATGTGCCCGAGCTTCTCGAATTCGACGAACTCGGCCTTCGGCAGCACGGTTGCGAGCAACGTCGCCACGCCGTGTGCCGCGGCAGTCGAGCGCTTGCCCACGAGGTAGAGCACCGGCATGTCGAGCGCGCGGAACGCTTCGAGCGGAGCGGGTTCCTTGAAGAGGGCGTGTCCCCAGCGGCGCGCCTTCGCCATCGCCGCCGCGATCGGCGGTTTCCGCTGCTCCGGCATACCGGCCCACGTTCCGCTTCCCATCCAATAGTCGAGGAAGCGCGCGGCCGCGGCGTCGAGGTCGCCGCGCTCCAGCGCGGTCTCGACATCCACGAGCGTCTGGCGGATGCCATCGGCGGCGTTCGGAGCTGGCTGCGCGCTCTCGATGAGCGAGAATAGCGTGGGCTCGTACAACACGAGGGCGCGCACGCGGGCGGGATGCGCGAGCGCCGCGATCAGCGCAATCGCACCGCCGTACGAATGTCCCACCAGCGCCACGGGCGTGCCTGCGCGCGCGAGCACGGGCTCGAGCAACGCCGCCTCGTCTTCGAGCCGGATGACGCGGTCCGACGGCCACTCGGGACTCTTGCCCGCGCCATACGAGTCGACGGCGAAGATCCGGAACTTGGGAGCCGCAAGATCCATGAGGGCGCGCCATTGTCCGGACGTACCCGCGTTGGCGTGCATGCAGACGATCGATGGGCCGCTGCCCACTTCGCGGAAGTACGGTTCCTGCTCGCTCATGCCATCTCGTTGAGTGAAGAGGCTCCCACTACACGACGTCGCAAGGCGAGGTTCCCGTAGCATGTCATCGATTCGACAGGATGCGGTCGCGACTCGCCCACGTGGGCGATTGACGCGCCAAGACCAGGGTAGGATTGTGCGTCAGGTCACGACGACTCGACATACGCGATCATCCTTCCGTGTGTGCGTTGCTCGTGTCACCCGAACACCACCAGGCTGCCCGATGCCCACCCCCGAGCGGTTCGAACAGTTCATCGCCGCAGTGGAGTCCAACGCCCACGCCGATGCCATCGAGGAGTTCTACACCCCCGATGCCAGCATGCGCGAGAACCAGGGCGAGCCGCGCGTCGGTCGCGATGCACTCGTCGCGCGCGAACGCGGCGTCCTCGCGCGCGCGGCGGCCGTCACCTCGCACTGCGTGCGCCCCGCACTGCTCGACGGAAACCACAGCGCGATCCGCTGGATCTTCACCTTCACGTGGAAGGACGGCGCCATGACGCGCATGGAGGAAGTCGCCTGGCAGCGCTGGACCGGCGACCTGATCGCCGAGGAGACCTTCTTCTACGACCCGGCGCAGCGGACGCCGGTGCGACCGGGCTGATCACAGACAGCGCGCCCCGAGCGCGCGTGTCCGAGTTGCCTCACGGCGCGTGCGACGCGTCACAGAGGCCCACAAGTTCCGCGTGCCGCCGAGCAAGCCGGGGTGCCCGCGGCTGGTCGCCCCATCGTACATTCCCTCATGGCTTCCCCCGTCGCCGCCGCTGGTCACTTCGCCCAACTGGTGCATCTCGCGCTCCACCAGCGGCCCGACGCCGAACTGGTTGAGCCGCTGCATGCGTTGCTCGACACCATGGCGCAGCTCGACGACAGCGGCGTGGACCTCTCGACGGACGGCGTCGTGCTGCGCGCCAATCGCGATGACGTGCCGAATGCGTTCGTGGGCGTGAGCGACCTCGTGGCGCAGTGCCATGCGCACGGACTCTCCTCGCTCTACATCGCGCGCGACACGCATGACGATGAGCTGCTGCTCGTGGCGCAGGCGCTCGGCACGGAAGCCTCGAGCGTGCAGACGGAGGCCGAGGCGGCGTTCCGCGGCCGCATCGTGGGCGTCGACCGGATCATCCCGACCTTCTCGCAGATTCCGAAGGTGCTGCCCCGCCCGACCCGTTCGCTGACGCCCGAGGACTGGGGCCGCGTGATCGTGAACGAGAACGCCGCCTCGAGCCTGCCGTTCGCGGCCATCCGGCGTCCGACGATGTCGATCAACGAGCTCTTCGTGAAGCTCCTCGGCAATCCGCACAAGGACCAGCTCGCCGCGTACCTCGAACAGCTCTTCATGCTGCTGGGCGACGCGGTGCGCGACGACAACCGCCGCGTCGTGCTCGAGGTCTTCGAGTTCATCGCGGACCGCGGCGATCGGGAGCGCCACTTCGAGATCCAGGAGGTCTACCAGCACTACGAGCGGCGCATCACCCGCCCCCTCACCCTCGAGCCGCTCTGCAAGGAAGTCCTCGCCGGTGGCGACGTCGCCCGCCGCGCCATCGACGTGGCGCGCCGCCTCGGTGCACCGGCCGTGACCGAGATGCTCGAGATGCTGACGGCCACCGATTCGCGCAAGGAACGCTCGGCGATCTTCAATGCGCTGCTGACGATGCGCATCGACGCCGGCTTCCTGCGCCACCTCATGCACGATCAGCGCTGGTTCGTGGCGCGGAACGCGGTGGACCTTGCCGGCAAGGGCGCGCGCCGGGAACTCGAGGAAGACGTGATCGGCATGACGCAGCACGCCGACGAGCGCGTCAAGCTCGCGGCGCTGCACGGCCTCGCCCGCATGGGCACGCCCAAGGCGATGATCGTGCTGACGAACAACCTGCAGGACCCCTCGCCCGCGATCCGTGCCAAGGCGGCCGCGGCGCTCGGCTCGCTGCGTCGTACGCTGGCCATGCCGATGGTATCCGAGGCGCTCCAGCGCGAGCGCGACGCGAGCGTCATCACGGCCCTCAAGGTTGCGCTCGGCATCCACTCGCGCGCCGCGACCGAGCTGCCCAACCCGCTCGTCGACGAGCGCCGCTCCGTCGAGCGGCAGATCCTCAGGGCGTAGTCGGCGCCCCGGCGCGGTAGCGCGCCAACCAGCTCTCGCTCCACGTCCCGAACGATCCGTCGACGATCGCCGCGCGCGCCTCGCGCATGAGGCGCAGCACGAAGGCGAGGTTGTGCAGCGCGATCAGCCGCGGTCCGAGCGGCTCGTCGGCCGCGAAGAGGTGCCGCAAGTAGGCCCGATCGTACTGCGTGCAGGCGGTGCACGCGCAGGCGTCATCGAGCGGCGCACGGTCCATGCGCAGCGTCGACTTGAGCAGCTGCACCGTGCCGTCGCGCGTGAAGGCCGTGCCGTGGCGCCCCATGCGCGTGGGCGCCACGCAGTCGAAGAGGTCCATGCCGCGTCGCACGCCTTCGAGGAGGTCGTCGGGGAAGCCCACGCCCATCAGGTAGCGCGGCCGATCGCGCGGCAGGTGCATGTCGCAGACGTCGAGCGTTGCCAGCATGGCCGGCTTGGGCTCACCAACCGAGAGCCCACCGACCGCCACCGCAGCCCAGTCGCCGCGCGACAGGATGCCTTCGATCGAACTCCGCCGCAGCTCCGCGTGCACGCCGCCCTGCACGATCGGAAGCAGCACCTGCGCCGGTGCCGTGCGCTCGGCATCGTTCGAGGGCGCGAGTGCGGGAGTGCCGGGCGGCACGGGTTCGCGCTCGAGCGGCGCGCGCCCCTCGCGCGAGAGCCGCGCGAACTCCGCACCACAGCGTTCGAGCCAGCGCAGGCTGCGCTCCATCGCGGCGCGGGCGTCGGCGACGTCGCTTCCTCCGGCGATCAGCTCGTCGAGCTGCATGATGACGTCGGCGCCCAGGTTGCGCTCGATCTGCATCACGCGCTCCGGCGTGTACGCATGCATGGCGCCGTCGAGCTTGCTCTTGAACGTCACGCCGTCCTCGGTCACGGTGCGGTAGCGCGCCAGCGAGAAGACCTGGTAGCCGCCCGAATCGGTGAGCATCGGACCGTCCCATCGGGCGAAAGCGTGCACGCCGCCCATCGCGCGCACCACGGCATCGCCGGGGCGCAGGTAGAGATGGTACGCGTTGGCGAGCACCATGCGCGCGCCGATGTCCGCGACTTCGGGCGTGGTCAGTCCGCGAATGGCGCCGTGCGTGCCGACCGGCATGAAGGCGGGAGTCTCGACCTCGCCGTGCGGCGTCGAGAACCAGCCTGCGCGCGCGGAGCCGTGCGCGGATCCGGTGCGGAAGGAGAAGCCCGGGTGCGTCAGCGCGTGATCCCGGCCACGAACTGATACGTGAGGCCGACCTCTTCGAGCAGCGCGACGACGCGCCGAAGCCCGAGCCCCATGACGCTGAAGTAGTCGCCGTGGATGCGTTCGACGATCGTGGCGCCGAAGCCCTGAATCCCGTACGCCCCGGCCTTGTCCATCGGCTCGCCGGTCGCGACATATGCCGAGATGTCGGCGTCGCTGAGGTCGCGGAAGGTGACCTCGACGCGCTCGACGGCGCTCGCTTTGCGGCGCTCGAACGCCACCGCCATGCCCGTGTACACCGCGTGCGTGTGACCAGAGAGCCGCGCGAGCATCGCCTGCGCATCGCGCACCGACTCCGGCTTGCCGAGGATCTCGCCGTCGTGCACGACCGTGGTGTCCGCCGCGATCACGACGGCGCCGGGATGGCGCGCCGCGACCACCGCCGCCTTGGCGCGCGCCAATCGCTCGACGTACACGTCGGGCCGCTCGCCCGTCACCACCGACTCGTCGACGTCGGCGGGATCGACGATGAACGAAATGCCGACGAGCGTGAGCAACTCACGGCGGCGCGGTGACGCGGAGGCGAGGACGACGATTGGCGCAGTCACTTCTCGAGCATCAGGGTCACGGGTCCGTCGTTGACCAGCTCGACGTCCATCATCGCGCCGAACTGGCCCGTCGCCACCACGAGGCCCAGCGCGCGCAACTTCGCGATCAACGCCTCATAGAGCGGGATGGCCACGTCGGGACGCGCCGCGTCGATGAAGCTCGGCCGTCGTCCCTTCGAGGCATCGCCGTAGAGCGTGAACTGCGAGACGACGAGCACGCTCCCGCCGACGTCGGCGAGCGCGAGGTTCATCTTGTCGTCGGCGTCGGTGAAGAGCCGGATCCCCGCCACCTTCTCCGCCATCCAGTCCACCTGCGCGGGCGTGTCGGCGTGCGTGAAGCCGACGAGCAGGCAGAACCCCTTGCCGATCGCGCCGGAGACGACGGGCGCCGCGCCGTCGTCAGGGCGGATGGTGACCTGGGCGCGGGCAACCCGCTGGAGGAGAACGCGCATACGTCGTCGTCCTGAGCGCTGCGAAGGACGTGCTTCCGGGTTCTGCGAACGGCAACGCCAGAAGCGGGTCCTTCGCGTCGCTCAGGCCAACATCACTCGACCGTGACGGACTTGGCGAGGTTGCGCGGCTGGTCGACGTTCGACCCGCGCTTGACCGCGATGTAGTACGCCAGCAGCTGCAGCGGCACCGACGCGAGGATCGGCGAGAGCATCTCGAGCGTCTGCGGGATGCGGAACTCGTAGTCGATCTTGCCCACGAGGCTCGGCTCCGCCTGCGACGTGATGGCGATGACCTTGCCCTTCCGCGCCTTCACCTCCTGCACGTTGCTCACGATCTTGTCGAAGATCGTGTCGTGCGGGGCGATGCAGACCACCGGCATCATCTCGTCGATGAGGGCAATCGGCCCGTGCTTCATCTCCGCCGCCGGATAGCCCTCGGCGTGGATGTACGAGATTTCCTTGAGCTTGAGCGCGCCTTCGAGTGCGGCGGGGAAGTTGTAGCCGCGGCCGAGGTAGAGGAAATTCGAGGCCCGCTTGAACTCCTCGGCCAGCTGCTCGATCTCGTCGGCACGGTCGAGGATGTTCTGGATCTGCCCGGGCAGCGCCTGCAGCGCCTCGACGAGCTTGCGTCCATCGAGGATCGACATCTGGCGCAGGCGGCCGAGCTTGAGCGTGAGCAGCGCGAGCGCCACGACCTGCGACGTGAAGGCCTTGGTGCTGGCGACGCCGATCTCGGGACCGGCGTGGATGTAGATGCCGCCGTCCGCCTCGCGCGCGATCGTCGAGCCCACCTGGTTGACGATGCCGAGCGTGCGGGCACCGCGCCGCTTGGCCTCGCGCATCGCGGCCAGCGTGTCGGCCGTCTCGCCCGACTGCGACATCACGATGCAGAGCGTGCGCTCGTTGACGATCGGGTTGCGGTAGCGGAATTCGCTCGCGTACTCGACCTCGACCGGGATGCGCGTCAGCTCCTCGATCATGTGCTCGCCGATGAGCGCCGAGTGCCAGCTGGTGCCGCACGCCGTGATGACGATGTTGTCGAACTTGAGCAGCTCCTCGTCCGTGAGGTTGAGGCCGCCGAGCTTGGCGGTGCCGTCGTCCTGGAGGAGGCGGCCGCGCATCGTGTTCTCGATCGTGGTCGGCTGCTCGAAGATCTCCTTGAGCATGAAGTGCGCGTAGCCGCCGCGCTCGATCTGCCCCAGATCCCAGTCGATCTTGGTGACCTTGCGATCGAGGTGCGTCGCGCTCATGTCGATGATCTTGTAGCCCGTCCGGTCCAGCACCGCGAGGTCGCCGTCGTCGAGGTAGATCACCTCGCGCGTGTGGTTGAGGATCGCCGATGCATCGGACGCGATGAAGTACTCGCCGTCGCCAAGGCCGACGAGCAAGGGGCTGCCCTTCCGCGCCGCGACGATCTTGTCCGGCTCCTTGCTGCAGACCACCGCGATGCCGTACGTGCCCTCCACCTTCTCGAGCGCGCGGATCACCGCCTCCTCGAGATTGCCCGTGTACATCTCCTGGATCAGGTGCGCGAGCACCTCCGTGTCGGTCTCGGAGGAGAAGGCGTAGCCGTTGCCCTCGAGGCGCGCGCGGATCGCCGTCGCATTCTCGATGATGCCGTTGTGCACGACCGCGATCGTACCGTCCGTGCTGCGGTGCGGGTGCGCGTTCAACTCGGTGGGCGCGCCGTGCGTGGCCCAGCGCGTATGCGCGATGCCGAGGGTGCCCGTCACCGGCTCCGCGTTGAGCGCCTGCTCGAGCTTGGCGATCTTGCCCGCGGCACGGCGCGTCTCCACTCCCTTGCCGTTCATCACGGCAACGCCGGCCGAGTCATAGCCGCGATACTCGAGGCGCTTGAGCCCCTCGAGCAGGAGGGGCGTCGCGATGCGTGGACCGACATATCCAACGATTCCGCACATGGATCAGGATCCCGAAAGGAAGAAGGAGCTACGCGCGAGCCAGCGCGTCGAGCGGCTCGCGTGAACGTGCAATCAGCTTGCGCGCCTCCGCGTCGGTTGGAGCCTCGGCGATGACGCGCACGATCGGCTCGGTTCCGGAGGGTCGGATGTGCACCCAGCGGTCCGGCCAGGACAGGCGCAGCCCGTCCTGCGTGTCCACCGTAGCATCGGCAAAAGCCGCCCGAAGGGCGTCGTATACCGGTGCGAGGGCGCCCGCCGGGCGGTCCAGCTTGTCCTTCACGATCGCGTAGCGCGGATACTCCGCCACGATGGCGGAAAGTGGCCGCGCTTCGTCCAACAGCAACTGCAGGATCAGTGCCGCGCCCACGGGCGCGTCGCGGCCAAGGTGGAGTTCCGGCAGGATGACGCCGCCGTTGCCTTCACCGCCGATCGGCGACCCCTCAGAGCGCATCCGTACTGCCACATTGACTTCCCCGACTGGCGCCCGTAACACGCGCGAGCCGAGACGCTCGGCGACGTCGTCCAGCACGCGGCTGGTGGAGAGGTTCGTCACCACCGGACCCTGTCGGTGTCGCAGGACGACGCGTGTCGCCAGCGCGAGCGTCCAATCCTCGCCGATGGCGTGCCCCTTCTCGTCCACCAGCGCGAGCCGGTCCACGTCGGGATCAGTGGCCAGGCCCACCACGGCCTTGCTGCGCGCCACGAGCGCCTCGAGGTCCGTGAGGTTCGCGGCGATCGGTTCCGGCGAGCGCGGAAAGCGGCCGTCGGGCGTCATGCCGATGGCGTGCACCTGGCAGCCGAGCGCCTCGAGCAGCGCGGGAAACACGGTCGGTCCGGCGCCGTGGCAGCAGTCGAGGGCGACGGTGAACTGCTTCGCACGGATGCCGGCCACGTCGAGCCATGGCAGCGCGAGAATCGCGTCGACATGCCGCTGGCACGCGGCGTCGTCCGATTCGACGGTGCCGAGCTTGTCCCACGTCACGCGCGTGAAGCCGGCTTCGACGGAGTGGCGCATCTCCACCGCTTCGGTGCCGTCGAGGAAGAGGCCGCTCGACCCGATGAACTTGAGCGCGTTCCACTCCACCGGGTTGTGGCTCGCCGTGATCGCGAGGCCGCCCGCGGCGT
>JANYHJ010000159.1 GCA_025359135.1 Gemmatimonadota bacterium | reverse complement strand
CGCACTTTCCAGGCGCGCGCCTTCAACCGCTCGGCCACCTGTCCAGACAACGCGCGCCGGATGGCGAACCACCCGGCGCGCGACGTGTTACAGCACTCATCTACAAGCGGACAGGGAGAGATTCGAACTCTCGGTACCGTTGCCGGTACGCCGGTTTTCGAGACCGGTGCTTTCAACCGCTCAGCCACCTGTCCAAGGGGCAGCCCCCAAGATTAACGGGCTGGGGCGGTGAGTGGGAGTGTCGGCCGAATCGGGGGGCCTGACCAGCGGAACAAGCAGGTCCCTCGCTGCGCTCAGGACGACTACTCGTTGACGACCGGGAACTCGCGGCTCGTGCGCCGATCCTGGAAAAACTTCGAGAGCATCGTGCTGCACGCCTCCGCCAGCACACCGCCCTTCACGTCGGGCCGATGGTTGAGCTTGGGATGGCGCAGCAAATCCTCCACGGACCCACCCATGCCGGCCTTCTCGTCCCACGCGCCGAAGACGACCCGATCGACGCGCGCGAGGACGATCGCGCCGGCGCACATCGCGCACGGCTCGAGCGTCACGTAGAGCGTCGTGCCGGAGAGGATCCGCTCGCCGGTGCGTGCATGCGCGGCGCGCAGCGCCACCATCTCGGCGTGCACCGTCGCGTCGCCCTGCTGGATGTTGGCGTTCGCGCCCTCGCTCACGATCTCGTTGTCGCAGACGAGCACCGCGCCCACCGGCACCTCGCCCCGCGCGTGCGCTTCCTGCGCGCGCTCGAGAGCGACCCGCATCCAGCGTTCGTCGTGCGCATCCCGAGCGGAGATCCCCTCGATCGGCGTCATGAGGGCAACCTAGCGTCTTCCCGGACCGGGGCCAGACAGCGACTCCCCGACCAGCGCCCGCTTAGTGGCCGCGCGCGGCGGTCGTGGTTGGCGACCGCCCGAGCGCGCGCCGTCATGATCACGTCGCCTTGCGGAAGGCGAGCAACCCGGAACCGTCGGGCATGACGTCGGCCAGGATCGTGTCCCCTTCGGCGAAGGTGCCCGCCAGCAGCGCCTTGGCGAGCGGATTCTGCAGCAGGCGCTGCACCGCGCGCTTGAGCGGTCGCGCACCGAACGCGGGATCGTAGCCTTCGGTGGCGACGAGCTTGCGCGCGGCCGGACTCAACTCGAGCACCAGCTTCCGGTCCGCGAGCAGCTTGTCGAGCTTGGCGAGCTGCAGCGTGACGATGTGATCGATATGAGCCTCGTCGAGCGGATGGAAGACGACGATGTCGTCGACGCGATTGAGGAACTCCGGCTTGAACTGGCCGCGCAGCAGCTGCAGCACCGACGCCTCGACGGCGGCCCATGGCGTGTCACCGCGCTCGAGGATGAGCGAACTGCCCACGTTCGACGTCATGATGATGACGGCGTTGCGGAAGTCGACCGTGCGCCCCTGGCTGTCGGTGAGGCGGCCGTCGTCGAGGATCTGCAGCAGCAGGTTGAAGACGTCCGGGTGCGCCTTCTCGATCTCGTCGAAGAGGATGACCGCGTACGGCCGGCGGCGCACCGCCTCGGTGAGCTGGCCGCCCTCCTCGTAGCCGACGTAACCCGGTGGAGCGCCGATGAGCCGCGCGACGGCGTGCTTCTCCATGTACTCCGACATGTCGATGCGCACCATCGACTGCTCGTCGTCGAAGAGGAACTCCGCGAGCGCGCGCGCCGTTTCCGTCTTGCCGACGCCCGTGGGGCCGAGGAAGATGAAGGAGCCGATCGGGCGATTGGGATCCTGCAAGCCGGCGCGCGAACGTCGCACGGCATCGCTCACCGCCTCGAGCGCCTCGGCCTGTCCGACGACGCGCGAGCCCAGGTGTGTCTCGAGGTGGGCGAGGCGCTCCTTCTCGCTCTCCATCATGCGCGTGACGGGAATACCCGTCCACTTGGCGACGACGTCCGCGATGTCATCGGCGCCGACGTCCTCCTTGAGGAAGCGCGGACGTCCGTCATCGGTCTTGAGCTGCGTCTCCGCTCCCTTCATGCGGCGCTCGAGGGCCGGGATCGTTCCGTACGAGATTTCGGCCGCGCGGCCCAGGTCGCCCGAGCGTGTCGCCTGGTCGGCCGCGATGCGCGCCGCCTCGATCTCCTGCTTGATCTTGCCAACGGCGCCCAACGTCTCCTTCTCCTGGCTCCACTGCGCTTTCATCTGCAGCGACTGCTCACGCAGCGTGGCGAGCTCCCGCTCGATGACGTGCTTCCGATCGAGCGAGGCGACGTCCCTCTCCTTCGCGAGTGCGGCCTGCTCGATCTGCAACTGGACGACGCGTCGCTCCACCTCGTCGATCTCCTGCGGCATCGAGTCGATCTCGATGCGGAGCCGCGAGGCAGCCTCATCGACGAGGTCGATGGCCTTGTCGGGCAGGAACCGGTCGCCGATGTAGCGGTGCGAGAGCGTGGCCGCGGCGACGACGGCGGCGTCGGTGATGCGCACGCCGTGGTGCGCCTCGTAGCGCTCCTTGAGGCCGCGCAGGATCGCGATCGTGTTCTCGACCGACGGTTCGCCGACGTAGACGGGCTGGAAGCGGCGCTCGAGCGCGGCGTCTTTTTCCACGTACTTCCGGTACTCATCCAGCGTGGTGGCGCCGACGACGCGGAGTTCGCCGCGCGCGAGCATCGGCTTGAGCATCTGGCCGGCGTCCATCGAACCTTCGGCCTTGCCCGCGCCGACGAGCGTGTGCATTTCGTCGATGAAGACGACGAACTCGCCCTGCGCGTCGGCGAGTTCCTTGAGCACGGCCTTGAGCCGCTCCTCGAACTCGCCGCGGAACTTGGCGCCGGCAATGAGGGCGCCCAAGTCGAGCGCGAGGAGGCGCTTGTTGCGAAGCCCCTCGGGGACATCGCCGTTGATGATGCGCTGCGCGAGCCCCTCGACGATGGCGGTCTTGCCGACACCGGGCTCGCCGATCAGCACGGGGTTGTTCTTCGTGCGGCGCGAGAGCACCTGAATGACGCGACGGATCTCCTCGTCACGACCGATGACGGGGTCGAGCTTGCCGCGGCGTGCGACCTCGGTGAGATCGCGCGTGTACTTCTGCAGCGCCTGGTACTGGTTCTCCGGCGTCTGGTCGGTGACCTTGTGCGCGCCGCGCACGGCCTCGAGCGCGTCGAGCAGCGACTTCTTCGTCGCGCCGACTTCGGCGAGCAGCGCTTTCGATTCGACCCCCTTCACGTCGGTGAGCGCCACGAGCAGGTGCTCAGTGCTGATGTACTCGTCGCCCAAGGCCTTCGATTCCCTTTCGGCGAGATCGACGACCTGGTTGAGCTCGCGCGAGGCGTTGGGCTGCGCGTCGGACTGCTTGGCATAGCGTCCGATCTCGCGCGTGACCGACTCACGGAGCCGCGCGGGGTTGGCGCCGACCTTCTGCAGGATCGGGACGACGATGCTTTCCTCCTGCTCGAGCAGTGCCGCGAGCAGGTGCGTGTCATAGACCAGCGGGTTGCCCTGCTGTCGCGCACGGTCGACGGCGGCGTTGAGGGCTTCGGCGGCTTTGACGGTGAAGCGATCGGCGGAGATCATGGAAGGTCTGCGGTGAGGCGATGAGCACGAGGCGGGCACGAGCCGGTCGTTCATTGCGCTGAAGGCGACCGCGAGCTCAGGACGAAGAGCATGCAAGGCTGGCACCACATGCAAGGTGCCGCCGGGACACGTGCGGGCGCCATCCCGGCAGGAGGACGCGCGCAGCCGGCGCCCACTCCGCAGTATCGGCAGCCTCGTCAGGGCACGCCGTACGACGGTTGACCCGCTCCACACCGCCGGATACCCTCCGCTCCATGATCCGTCTCGCCCGAATGCTGTCGCCATGGCTGGCCGTTGGCCTCGTTTGCTCCATGCTCGCGTGTCAGACGGAGTCCGCACCCTCCGGCGGTGTGGACGACTCGACGTACGTGCGCGTGATGGGCTCGTTGCGGCGCCTGCACGACGATCGCCTGAACAATCAGCTCTATCCGCTGCCGCAACCGATCGGGCCGGGCGGACGCGCGCCGACGCCGGCGCAGCTCAAGCAGCGCGACAGCACGCAGACCGCGCGCCTCGACTCGGTGACCAGGCTCGACTCCACCGCGCGTGCCGCGCTCCTCGCGCGCTACAAGGTGTCGCCGGAGCAGCTCATGACCACCGCACGTGCACTCTCGAAGGACCCGCTGCACTCGCAGCGGGTGTCCGAGGCGGTCAATCGGCGCGCGATCTCGCTCGACTCGGCGGCTCGTGCTGCGAAGGCGCGGGTGATCGATTCGGCGAGGGCCGACTCCGTGCGAAAAGCGGTGGCGTCCGCCGCCAACGCGAAGCGCGCGCCGTAGCGCCGCGCCGGCGCCTACGGCGCCTTGACCACCATCTTGCGCACCACGACGAAACCGTCGACTTCGAGTCGGTAGAGGTAGATGCCGTCGGCGACGGGGCGCCCGGTGCTCACCATCTTGCCATCCTTGAGTACCTGATACTGCCCGTCCCAGTACGCCACGTACTGACTGCAGGTGAGCTGGCGATTCTCGACCGGTTGGCCGGTGGCCACGCCGCCCCCGCCCTCCTGCATGATCGCGATGGCGATCGGTTGCGAGAGCAGGTTGTAGATGCGCAGCGTGACCTTGTACGTGCGATTGGGATCCTTGCAGCCGCTGGCATCGCCGACACTGAACGGGATGCGCGTGTCCGGACTGAACGGATTCGGATAATTCTGCCCCAGCACGACGCCGGGATTGCGCGCGCGCACGTCGGATGGCCGCTGGGCCGAGGCCGCCAGCGGCAAGCACGCGAACGCGAGCAGCGTCAAGAAGGAAGCGGCCGGGCGTCGCACGGATTTTCCACCGAGATCGAACAAGCGAGGGGCGTTACGGGACTCCTTGACTGGTGCTGCGGGCCACCCGCGTTGGCGGCCGCGCATCGACCTGCGCAATGTGTCAGCCGTGAAATTACGCTGTCAAGAAAGATTTCGGTGACTCAGCGCATTGTTGGCCCGCGCACGCGGCCATCGCCTCGCCGGCTCGTGTAGCCGCGCCGGTCGCAGTGCTCGAGCAGGGGCATGAGGAACTTGCGGCTCACGCCCAGCACCTCGCGGAGTGCGGACGGCGAGACCGGCGTCGCGTCGTCGAGCGCGCCGCGCAGTGCCGCCAGCATCTCGGCGAAGGCGGGCGCCGCATACCACCGCTCGGCCTCGACGGCCACGATCGCGCCTTCCTTTTCCAGGCCCTTCATCACGGCGCGGAGGTCGCGGCTGCGCTCGGCGCCGAGTTCGGCGAGCGATGGCGGCTCGCGTCCGGCTGCGGCAAGTCGTTCGACCACCCAGGCACGGTCGGCGAGTAGCGCAGGATCGTTGAGCGGCACCCAGCCAGCCGGGCGGAGGTGCGGACCAGCCACGACGACGCCGTGTTTCTCGGCGGCGAGCGCCAGCACGACGGCGGCGAAGCGTGAATCCGCGACCAGCTGCGCGACGAGCTCCGCGGCCGGCGCACCGTCATCGGTCGGATGCCTGGCCACGTGACTGCGCACGGCGCGGTCGAGTGCCGACGCCCGCGCCAGCGCCAACGCACCGTCCCACGCGAGATTCTCCCGCACGATCGCCTTGGCGCCCTTGAGCAGCGTGCGCGTGCGCGCGTCGGACACACCGAGCCGGAGGGCAAGGCGCGCCACCGGCAAGCCACCCAAGCCCGCCTCGACGAGCATCCACTGCAGCCGCTCGGCTTCGCTGGCAGCAGCGTGCGCGAAGGGTCGCGTGCGGCGCAACGGTGGCTGCGGGTCGGTGATGACACCGCCGCCCAGCGTGGTGAGGCGCGCGCCTCCGCGGAAGACGACGCGATCGCCGCCGCGCGCGACGACGGGGTGGTCGGTGACGATGCGAGCGGCGCGCGACTCGCCCGGTGCGAGCGCACCACCGGCAACGACGATGCGCGCACTGACTTCGCTCGTACCGACGTGCAGGCGAACGCGGGCGCGTGGACCGATCGGGCGCGCGCCTGGCAGCAGCGTCACGTCGGCCCGCAGTCGCGACGACGGCACCCACGCGTCGTCGGCGACGACGACGTGTCCGCGCGTGACGTCCGCGACCTCGACGCCAGCCAACGCGAGTGCCGTGCGCTCACCCGCATGCGCTGCACCCTGCGCGGCGCCGTGGCTCTCGACGCCGCGCACCCGGGCCGCGGCCGTACCGGGCAACACACGCACCGCGGCATCGCGCGCGAGCGTCCCACTCCACACCGTCCCCGTGACGACCGTTCCGGTGCCCTTCACGGTGAAGCTGCGGTCCACCGGCAGGCGGAACGGTGCATCGGCATCGCGCACCCGCACCGTCGAGAGCGCGGCGACGATTGCCGCACGCAGCGCCCCGAGGCCTTCGCCGGTCACCGAGGAGACCGGCACGATCGGCGCGGTCGCGAGGGAGGTGGCGGCAAGGAGCAAGCGCACGTCGTCGGCCACGAGGGCGCACCACTCCGCGTCCACGAGATCCGACTTGGTGAGCGCCACCACGCCACGCGGCACGCCGAGCAGGTCGAGGATCGCGACATGCTCGCGGGTCTGCGGCATGACTCCGGCATCGGCGGCGACGACGAGCAACGCGGCGTCCATACCCGTGGCACCCGCGAGCATGGTGCGCACGAACGCCTCATGGCCTGGGACGTCGACGATGCCGACGGCGCCGACCCCGTCCAGGTCGAGTCTCGCGAATCCCAGCTCGATGGTGATGCCGCGTCGCTTCTCTTCGGGAAGGCGATCGGTGTCGACCCCGGTCAGCGCGCGCACGAGTGCCGTCTTGCCGTGATCGATGTGGCCGGCGGTTCCGAGGATCATGCTCGCGTCCCGTCGATCAACCGCCGGCCCACTCGGCCTTCTCCCAGCTGTCCCACGCACGCAGCGGACGGCCATCGGTGAGGTGCTCGTGCACGAACTCGCGCAGCAGGCGCTGGTGCGCGCGCAGGCTCGGATCATCGAGCGGGTCGGGGTCGCCGGCGTCGAGCCAGGTGGCGACGGCCCGACGCGCCGCGAGCGGCAGCATGCGGACGCCGGGCGTGCCGCGCGCGCAGCTCGCGCAGAGCACGCCTCCTTCCCGATGGCTGAACGCGACGGTCGCGTCGTCGGAAATGGGCGCGAGGTCGCGCGCACACAACTGCATCGTGGGCGCGAAGCCGAATGCGGCCACGAGGCGCCACGCGCCACCCAGCGCCACGCGACGCGCATCGGCGGCCGGCGTGACCGCCAACGTGTCGAGCACCGAGGCGAGCAAGATGAACAGCTCCGGCTGCGCCTCGTCGTTGCCGAAGCGGAGCACGAGTTCGGCGATGGCCGACGCCGCGCTGAAGCGCGCGAGGTCTTCGGCCAGGCCGATGCGCACGCGCGTGACATCGAACCCGGTCAGCGTGTGGAGGTCGCGCCCCGGCCTGAGCGAGAGCTGCGCGCTCCCTTCGGCGAAGAGGTCGATGGCGCTGGCGTGGCGGGCCTTGGGCCGGCGGGCGCCCTTCGCGATCACCGATTGCACCCCGGCATCACGCGTCGCGAGGCGCAGGATGCGCGACGTTTCGAGGTAGTCGAAAGCGTGGAGGACGATCGCGTCAGTGTCCACGAGGGGCATGGGCGAAAGATAGGTCCGGGAACGCCGGAGAGCCCCTCGCCGGCGTTCCCTCGCGCGCGCAGCGTCAGCGGGCCTGCACCGCCACCGCCCCCTGTCCGACGTTGATGTTGCGGATGAGCAGGAAATTGGCGTTGTACACGTAGAGCTTGCTCGCCGAGGCAGCGCCGACCACGGGGCAATAGACGCGTCCGCGCGTGTCCACCCCCACGGCCGCACAGTTCGCGGGGGTGGAGTCGGGGGCCGTGAGCGCGGCGAAGTTGCCGGTTGGCAGGAAGGGCCCGACCGCGGCGAGCCCGGTCGAGTCCACGCGCACGACGCGACCGGGAAACGTGGTCGCGTTGCCGTAGACGGACGCGTAGAGCAGGCCGTCGCGCCCGGCCGTCAACACGGTGCCGAAGCTGCCGAACGGCATCTGCCCGGTGCCCGTGATCAGCTTGTTCTCCATGTCGTACTTCACGATCGTGCCCGCTTGCGAGACGACGCCGGTGACGAAATTCACCTGACCGAAGCCGGCGACGTAGAGGCTTGATCCCTGCGTCGTCATGTTCGACGCCCCGATGACCGTGGCGCTGAGCGGAATCGTGTCGATGACATTGTTGGCGAATCGCAGGCGCAGCAGGCGCGAGGGGCCAACGGTGGAGAAGTCGGTCCGGCAATTCTGGTTCGCGTCGAGCACGTAGAGCTCCGTGTCGAACTGCGCGACGTCCACCGGGCACTGCCCGACACCGCGGCGCAGCGTGACCGTGGGCGTGGCGCTCCCCAGGTTCGTGATGAACGCGACGGCCTGCGAGTCGCGCAGCGCCACGACGATGTTCGCCTCGACTCGCCCGACGATGAGCGACGCGTTGCCCGGATTGCTCGCGGCTGGCATCTGGATTGCCTTCTTGGTGCCGGCGGCCAGGTCGACCACGTACAGCAGGTCGCCGCCACCCTTGGAACTCGTGGTGAGCAACGTGTCACGCACGATGCGCTCGTAGGCTCCATCGAACGAGGCGGGCAGCGAGATGAACCCCGCCGAGACGAGTCCGGTGTCGGGAACGAGCGTTGCCCCCTGCAGCCCGAACCCGTTGAGGACGACGGTACCCTTGTTCGGCGTGAACGGCAGCGGATTGAGCGAGGTGTCCTTGCAGGCGCCAACGAGAAGCAGCGCGGAGACAATCAGGCGACGAAGCATGGCAGCGTGGGTCAGGGGGAAAGCGTGAGCGAGATGGTCCAGGCGCGTCCGACCGAGGGAAATCGGCGCACCGACTCCCAGCGAGCGTCCAGCGCGTTGGTGACGCCGGCGGCCACCAACATCGGCGTGCCGGCGAGGGTGAGCGTACGACTCCAGGCGAGGTCAAGCCATCCGACCGGCGGGAGCAGCGTCGCCGCGCTCACGGGCGCGGCGGTGAAGGCGCGCGAGCCGATGCCACGCGCACTGATGGTGTACGTGCTGCGACCCGCGCGCCACGCGGCGCTCAGCCCACCGGCGAGATCGGGCACGTACGGCGTGGGGAGGGTGAGGTTGCCGGCTTCGAGCTCCGCGTCGGTGGCGGCGCCCCAGAGGGTGAGCGTGAGCGGGCGCAACGAGACCTGCGCGTTGACCTCAGCGCCCACCGTGCGCTCGCGGCCCACATTCGATGGACTCCACGTGAAGTTGCCCGGGAACCAGATGATGGCGTCGTCCACGGTGCGCGTGAAGGCGGCGGCGGTCATCGTGACAGCGTCACTCGCCAGGCGCGCACGCACCCCGACTTCGGCGTCGAGCTGCGTCCGCTCGGGTCTGAGCGATCGGGCGGTGAGCCGCTGCGGTGCGGCGAAGTAGAGGTCGTAGAGCGTGGGCGCACGGAACGCCTGCCCCACGCGCACGTACGGCGCCACGTCGCCCGTTCCCTCGATCGCCAACCACGGACTTGCCATCGGGGCCGCCCCCTGGATCGCATCGAGGCGCACGCCCGCCGTACCGCGCCAGCTACGCAGGGCGAAGGCACGCTCCGCTGCGGCCCACCCACGAACGCGCGTGGCGTCCTCGAGGTTGGTGCCGGTGAGCCGGTCGGCGCCCACGCCGGCTCGCCACGAAACGCTCCAGGCGCGCACGCCCAGATCCGCCTCGGGTGAGACGGTGCGCGCCTCGGTGTCGAGCGTGGGGGCGGAGGGATTGTCATAGCGCATGCCGAGGGTTCGGACACCGGCCGCGAGGGTCCAGTTCCCTCCGCCGAGTCCGCCGCGGAGCGACAGTCGATCGGTGAGCGCCCGGTCGTGGTCGGAGGACCGCACGTTCATCGGCCCGACGAGGCCACGATCACCGCTCGAGGCGAAGGCCGTGAGCCACGCCGCGTCCGCGGTGGCCGCGGCAAAGAGCGAAACGCGGCGCTCATCGTTGTTGACGCGACGTTCAACGGTGTCGGAGCCCGCCGCTCCATCGGTATTGATGAACGGGAAGTCGTTGCGCGCTTCGTGCCACGCGGCGCCGACGCGCAGGCGCGTGCCGCCGAGGGCAAGCGTCGTCGCGCCCTCGACGGTGCGCGTGCCGAAGGCGCCGCTGCTCATGCTGAAGACGGGCGCGTCACCACTCGTGAGGGCGATCGTGCCGCCGACCGCGCCGCCACCCGCGGCGCCATCGGCACCGGGCATCACGCGCACGCTGCCCAGCGCGGCGAGTGGCAGGTCGGATGCGTCGGCGATGCCCGTGGCGGGGTCGTTGAGCGGGACGCCATCGAGCGTCACGAGCACCTGCTCCGCGCGTGCGCCGCGCAGCTGCCACGTCGCCTCGCCGCGTGCCGACCGGCTTCCCACGCCCGGCATGGAGGCCACCAACGCCGCGAGGCTCGGCTGCGCCATCTCGCGCGCGGAGGTGACGCTGCGCGTGCTGCTGTTGCGGGCGAGCGGTTCCGTCGCGGCCATGGTCTGGACGACCGGCAGCAGACGCATCGGCGGCGAGAGCCACGCGGTGATGGTGTCGCTCGTCGAGACGGCGAGCACGAGACGTGCGTACCCGACGCGCGCGATCACAATCGAATCGCCCACGGCGACCTTCATGCGCACGATGCCGTCTGCCGATGCGCGCTGCTCCTCCGCGCCCGAGCGCACGCGCGCGCCGGCAACCGGAGCACCTGTGCCGGCATCGCGCACGACGACCACGCGCGGCGCGGGGAGCGTGCTGTCGCGCGACACGATCGTCGCCTGCACCAGCATCGTGCGGTCGCGCGACACGATCATCGTCTGTACCAGCATCGTGCGGTCGCGCGAGGCGACCGGCGTCGGCGACTGCATCGCGCCCATGATCACCGCGAGATGCACGATGCCGATCATCGCGGACCCCCTGCGCGCTTGCGCAACGGCACCAGCGTGGGCGCGCCGACCGCTGGATCGCGCGTCACGACGAGCGGCCAGTTGTAGACGCGCTCGAGCGTCGGACCATCCATCACCTGGGCCGGCGGTCCGTCGGCCGCCACGCGGCCCTGGTCGAGCAGCACGAGACGATCGGCGAAGCGCGCCACGAGGTTGAGCTGGTGGCTCACCATCAGCACGGCGTGGCCCGTGGCGGCGATGCTCGCGAGCAGCTCGAAGAGCGCCATCTCGTGGGCAACGTCGAGGAAGGCCGACGGTTCGTCAAGCACCAGCGCCTCGCCGTCCTGCGCGAGCGCACGCGCCACGCGTGCGCGCTGCCACTCTCCGCCCGACAGCGTATCGGTGCGGCGCTCGGCCAACGCTTCGATGCCGGCGCGCGCGAGCGCGCCCGACACGGCGGACGCATCGCGCGCCGCGTCGCTCCGCCACGGCGTCTGGTGCGGATGCCGGCCGAGGGCGACGTACTCGCGCACCGCGAGCGGAAAGGCCGGTTCCTCACGCTGCGTGACGACCGCCACGCGCCGTGCGAAGGCGCGCGCGTCCATGCCCGCGCGATCGTCGCGCCCGATCGAGACGCGCCCGCGCACGAGCGGCGCGCGACCGAGGAGCGCGCGCACACAACTCGTCTTGCCGGAACCGTTGGGCCCAGCAATGGCCGTGAGCTGGCCCGCCGCCGCCTCGAAGCTCACGCCGCCCAACGCGTCACGATCCGTGCCGGCATAGCGCACCGCGGTGTCCTCGAAGCGGATCACGCGAGCTTCCGCAATCGCACGAGGAAGAACGGCACGCCGATGATCGCCGTCACGGCGCCGAGCGGCAGCTCGGTGGGGCGCAGTGCGACGCGCGCCAGCACATCGGACGCGATGACGAGCGCCGCGCCCGCGATGGCCGATGCCACGAGCGCGCCGCGATGCGCACGCGCACCGGCGCCGCGCGCCAGGTGCGGCACCACGAGTCCGACGAAGCCCACCAGCCCTGCGGCCGAAACGGTTGCCGCAGCCACGAGCGACGCCCACAGGAAGACGCGACGGCTTGCGGCATCCGGCTCGACGCCAAGCGATGCGGCCGCCTCGGCGCCGAGCGCCAACACGTCGATCTCGCGCGCCATCCAGAGCAGCGCGCCGCCGCCGAGCACGAGCAACGCCGCGAGCGAGCGCACCTGGAACCAGTCGGCGTCGGCGAGCGAGCCCATCATCCACCACGTGGCGCCGCGCACGGTGTTGGCGGGCGCGTTGGCGAGCGCGAGCATGATGGCCGCGTTCGCGAACGCACCAACCACCACGCCCGCCATGAGGAGCAGTCGCGCGTCGCCACGGCCGCCCGCCGCGCGCGCCACCACCAGCACCACGAGCACTGCGACAAGGGCGCCGGCAAAGGCGGCAACTGGCACGAGCAGCCCATGTGCGCCGGCCAACACCACCGCGAGCACCGCGCCCACGGCGGCGCCACCGCTCACGCCGAGCAGGTACGGTTCCGCGAGCGGATTGCGCAGCGTGCCCTGGAGCGCCGCGCCGCTCATGCCCAATCCCGCACCGACGAGCGCGCCAAGGGCCACGCGCGGCAGCCGCACGTCGCGCACGATCGAGGTGGCCGTGCCCGTGTCGCCCTGCGCGAGCGCGCGCCAGAGTTCGGCGGGCGTCAGCGTGGCGCTGCCGAACGCGACGCCGCAGGCGGCAGCGATCAGCAGCAGCACGATGAGGGCGACAAGGGCGCGCGTCGGCACGTTACGGCGTGACCTCGGGATGCAACCGCTTGGCGATCGAGACGGCCGCTTCTCCAAGCCTCACCCCCGGACGCCCGACGCGCGCCGTGTCCACGAGCGCGAAGCGCCCATCGCGCACGGCGCGGACCGCGCGCCACGCGGGTGCGTTCTGCAGCGGGCCGTTGCCGCCGGGCGCAACCATCACGATGTCGGGGTCCCGGCGCGCGACATCCTCGAGCGTGACGGCGGGACTCGGACTCGCCAAGTCGTCGTAGAGATTCTCGCCACCCGCGATGGCCACCAGTTCGCTCAGGAACGAGCCCTTGCCGATCGTCAGCAGCGGACGATCGTAGACCTTCCAGAAGACGCGCGGCTTGGCGAGGCCCTGCGTGGCCGCGCGCACGCGCGCAAGCGTGGCCGTCACCGAGTCGATGACGGTGCGCGCACGCAGCGTGTCGCCGGTGGCGCGCGCGAGCAGCAGCGTGGTGCGCGCGAAGTCGCTGATGTGATCATTGCGCAGCGTCACCGTGGCCACGCCTGCGCGCTGGAAGGCGCGCGCTGCGGCGCGATTGTCCTCGCTGGCGTAGAGCAGCACGAGGTCGGGATGCGCGGCGAGCACCGTCTCGACGTTCGGCCGCAACGCGTCGCCCATGCTCGGCACGAGCTTGGCCGAATCGGGCCATCCGTCCCAGGTCGTGCGCCCGACGACGCGTCCGCCGGCGCCGATGGCGAACAGCACCTCGGTGGTGCTCGGGTTGAGCGAGACGATGCGCGTGGGCGCGCGCGTGAACGCGCTCGTGTCCCCGAAGTCGTCGACGATGGTCGACGCGGCGGCCGGGGAGCGCGGGCGCTCCTCACGATCGCACGCCGCGAGCATGCCGACGCCGACGCCGAGCAACGCGGCACGACGTACGGCGACTCGCGACAACAAAAAAGCGGGCATCTCGCTCCAGTGCATGGAGGAAGCCCGCAACGCCAGAAGCTGCACCCGCAGTCACTGGACGCCACCAGCCCTCCCCCGAGGGTCTGAATTGGCAGCGGACCAGAGTCGTCTCCTGGCTCCGGGCTTCCTGCTCCGCCTTCCCAGCCCGCGTGGGCCAGTGGCTTGTGGAGCAGGCGACATCACGCCCGATACAGTGGCGGGGCCGCGCCGGCTTGGTTCCGGCTTCCGTGTCCCCGGTCCGCGTTCAATTGTGAGCGGGAGTCTAGGCCTCGCCGTCACGCCGCGCAAGCGCGAGCGTCAGGCGCTCCTTGAGCACCATGCGCGCCTTCGCGTACTCGTCGGCATTGCCGGGCGCACGCTCATGCGCGCGATCGAGGTCGGCGATCTCGCGCGCAATCGTCTCGGGATCCTCGTTCACGAAGGTCGCGCGCGAACCGCCGGCGTTGCGCGCCACGAACGCCGTTCGCGCCAGCCCCGCGAGCAGCGCCACGCCGACCGCGAAGACGATGCCGATGATGTAGACGCTCGTCGTGCCGCTCATCGTGCCGGGCACGCCGATGGTCAACTGGCCACCTGCGGCGATGTTCTGTCCGAGGAAGCGCTTGAAGGTGCGCGATTCGGCGGCGATCGGTCCCATGTTCTGCAGCGCCGCGCCACTGACCGTGGCACTCGGCTCCTCGACGAGCACCTCGAGCACGTCGCTCGCACGCTCGAGCGAGAAGGCGAGGGGAAACGACTCCTTGGGAATCCGGTAGGAGAAGGAGAGCTGCTTGAGTCCCGGCGCGAAGGGCGCGAACACCTTGAGCTGCCCCGGCGCCGTGCCGGTCGCGTCGGCGGGCACGTCGCCCTGCCCCACGACGACCTCACGCGCTGCGGTCGGCACGGGCACGATGAGCGTCGGCGTGAGCGAATCGCTGCCGACGAGCGTCGTCACCGAGTCGTTCGCGAGTTCGTAGACTTCGATGACGACGCGCGTGTGCGTGGAGTCCGCCGCACCCACGATCACGTGACGTCCGCGGACCGCGAGCTGCACGTTGCGGCTCGTCGTATCGTAGACGCTCAACCGCGCCGCGTTACCACTCACCGAAGCCGCGCGGAGTGGCGGCGTGAAGTAGGCGATCCCCTGCCACGTGGTGGCCGCAAAGTAGATCGCATTCTTGCTGCCGGTGGCGCGGTAGCGGATGCGGTACCCACCGCTGGCGTCGGTGCGGACCGAATCCACCGGCCCCTCCTTGTCGGGGCCGACGCGGTGCAGCGTGATGATCGCGCCCGCGAGCGCCACGGGGCCGGCACGCGTGAGGCGCTCGACCTTGCCGCTCACGTCATGCGGACCCGTGGCCGCCGGCCCGTGTGGATTCTCCGAACCGGGCACGGTCGGAAGCGGGCCGCCCGGCGGAGGCGCGACTTGCGCCCCGCCACGTGCTCCCGCCAACAGGGTGACGCCCAACAGGGCCGCCACGCGCAACAGCGTTCGACTCACAGCCTGAACTTGCCGAAGTCTTCGGGCCGAAGGCGCTCGAGATAGTCCTTGAGCTGCTGGGCCGAAAGTTCCTCGCTCTTCCGCGCCGCAGAAAAATCGGGGGTCGTCGTGTCCTCGTCGACCTCCGCCTGCGTCGCGTCGTCCGCGTCGGTCTCGTCGTCGTCATCGGGACGCACGAGCAGCGATTCCTCCGCGTAGATGGGCGCGGCGAGTCGCAGCGCGATCGCGATCGAATCCGAGGGACGCGCGTCCACCTGGACGTTGGCGTCGGGACGCTGCAGGTGCAGCTCCGCGTAGTACGTGTTGTCCTCGACGCGGGTGATGTTGACGCGCCGCAGCACGCCGCCCAGCCCGACGATCAGGTTGCGTGCGAGATCGTGCGTCATCGGGCGCTCGCGCTTGACGCCATTCAGGTTCGAGGCGATTGCCTCGGCCTCCGGCTGTCCGATCCAGATGGGCAGGATGCGCGGGCCGCCCTTCTCGCGCAGCACGACGACGTACGAATTCGTCGTGCTGTCGATGCCGAGGCGGGCGACCGCCATTTCGACCATGGGTGGCGTCCGCCCGACGGGAGGACGGTTACGCCGTGGCCAGGCGCTTGAGCGCCGCGGCACGGTCGGTACGCTCCCAGGTGAACGTCGTGCGCCCCGTCTTGCCCGAGCCGATCTTCTCGGGCGTGCGGCCGAAGTGCCCGTACGCGGAGGTGGCCGAGTAGATGGGCTTGAGCAGGTCGAGCGAGGCGATGATGCCGCGCGGCGTGAGGTCGAAGATCTCGCGCACCGCCGCCATGATGTTGGCCTCGGGCACCGCGCTCGTGCCGAACGTGTCCACCATGACCGAGACCGGCTCGGCGACGCCGATGGCATAGGCCACCTGCACCTCGCAGCGCTTGGCCAGGCCGGCCGACACGATGTTCTTGGCCACCCAGCGCGCCGCATAGCACGCCGAACGGTCGACCTTCGACGGATCCTTGCCGCTGAACGCGCCGCCGCCGTGACGGCCCATGCCGCCGTACGTGTCGACAATGATCTTGCGGCCGGTCAGGCCGCAGTCGCCCTGCGGACCACCGACGACAAACCGGCCCGTCGGGTTGATGTGGTACTTGACCTGCCTGCCGAGCAACGCCTTGGGGATCGTCGCCTCGACGATGTCCTTGATGATCGACTTGCGGATCGTCGCGTTGCTCACGCCGTCGGCGTGCTGCGTGGAGACGACGACGGTGTCGACCGCCACGGGATGCCCGTCCTCGTAGAGCACGGTGACCTGCGCCTTGCCGTCCGGGCGCAGCCACTTGAGCGTCTTGTCCTTGCGTCGCTCGGACAGCGCGCGAGTGAGGCCGTGCGCGAGGTGGATCGGCATCGGCATCAATTCGGGCGTTTCGTCGCAGGCATAGCCGAACATCATGCCCTGGTCGCCCGCGCCACCGGTGTCCACGCCCATCGAGATGTCAGGCGATTGCTTGCCGATCGCGTTCAGCACCGAGCAGGTCTTGTAGTCGTAGCCGAAGGCGGCATCGGTGTACCCGATGCGCTGGATCGTCGAGCGCGCGATGTCCTGCAGGTCCACCCAGCTGTTCGTCGTCACTTCACCGGCGATCACCGCGAGTCCCGTCGTGACGAGCGTCTCGCAGGCCACGCGCGCCTTCGGGTCGAGCGCGAGGATGGCGTCGAGCACACCGTCGGAGATCGCGTCGGCAATCTTGTCGGGATGACCTTCCGTGACGGATTCGGAGGTGAACAACTGGCGATCGAGCACGGCGACACGGGGGCTCAAGGAGTCAGGCCGCGAGTGGCGGCAGGTCAGCTCCGAATCGTATCGGACGCGCCGACCCCGGACAAGCCGGAATTGAGCCATGGCGCATCACCAACTGCAGCGAAAAGTCGCTGCCGCAGCTGTTGTTCCGCAGCGGCCGCCGTGGGCGCGGCCATCGCCGCGTCCGCCGCCTCGCGCGCGATGGCCGCGCTGATCGAACGCACGATGCGCTTGACGAGCGGCACCGAGCGAGGCGCGACCGACAGCGAGCGCACGCCGAGGCCGATGAGGGCGAACGCCATGAGCGGCTGCGACGCCATCTCACCGCACACGGAGACGTCGAGTCCATGTGCCTGGCCCACCTCGACCGTGCGACGGATCAGTCGCAGCACCGCGGGATGCAACGGCGTGTAGCGCGCCGAGAGGTTCGCGTTTCCGCGATCGACGGCCAGCGTGTACTGCACCAGGTCATTGGTGCCAACGCTCAGGAAGGCGACGTCACCCACGAGCGTGTCGACGGCCACCGCAGCGGCCGGCGTTTCGACCATCACCCCGAGCGGCAGCGTGGTGACATGCGGTACGCCGCGCGCCGCCAGTTCGAGGCTGGCTTCATCGAGCAACGCACGCGCCGCGCGCACTTCGTCCACGCTCACGATGAGCGGGAGCATGAGCCGCACGTCGCCGTGCAGCGCCGCGCGGAGCAACGCGCGCAACTGCACCTTGAAGAGCTCCGGCTGATCGAGGCACATGCGGATGGCGCGCCAACCGAGGAATGGATTGGCCTCCGCGGGAAATCCGCCGACGGGCAGCTTGTCGCCGCCGATGTCGAAGGTGCGGATCACGACGGGACGGCCGTTGAAGGCGCTCACGACGCGGGCGTACGCGCGATACTGCTCGTCCTCGTCGGGCATCGTGGCGCGACCGACCACCAGGAACTCGGTGCGCATCAGCCCCACGCCCTCGGCGCCCGACGACGCCGCGTGTTCCGCCTCTTCGGGCAAGTCCACATTGGCGCGCAACGTGACGCGTTCGCCGTCCTCGGTGAGCGCCTCGGCGGCGGCCTCGCGCTGCAACTCGGCCTCGTCGCGGGCCTCGCGCTGCGCGCGCCGCTGGTAGGCGCCGATTTCCGCCTGCGTCGGGTTGAGCAACAGCTGTCCGCTCGAGCCGTCGAGCACGACCACATCGCCGCTCTTCACCCTCTCGGTGGCGTCGCGCAGTCCCACGACCGCCGGCATGCCCAGCGAGCGCGCGAGAATCGCCACGTGCGACGTGCGCGTGCCCGCGTCGGTGGCGATGGCCGCAATCGTTTCGCGATCAAGCTGCACCGTGAGCGAGGGCGTGAGGTCGTGCGTGACGATGATCGCGCCGGCGCCCTTGGGCAGGTCCACGGGGTCGTGGTCCGGCAGTTCCATGAGCACCGTGAGCACGCGGATGTGCACGTCGGTGAGA
>JANYHJ010000144.1 GCA_025359135.1 Gemmatimonadota bacterium | reverse complement strand
CGCGATGTACTTCGTCCCAAACCCCATGTCCGCCGACACCTTCGTCAGCGCCGCCGTCGTCGTCGTCTTCCCGTGGTCGACGTGGCCGATCGTGCCCACGTTCACATGCGGCTTCGTCCGCTCGAACTTCGCCTTCGCCATGGCTGGTATCCCTGGGGATGTGCGTGTCGTGTAATGAAGAGTGGAGGCTTACGCCTTCACCTTGCTGATGATTTCTTCGGCCTTCGCCTTCGGCACTTCTTCGTAGTGGCTGAACTCCATCGAGTACACGGCGCGCCCCTGCGACTGTGAGCGCAGCTTGGTCGAGTAGCCGAACATCTCGGACAGCGGTACCGACGCGGCAATCACCTGCGCCTCACCGCGCTGCGTCATGCCGCCGATCTTGCCGCGGCGCGACGACAGGTCGCCGAGAATGTCGCCCATGTACGCATCGGGGCAGACGACTTCGACGTTCATCATCGGCTCGAGGATGATCGGGGTGGCACCCTTCACCGCCTCTTTCACCGCCATCGACCCTGCGATCTTGAACGCCATTTCCGACGAGTCGACGTCGTGGTACGAGCCGTAGATCAGCTCGACCTTCACGTCCACCATCGGATAGCCGGCAATGATACCGTTCTCGAGCGCTTCCTTGATGCCGGCCTCGACCGGGCCGATGTACTCACGCGGGATGACGCCGCCCGTGATCTTGTCCTCGAACACGAAGCCGTGCCCCGCGCCCGCCGGCTCGACGTTGATCACCACGTGGCCGTACTGGCCCTTGCCGCCCGACTGGCGGATGAACTTGCCCTCGACCTTCTCGATGCGCTTCTTGATCGTCTCGCGGTAGGCCACCTGCGGGCGGCCCACGTTCGCGTCGACTTTGAACTCGCGCATCATGCGGTCGACGATGATTTCGAGATGGAGCTCGCCCATCCCGGAGATGATCGTCTGGCCGGTCTCCGCGTCGGAGTGCACGCGGAACGTCGGGTCTTCCTCCGCCAGCTTCTGCAGCGCGATGCCGAGCTTGTCCTGGTCGGCCTTGGTCTTCGGCTCGATCGCGACGTCGATGACGGGGGCCGGGAACTTCATCGCCTCGAGGATGATCGGGCTGTCCTCGTCGCACATCGTGTCGCCGGTGCGCGTGTCCTTGAGGCCGATCGCAGCGCCGATGTCGCCCGCGCGCACCTCCTCGATCTCCTCGCGCTTGTTCGCATGCATCTGCAGCAGGCGACCCACGCGCTCGCGCTTGTCCTTCGTGCTGTTGTAGACGTAGGAGCCCGCCTTGAGCGTCCCCGAGTACACGCGGAAAAAGGTCAGCTTACCGACGAACGGGTCCGTCGCGATCTTGAACGCCAGCGCCGCGAACGGCGCCTCGTCGTTCACCGGGCGATCCTCGAACGTCTCGTCGTGGTGCGGCAGGTGACCCTTGATCGCCGGCACGTCGGTCGGCGCGGGCAGATAGTCGATGACGGCATCGAGCAACGCCTGCACGCCCTTGTTCTTGAAGGAGGCGCCGCAGAGCACCGGCACGATGTGCATGCCGATGGTCGCCTGGCGGATGGCGTGGCGGATCTCGTCGACCGTAAGCTCCTCACCACTCAGGTACTTCTCGATCAGCGACTCGTCGTGCTCCACCGCCGCATCGATGACGGCATGACGGGCGGCCTCGCAGGCTTCCTTGTACTCGGCCGGCACGTCCACCACGGTGAACGTCTTGCCCAGCGTCTGCTCATCGAAGATGTACTGCTTGCGCTCGATCACGTCGATGTGACCCGTGAAGAGCTCGCCCGACCCGACCGGCAGCTGGACCGGGTACGACTTCTTCGCAAGCCGGTCACGGATCATGTCCATGCAGCGATCGAAGTTCGCGCCGACACGATCCATCTTGTTCGCGAAAATCAGCCGCGGCACGCGGTAGCGGTCGGCCTGGCGCCACACCGTCTCGGTCTGCGGCTCCACGCCAGCCACCGAGTCGAGCAACGTCACCGCACCGTCCAGAACGCGCAGCGAGCGCTCCACTTCGACCGTGAAGTCCACGTGCCCGGGCGTGTCGATGATGTTGATGCGGATCTCCGGCCCGGAGCCCGTCTCGTCGCTCTGCCCGTGGCGCTGCCAGAAGCAGGTCGTCGCGGCCGACGTGATCGTGATCCCGCGCTCCTGCTCCTGCTCCATCCAATCCATCGTGGCGGCGCCATCGTGCACTTCACCAATCTTGTGCGACTTCCCCGTGTAATAGAGGACGCGCTCAGTGGTGGTCGTCTTACCGGCATCGATGTGGGCCATGATGCCGATATTGCGATAGTGCTCGTGCGGGGTCGTACGGGCCATTGGTCGCGACTCGGTGCGTGAGTGGCTCGTGAGGGCCACGGAACGTCAAAGGGAAGGAAGCCAACAAAAACGCGGCTGGACCATGTCACCCCGTACTGGGGCCGGTATCCATCCGCTGCCGCCGGGTGCACCCGCCACTGCTGCGCGGATGGGGACTCGAGGCGCGCCGGGCCAAACAACCTGCCCGGCGTTGAGTTGTCTCCTCCAGTTGCGTCGCTCGCGCTCGAAGACGCGGACGACTTTCCGGGGGAGCATGGTATAGTAGCTCAGTGCAGGGGGTTAAGTCAACTCCTGCCCTGACGCTATTTGAAGGAGGTAGCGCGCCCAACGCCGTACGCTCGACCCTGCCCGAACAGACGAACGGTCTGGCTTGTACCGACGCACCTGGGAGGTTTGCCTACACTCCTCTGCCCGGGCAGCGCGCATCGGCGCCCACGCTCACGCCACCGAAGCCTCTCTCGTCGGGGTGGACTCCACGGACACCGGCGTTCGACGCCGATACGAGCTCCCGACCCGACCAGTGGGCAAGCGAAGGCCCCGGTCCTGTGAAGGACCGGGGCCAAACGCGAGACCTCAGAGGAGGGGAGGCCGCGCGACGCTCAGTCGAATCGGACTACTTGCGACGGCGACGGCCGACGGCGAGGACGCCGAGGAGCCCAGTGCCGAAGAGCGCCATCGAGGCCGGCTCCGGAACCGCCGTGAACGAACCCACCACGTCGTTATAGTCGCGGTCAGAACCGGCCGAGGCATCATCCTCGCCACCGAGCCAGAACCGGTCGCCAGTCTGCGCCTGGACCACGCCGCCCGAGATCGCCGAAGCGCCCGAGAGGCTGCCCGTGAAGAGCGCGAACTGCTGCGACGCGGCCGACACCGAGCCGCACCCGACGAGCGCGGTCGAAACCTGACAGGTCGCCATGTCGGAGAAGTAGACGTTCAGATTGCCGCCGCCAGGATTGGGCGCGAAGGCGCCGAGCCAGAAGCCGAAGCTCGACGACGAGGAGAATGTCATCGACGCACCTGGCGCCAGCACGATCTCGCTCAGCACGCGCTGGCCGAGGCTGTTGACCGTGTAGGTGCCGTAGCGCGGCGACGCGCCGCTCGTGCTGGTCGCGAACTTCGCGATCTTGCCGAACAGGGTAAACTGGTACATACCAGCGCTCATCATGAACGAGGCCGGCGTCTTGAAGTTCGCGTTAGCAGCCAGGAACGCGCCGCGCGTGCTCCCAGAAACACCCGGCAGCTGCTGAACATTCGACAGCGGCAGCAGGTTGGTCGGCACCTCGTTGGAGCAGCCGGCATTGGTGGCGATGCCCATCAGCACCGCGCCCAGATTGCAGACGCCGCCCGAGTTGTCGTTCGAAACCTTGTTCCAGAACGGGGCAGCGTTGCTGCCGACGTTGTTCGGCGTGGTGGCGTTGTACCAAGTCTGCGCGCCCGCAGCCTGGACTGTCAGGAGCGACGCAACCGCCGCCATCCCAACTCGAGTCAGTGTCCGAAATCGCATCGCTAGTTCTCCTCTTCTTGTGAGCGTCGGGTCAAGCTACGGTGGGCGGACGTCCGCTTCCCGGCTTCCCGAGTCCTACCTTCGCAGGAACTGTACCGCGATGGAGGGATGTTTTTCAGAGGAGAACAAGCCGACGTAAGTACCAACAAATCAACCGCTTACGCCGTTTCAGCTAACCACGTACCAACCGTTCAATTGCGGTGCAGTTGCATCAACGCCACACAGGGGTGCAGCAGCCTTGGCTACTTGCTTCCAGACCCAATTGTCGGCTCCGAGGTCGGTGTCCGGCTCGTCAACACCGACTGCTCGCTCGGGGGACGGGACGCGAGAATCTGCGGTCCGCGACTCCGACCGCCCCCCTCAACCGCCGCCGCGCCTGTCTTCTGACGGGTCACGCGGAACGAGCCCAGTCCGAGCAAGCCGAGGGCGAATGCACCCGTGAAGATCTGCGCCAGGCACTTCGCCGACGTGATCCAGAACTGCAGTTGTCGATCCGACGGTACCGCGCGCCTCAGTTGCAGCAGATCCATCGCGAACACGGCGATCATCGAGAGATAGATCGTCGCCATCACCAAGGTCACCCCCCCCACGGTCTGCAGCACGGAGCGGTGCCCGAAGAGCACGCCGAGAACGGCAAACATCGCCAGCGAGATCACCCCGGTCATGATCGTCGGCGCGACGCTGATCATCAGCCCGAACCGCCACTGGATGTTGCCCGGATGCGCGGGCGTGATCGCGGCAAGCAGGTCCAGCGCCGGCGAGAGGAGGAACAGCGCGCACACGGAGTACAGCGCCCACGCGAGCGCGCGTCCGTTACGCCCCTCGTACAGCTTCTCGATCGTGATCATCGGCTCTGTCGCCCAGTGGCGGGACCGCTGAGGGCCCGGAGATGTCGAAGGAAGGGAGTCATGAGGCAACCGCCGGCTTCGGCAACACGCGCATGACCTCAGGGATGTAACGCTTCGCGGCCTGCTGCGCGAGACTGTCGGCCTGCGCGGCCGATGGAAGGATCCGCCGGAGCGCCACCGCCTCCGGCTGTTTCGCCTTCGCGTCGGGGGCCATCGGAATCACGAGACGCACCAGCGCCTCCTCCGTCCGGCCCGTCAGCGCGGCATCGCGCATCAGCTGCCACTTGACGCGGTACTCGTTCGCCTCGATGCGGCCGCGCCCCTGATACCAGTAGTACACGAGGGCGCGCGCCGACCCCTTGCCGAGCAGGTAGCGATTGACCGGATGATCCACCCCGTCCACCGTCACGGCCACGATGCTCTGCGCCATCGGCTCCCATCCGGCCCCGGGCAGGCAGTTCTTCGGCGAGTGAATCGACTTCCCCTGCTGCTGATAGTCGTAGTAGCCGACGTAGAGCGACATCACGTCCAGCGTGTCACGCTTGAAGATGCGCATCAGGTAGTTCGTCATGCCGGCGATCTTCTGCTGCGTCGTGTCGATGGTGAGATCCTTCGAGGTGAAGCCACTGAAATTCGCCTCGACGGTTGCCAACGGCTGCGCGAGCGGCACGGCCATCTGGTCGCGCTGACCGAGCACGAGCGCGCTCCCCGCGACCAACACCGCGGCCGGCGACCACGCCTTCCACGCGCTCACTCGCTGACCTCCGCGAACGCTGCATCCGGCTCCGGGTCGGCCGGCAACGGTCGCAACCGATCTTCGACGAGCCCCATGACCCACGAGATCGCGCCGAGGATCGTCAGCGAGATGACGAACATCGCCCAGCCCTCGGTCGTGTGCATGAATCCGTCGGCGAATTCCGGTCCGACGAAGAGCACGAGGAATCCGGTGAGGAAGATGCGCACCCCGTTGATCAGCACCGCCACCGGAATCGCCACGGCGACGAGCACGACACGCGAGAGCGGGAAGCGCAGTCCGATGCCGCCCGCGAGCACCGCGATGGAGATGAGCGCAGTCAGCGAGCGCAGGCCGCTGCACGCCTCGGCCACGAACAGTTCGTGGCCCGGCACGCGAATCACGTTGCCAGCGAGCAGCACGGGGATGTCGCGCGCCCGAAGCAGCGCCGCGCCAATCGACGACGCCTTGAACTGCAGCGGCAGCGCGATCGCGTTGAGGATGAGCTCGGGCAGCGGGACCGCGAGCGCGAAGAGGAGCACGGGCAACCACCAGTGCAGGAGCTGCTTGCCACCCCATCGCGCGGCGATCAGCCCGGCCGCCGCCACCAGCATCGACGCCTTCATCGTGAACAGCTCGGCGGCGAGTCCGGACGCGTAGCGCACGAGCACCCCCACGATGATCAGCGCGAGCCCGAGTGCCAGATTGGGCCGCGCACCGGGACGGATGCCCGACTTCCACGCCAGGTAGACCGCGACCGGGGCGAGGAGCAGCCCGTGGCCCGCTTCCGGATTCGACCACCAGTCGCCCGAGAGCATCGCGGCCGGGCGCCAGAACAGGAAGGCGAACGCCGCACCAGCCACCGCAAGCGGGGCGAGGGCGTGGTCGGCCACGGGCGCATCGGTGGTGACGGAGGCCGGGAGGGCCGAGGCGGTCATGCGGAATTGAGTCCGGGAGTCACGAGGTCCAAGGAGCAACCTGCGTGCCACGACTGGGAAGGATCGGAATCTGACCGGCCATACCCCAGCGAACAAGGCATGTGCCGGGAGCACGAACGCGACACGCCCCGTCGGGCGCGTGCCAGACGGGGCGTGTCGTGCATGAACATCGAGGTGCTACCAGCGATAGTGCGCGAAGGCCTTGTTGGCCTCGGCCATGCGATGCGTGTCTTCCTTCTTCTTGACGGCGTTGCCTTCGCCCTTCGAGGCGGCGACGACTTCGGCGGCGAGCTTCTCGGCCATCGACTTCTCGTTGCGGTCGCGCGAGAAGGAGATGAGCCAGCGCATCGCGAGCGCGGTCCGGCGATCGGGGCGCACTTCGACGGGCACCTGGTAGGTGGCACCACCGACGCGGCGCGACTTGACCTCGACCACGGGCTTGAGGTTGGTGAGCGCCTGCTTGAAGACAGTGACGCCGGGCTGCGAGGTGCGAGCCTCGACGAGGTCCATGGCGCCGTAGAAGATGCGCTCAGCGGTGGCCTTCTTGCCCGCGAGCATCATGACGTTCATGAACTTGCTGACCGTCTGGCTGTCGTAGCGGGAGTCGGGCAGGATATTGCGCTTGACGGACTTCTTGCGGCGACTCACTTCTTGCCTCCTGCGGCGCCGGCCTTCGGCTTCTTCGTGCCGTACTTCGACCGACTCTGGTTGCGACCGTTGACGCCCGAGGCATCGAGCGAGCCTCGCACGATGTGATAGCGCACACCCGGCAGGTCCTTCACGCGACCGCCGCGCACGAGCACGATCGAGTGCTCCTGCAGGTTGTGGCCTTCGCCCGGGATGTAAGCGGTGACCTCGAAGCCATTGACCAGGCGCACGCGCGCAACCTTGCGCAGGGCCGAGTTCGGCTTCTTGGGCGTAGTGGTATAGACGCGCGTGCAAACGCCGCGCTTCTGCGGGTTCGACTTGAGCGCGGGCGCCTTTTCCTTGGCGACGACATCACGGCGCGAGAGCCGGACCAGCTGGTTGATCGTGGGCATCGGCGAAAATTTCGAGTGCTTGAAAGACAGGACTTCCACCGCAACCGCACGCTCGGGTGGCGCGGTTCGGGGGAAGCACAGATATTTACCTGCGAGGCGGCGGGCGGTCAAGGCGTTGCCGCACGTCACCTTGCGGCGTCCAGTTTCGGGCCTATCCATCAAGCCGGGCCCGGGGGCCGCCCTCCACAGGGCGGACCCTTCGTGCAGTTTCGAGCCCCACCCGCGCGCTGACGTGACACACTCCTGTTTCGTGCGATTCCGCTCCGTTGTCCCCGCCCTGCTCGTCGCGGCGGTCACCCCCCTCGCGCACGCGCAGGTGCGGGTCGCCAGTCAGCCCACGCGGCTGGCCTTCGTGGTGCAGCCGCCGAGCACCGTGAGTGGTGGGTCGCGCATCCGGCCGCCCATCCGCGTGGCGCTTCTCGACTCGGCCGGCACGCAGTCGGCCAGCGTGGACTCGGTCAGCCTCGCGCTCTCGCGTGGCCCTGACGGCGGGCTCCTGTCCGGGCGATTGACGGTCGCCGCCATCAACGGCGTCGCCACCTTCGACTCCGTGGCGCTCAACCTGCGCGGCACCTACACGCTCATTGCCACCACTCAGGCGCAGGGCGTACTCAGTGCGACCAGCAATGACCTCACGGTGCAGACCGGTCCCGCCGCGCGCCTCGGATTCCGCATCCTGCCCACGAACGTCTCTCGCGGCGACGTCTTCCTGCGCCCCGTGCAGATCGTCGTGCAAGACTCGGGCGGCAATTTCGTTGGTGGCGTGAATGGCTGGCCCGTGACGATTGCTGCGACTGGCGCAAATGGCGCGGCCGTAGTCACGGGAACGTTGACGCAGACCATGTCCGGCAGCTCGGCGGTGTTCCGCGACCTCAAGTTCCCGGCGGCAGCCGAAGGGCTGACGCTCAATGCCACGACGAGCGCGCCGGGCATCATCGCCGCGGCCAGCGCTCCCTTCGCCGTGCGCGAACCGGGCGCTCCGGCGCGCCTGCGCATCGCCGTGAGCGTCGGTAACCAGATCGCGGGCGCGGTACCCACCGCGCCAACCGTGCAGGTGGCGGCGCTCGATTCGGGTGGCGTCTGGCTGCCGAAAGGCGCGCCCGGCACGCCCGCACTCGTGCTCATCGGTGGACCGCCGGCGACGCTGCGCGTGACGGGCACGCCGGCACTCACCGGAGGCTCGTGGCGCTTCTCCCCCGCATTTGCGCGTGCGGGCACGTATCGCCTCATCGCGACGATTTCGTCCGGCCTTCGACCGGACACTTCGGCACCATTCACGATCGGCGTGGGAGCACCGCAGCGACTCGAAGTGACGATGGAGCCGCAAGCGGCCGGTGTCGATCAGCCGATCACGCCCGCCGTGCAGGTGCGTGTCGTCGACCTGAACGGAGCGCTCGTGCCGACGGCCAGCGACACCGTGGTGGCCATGCTCCTGCCGCGCCCCGGATCCACCGGCGCGCTCGGTGGCACGGTCAATGTCGAAGCCGTCAATGGCATTGCCACGTTCGAGTCGCTCAAGATCAGCGCCCCGGGCGAGGGCTACGCGATCATCTTCCGCTCGTCACGCGCGTTGGTCCGCGACACGACGGCGCGGTTCAACGTGGGCGCCATCGGACCAGCGGCAAAGCTCAAGCTGCTGGCCGCGCCAACGACGCTCGTGGCCGGGCAGGTGATCTCACCAGCGCCCAAGGTCGTGGCCGTGGACTCGTCGGGCACGGTGGTTCGCGCGTTCAGCGAGGCCGTCACGGTAACCGTGGTCGGCGGTCCGCCCGGTGCCACGCTGAGCGGCACCACGGACGTCGACGCCGCCGACGGTGTGGCCAACCTCAGCAACCTCTGGCTGCCGCTCGAGGGGACGGCGTATCGCCTGAGCGTCAAGGCGGAGGGCGTCGCTGCGGATACCTCACCGATGTTCGATGTCGTCACGGGCGTTGCCGCTCGTCTCCGGTTCCGGACGCAACCTGCGAAGTACGAATTCGGCCAGGAGATGCCGGGCACGGTGCAGGTGGAGGTCGTCGACGCCGGCGGCAACCTCGTGCGCGAAGCCACGGACTCGATCGTGCTCTCGGTGAATCCGTTCTATCCGGTGCGCGGCGGCATTGCCGCGCGCGCCGTACGTGGCGCGGCCGCGTTCCAGAATCTCAAGGTCGAGGGACTGCCGCCGGGTCGGCTGGTGTCACTCGTGGCTGCGTCGGCCACGCTTCCGGCACTCACGCGCACGACGAGCCAACCCTTCACGTCGACGCCGGGCAAGGCGGCCAAGCTGCACGTCGCCAGCATGCCGCGGCTCGTGAATCAGGGACAGACTTTTCCGGAAGGCGTGAAGGTCGAGGTGCGCGACGCGAACAACTACATCGTGGCGGGGGACAACTCCGAGGTCACGCTCAGCCTCGGCGAGAACCCCGGCAAGAGCACGCTCGGTGGCACGCTGCGTCGTCGCGCAAAGGATGGCACCGCGTCGTTCGACGATCTCACGCTCTCACGCCTCGGCATCGGCTACACCCTTGCGGCGAGCGCGTCCGGTCTCGTGGGCGATACCAGTTCAGCGTTGGCCGTGGCCGGCCCGCCGTACCGGATCGTCTTCACGGCTGAACCGCCGGATGGACTGCGCAACGGGCCCGTCTCGATCGCACTGCAGGTACAGGATTCGCTGGGCACGCCGCGCAATGCGGGCGCCGTCCCGATCACCT
Organism: Gemmatimonadota bacterium; assembly: GCA_025359135.1. Classification (GTDB taxonomy): domain Bacteria; phylum Gemmatimonadota; class Gemmatimonadetes; order Gemmatimonadales; family Gemmatimonadaceae; genus JACPPC01. The sequence goes on along the minus strand of JANYHJ010000144.1, from coordinate 13,327 downwards.
TTGCGCTCGCGACGAATCCGAATCCCAGGGCCACGCTCGGCGGCACGATGACCGTGACCGCACAGCCGGCCTCGCGCGCGCCCACGGCGCCCAGCGAGGCGAGGGTGTCCGGGCTCCGCGTGAGCGAGGAGGGCGTTGGCTATCGCATCTCAGCGAGCGCGCCCAAGCTCTCGAGCGCCACGAGTGCACCGTTCACGATGCTCCGCCACGGGCCGCCGCGCGTGCTCGCCTTCGAGGGCGCCGTGCCGGTGAGCAACCCCGCCGGCACGATCGCGCCGGGCGTGACCGTTCTCGTGCGTGACTCGGTGGGCAACGTGGCGGAGACCTCGGCCGACCAGATCTCGCTCGCGCTCGAGTCCAACGCCGCGAGCGCCACGCTCGGTGGAACGCTGGTGACCGCGGCGCAGGCTGGACGCGCCACCTTCTCCGGATTGTCGGTCAGTGCCGTGGCCAGCGGCTACCTGCTGCGCGCGACGTCGCCATCGCTCGATGCTGCGACGAGCGAACCGTTCAACGTGGTGGATGCGTCGGCTCCGTGCCGACTCGCCTTCACGCAGCCTCCGGTGCGCGCAACCGCGGGGGTGGCGATTGCACCGGCGCTCGCCGTGGCGGTCCAGCGTTGCGACGGTGGCGTGATCGCGACCGCCAGCGACGAGATCCGCATTTCTCTTGGCGCGGGGGCAGTCGAAGGCGCGCAGCTGATGGGTACGACGACGGCGAATGCCGCAGCAGGATCGGCGAGCTTTGCCGACCTCGAGGTGCGGCGCTCCGGAGACGGCTACACACTGGTCGCGCGCGCGAAGGGACTGACCCCCGCCACGAGTGCGGCGTTCAGCGTGGTGCCGGGCGCGCCGGCCAAGCTCGTGGTGCTCGACCAACCCGACAACGGCGTGGCGGGCCAGTCGATGCGCGGTCAGGTGCGCGTGATCGTGGCCGATGCCAACGGCAATCGCGTTCCGACGGCCACCAACCCGATCACCATCGCGTTCAGCTGCTCGTTCAAGAGCACCTCCACGACGAAGGGGTCGGCGATCATCGGCTTCACCGGCGCCTTCAGCGAGACGTCGGGCACCTGCGTGGCCCCCAAGGGGCCCGCCGCCGCAGCGCTCCGCGGCGAAGCCGCCTTCGACATGACACGCTATCGCGTTCGCGGTGCGGCAAGCGAGGCCAAGCTCGTCTTCTCGTCTCCGGGACTGAGCGATGCCGAAAGCGGTCCGTTCACGGTCGCACCGGGCGGTCCGTACACCCTCGGTTTCGAGGGCGTCACGACGACAGAGGGGCGTCGCGCCAAGGTGGCCTTCGACGGCGTGCGCGTGTCCGTGCGCGACTCGCTCGGCAACGATGTCGGCCAGGGCAACGACCTGATCACGCTCGCACTCGGGGCCGGCGGGGGTTCGCTGGGCGGCGCCAAAGAGCAGCGCGCCGACAACGGGTCGGCCACGTTCAACAACCTGTCGGTGGCCGAGGGCGGCGCGGGCGTGACGATCGTGGCCTCGGGAACGGGGCTCGCGAACGGCATGAGTCCGCCGTTTGCCGTGGCGTCGTACGGCAAGCCGGCGCGGCTTTTCTTCAAGGTGTTGCCGTCGATCGCCGCGCCGGACCAGCGCTTCGTGGTGCGGGTCGAGGTGCAGGACGACGTCGGCAACGTGGTCGACACGGCGCGCGTGGCCATCGCGCTCACGCTCGAGAACAATCCGGGTGATGGCGAGTTGCGCGGTCAGGGACCGAACGACGCGAAGCAGGGCGTGGCGGAGTTCAAGGACGTGCGCATCAATCGGCCGGGCGAGGGCTATTCGCTGCGCGCCACCGCGACCGGTTTCCCGGAGGCGGTGAGCGCCCCGTTCACGATCGGCACGCCGCCGCCAGCGGCCGGCAAGCCGCCGACTTCGTAGCGATCTATCGATCCGACGCGCGTCAAACGCATGTTTTGACGAGCGTCGGAAGGAGCCAAGTCGCCGGACGATACTAGATTGGCTGGTTCGGGGCGGCCGACGTCCCTTGCGGCGCGGCTCTTGCATGTCATGATTGGTGACATCGCCCCCCACAGATTGGAGTCATGGCCGACACCACCGCGATCCTGACCTGTCCGCACTGCGGCACCGCCAACACGACGGGGTCGCGGTTCTGTGGCAGTTGCGGGACCGACCTGACGGACGTGCAGGCGACCGCGCCGCGCGTGCATCCGGAGGTGGCGAAGGACGAGGTGCTGGCGCTGCTGATCGACGCGACGCTTGGTGAGTACGACGTCTACGGCCTGCTCGGACGCGGTGGCATGGCGAGCGTGTACCTCGCCCTCGATCTGGCGCTCAACCGGAAGGTGGCGATCAAGGTCATGAGCCCCGCCCTGCTCTCGGGCGACGATGCGGTGGCGCGTTTCAAGCGCGAGGCGCAGACGGCGGCGGGGTTGCAGCACCCGAACATCATCCCGATCTACGCGGTGCGGCAGACGTCCAAGTTGGTGTTCTTCGTGATGAAGTACATCGAAGGACGACCGCTCGATTCGATCATCAAGGAACTGGGGTCGATGCCGCTCGACATGGCGCGTCCGATCCTCTCGCAGGTCGCCAACGCGCTGCAGTTCGCGCACAAGAAGGGAATCGTCCACCGGGACATCAAGCCCGCGAACATCATGGTGGACGAGGACGGCAACGCCGTCGTGACTGATTTCGGCATCGCGAAGGTGGCGGAAGCCAAGGGTCTCACGATGACGGGCGCGACCGTCGGCACGCCGTACTACATGAGTCCGGAGCAGTACTCGGGCACGAACATCACGGGCGCCGCCGACCAGTACTCGCTCGGCATCGTCGCCTACGAGATGCTCACCGGCAAGACGCCGTTCGAGGGCGATTCGATCATGACCGTGATGAAGGGGCACCTGATGGACGCCCCACCGCCACTCACGGATCGCCGCTCGGACCTGCCGAAGAACGTCGCCGACACGATCATGCGCATGCTCGAGAAGACGCCAGAGGATCGTTTCGCCGACCTCAGCGAGCTCGTCAAGGCGCTCGATGCGCGCGTGCTCAACGACGATGATCCGGTGCGCACGCAGATGATCATGCTCGTGAAAACGGGGATGGAGAATCGGCCGCGCATGAGCGTGCCGCTCTCGCCCGTTCCGCTGGGCAAGCGGCCGACGCCACGCAGTGCGGCTGCAGAGACGATCGTGTCTGCGCCCAAGGCGCCGCCTGCCGCTCCGAAAGCGGCTGCCAAGTCGAACATCGGACTGATTGCCGCCGTGCTCGGCTTGCTTGTCGTCGGTGGAGGCAGCGCCGGCTGGTACTTCACGCGCGGCGCTGCGGCGCCAACTCCAGCTGTTGTCGAGCAGCCGGCTGTCGTTCCGCCTCCTGTCGTCGTTGCGCCGCCAGTGGACTCGGCTGCCCTCGCCGCTGCCGCGTTGCCTGCGGGCACCGCACCGGCGAGCGATAGCGCCAATGCCGCGGTCGTCGTCGAGAAGCAGCCGACGGACGAAGCGGTGAAGCCGAAGGAACCGGTGGCCAAAGCCAAGGTCGAGAAGCCGAAGAAGGCCGTGGTCGCGGAGAAGACGGCAAAGAAGCCCGACTCGCCGACCGTGGTTGACAATGGCGGCGAGCCCGCCGAAGTGGGCTTCAACGACGCCGGCGCCGATCCGAGCGCCAAGCCGGCCAAGAAGAAGAAGAAGGGCGCGAAGCCCTAGTCGGCGAGCGCCGCGCTCGAACGTTCGGGCGCGCTCATGGCCAGCGCGGGCAGTGTGTCGCGCGCGCGGACGCCTTCAGCGAACGGACCGAGCAGGTGCGCGACGGAGTTGGCGTAGTAGCTGACCAGTGGACGCCCGCGCTTCATCACCACGAAGCCCTCACCGCTGGCCACGAGCACCTTCCGCATGCCGAGCATGCGCCAGGCGCGCTCGAAGGTCTCCTCGATGTCGCGGTCGGCGCGCAACACGCGTCCGTTGAGTTCCACCAGCACGTCGCGCATCTCCTCCATGCGCTCGAGCAGCACGCGCCGCGGGATGAAGTCCGACTCGAGTGACTGGATCGCGGCGCAGGCGAGCGGCACCGGTGTGACGGGGATGATGGCGCCAATGCGACGCAGGGCGTCGTCGGCGAGCTGCTGTACCTGGCCGAGCCGCGCCGTGCGCTCGAGCGCGAAGAGCGCATCGCCGCCCTGCGAGGCGAACCACGGCGCGAGGGGCACGGGTTCGCCGACGGTCACCGCGGCGCGCCCGTACTTCTTGAAGCGCCCGGTGGCTGCGCGCCCGACGTTGGCGAGGAAGTGGTTGCCCACCTCGCGCAGCTGCTGGATGCGCCCGGGACGCCGGGCCTTGCCTTCGCGCGCCGCCAGCTCGAGCAGGAGCGAGCGGTCCTCGAGCACGCGATCATAGTTGATCGCCACCGGCACGATGTACATGCGCTCGCGGAGGGCCGCGTCGCGCCCGACACCCAGGATGTAGTCGAGGAGGCCGATCTTCGCGGGGAGCAGCTTGCCGTCGCGCGTCAGGCCGCCCTCGGGAAAGATTCCCTGCGTGACACCGTTCCGCGTGATCAACTGCACGTAGCGCTCGAGCACGGTGTGGTAGAGCGGCTCGCGGTAGCGCCGGCGGATGAAGTACGAACCGAAGCTCTTGAACAGGTATTCGAGCGGAAAGGCGCGCGCCCATTCACCCACGGCGTACGAGATCGAGACCTCGCCAGCGAGCACGAAGCTCACGAGCACGTAGTCGGCATTCGAGCGATGGTTCATGAGGTAGACCACCACGGCGTCGCGCGGCAGCGCGTTGATGGCCTTCGGCGCGGCGTACTCGACCGAGACCTTGTAGATGGCCTCGAGCATCACCTTCGAGAGGGTGTAGCCGACGCGATAGTACAGAAGCACGTTGAAGAATGGCACGATCTCGTCGAGGTAGCGCTCGACCTGTTCCCAGACTTCTGCTTCCGGCTTCGCATGCTCGGTGGCGTGCGCGCGCACGCCCTCGGCGATGCGCTCGTCGCGCATGAGGTCCGCGATCACGTACGGCTTGGCCGTGAGCTTGAAGCGGTCGAGGCGCGGGCGGAGGCGCATGATGGCGCGCACCGCCATGCGGTTGAGCCAGTGGCGCGCGAGCACCAGCACCACGACGCCGGCCAGGAAGGCGCCGGCCAGGGCGAGGAGGAAGTCCGGCATGCTCCCGCCGCTAGAAGCCGGGTGGCTTGCCGCCGGCGGGCGACGCAGCGGCGGGCGGCGCCTTCGTGTCCGGCGGTGTCGCGTCCTTGAAGTCCCGCGGCGACACCACGGGAATGGTGACGCCGGTGAGCGCGCGCATGGGCCGCCGCGCCACCTGCTCGACGAACCAGCGCAGCATCACGGCCGTCGAGTCGAGATTTGCTGCGATGCGCGCGACCTCGGGCTCGCGATCCTTCATCATGCCGTTGACCGTGTTGACCGTCTTGCGCGTGTCGGAGACGAGCCGGTTGACGGAGTCGAGCGAGACCTTGAGCGCGGGCGAGAGCGTGCGCAGGTCGCGCACGAGCGAGTCGACGTTGTTGAGGTCGCGGTTCACGTTCGCGAGCAGCACCGGCAGCTGGTCCCGGCCCTGTTGCGTGAGGTCGTTGAGACCGGCCGCCGCCGTGCGTGCATCATGTGCCACGAGCTGCAGCGAGTCGACCAGGCGCGCGGTCGACTTGAGCGTCTTCTTGATGTCCTCGCCAAGTTCGCCGGCAAGCTGCTTGAGCTGGTCATTGAGGCCGACGGCCAGTTCGCCCTTGAGGATCGAGCCGGGCGGCAACAGGACCGTGGGCTTGGCGGGCGCTTCCAGCGAGAGCACCGCGTCTCCGATGAAACTGCCCGAGACAATGCGCGGGATCGTCCCCTTGGGGATGCGGAACGGACGGTCGCCGGCGAGTCGCGATCGGACCTGCATGCGTACGCGAAACGAGACGCGTCCGCCGAGGGAATCGGCCGACGCCACGATTTCGGCCACGCGCCCGACCTGGAAGCCCGCGAGCAGGACTTTCGACTGGGCGCCGAGCCCGTCAACGTTCGTGAAATCCGCATAGTACGGAATGGAGTCGTCGGACACCGCTGGCGTGAGCCAGACGAACGAACCGATGCCAACCGCGCTCGCGGCCACGAGCAGGAGACCGACGCGAAGGTCGGCGCTTTCCCATTTCATGCGACGCCCTCCCCCGCCGACACGAAGCCGCGGGCGTCCCAGAGCACGAGGTGATCGGCGATGTCGTACAGCGGCTCGAAGCGCCGGAAGACGGTGATGATGGCGGATGGCACCGCGGCCTTGCACCGGTCGAGGACGCCGGCGGCCATGCGGGAGCGCACGGCGTTGAGCGGGTCCTCCAGCACGAGCGCCTTGGGCTCGGGCGCCAGCGCTCGTGCGATGGCCGCCACCTGACGCAGATCCGGCGGCAGCTCACTCGGGCGCGCCTGGGCCCACGCCGTCAGTTCGAGCATCTCGAGCACGGCCTCCGCGCGCGCCGATGCCTCGGCGGGGGTGCGTTGGCCACTGTAGACGAGGGGCACGACGAGGTTCCGGATGAGCGGCAGGTTGCTGACGAGGCCATCGGGCTGCAGGGCCACGCCAAGGCGACGGCGGAAATTGAACACGGCGTCGCGACCGAGGAGGCCGGGGGTCTCGCCGAGCACCTCCATGGTGCCGGGAGGAGCAGGCTCATCGAGTCCGCAGCAGAGTCGCAGGAGGGTGCCGCTACGTGCGGGCGTGGTGCGGATCACGAACCACTCGCCCTCCAGCACGTCGAAGCTGACCGGCTCGATCCACTCGCCCATCGCGCGACGCGGGCGCAGCTCATGTCCGCGGAAGGCGCTCACAGGTAGCGCAGCAACGCGAAGAGGCCGGCGAGCCCGACGACGAAGAGCAGCGAGTCCACCACGGCGCGCGTGACCGCCTGCGGAATCTCGGTGGGTGCACGACCGGCGCGCAGTCCTTCGAAGGTGCAGAGGGCGGCGATGCCCGCCCCCGAGATCGCTCCCTTGAGCGTCACCTCGATCACGTCCCACGACCGCATCGCGAGCTGGAGGGAGCCGACGTACTCCTCGAGCGAGATCTTCTGGATGACGCGCGCGGCGAGCAGCCCACTCGTCAGCGTGACCGCGTCGAAGAGCAGCGTCAGCGCCGCCACGGAAATGGCGACGCCGAGGATGCGTGGCAGCACGAAGTAGTGGAGCGGGTTCACGCCCATCGCCTCGAGCGCATCGATCTCGCCATAGACGCGGCAGGCGGCCAGTTCCGCTGCTATGGCCGTCCCTGAGCGGCCGATGACGAGTATCGACGTGAAGAGCGGACCAAGTTCGCGGACGATGACGCTCGCGAGCAGCTTGCCGAGCGTGTCGGAAAGGCCGCCGAACTTGATGGCTTGCGCGCTCGCCTCGACGATGACGATGCCGCCGACGGCGATCGCCACCGTGCCGACGAACGGGATGGCATCGGCTGCGGTGAATCGCACCTGGTTCGCGACCGACCGCCACCAGAGGCGGAACGCGGTGCGCGGGTAGGTGAGTGTGGAGCGCATGATCGCGCCCGCGAAACGCGTGAGCAGCGCCGACGACGCGCCGACCTGGCGGGCGCCGTGGCCCGTCGATGCGATCGCGTCGAGGATCATCGGGGCGTGCGGCCCGTACTCAGTAGAGCGTCATGTCGGGACGGAACCCCTTCCCGGATCCGCCCGCGGGACCGGACGGCGTCGGCGCACCGGCAGGCTTCCATCCGCCCGTCGTGCCCAACATGGCGATGGCGCTGACCTCCACGAGGATTCCGCGCAGCTGGCATCCGACCGCCGTGCGTGTCGGATACGGTTCAGTGAAGAACTCCTTGTAGACCTCGTTGAATTCGCCCCAGTGCTCCTCGTTGGCGAGGTACACGGTGACCGAGACGATGTCCTCAAGCGACCCTTCGGCTGCCAGCAGCACGTTCTTGAGGTTGTGCAGCGTCCGGCGCGCCTGCACCTGCAGCTCGGCCGGACCGACCTCGCCGGTCACGGGATCGCGCGGCGTCTGCCCCGAGATGAAGACGAGGTTGCCGGCGCGAATCACGGGGGTGTACGGACCGACCGGCGGCGGAGAGCCCTTTGGGGGGGGCGCCGGGACCCAAGCGCGCTTCGGATTCGTCATCTGGGCTGGACTTGGTTCTGGAGACGGGCGCTCGGACAGCGCAGGTCCGTCCGGCGCCACGAATTCCGTGTGCTCCGGGGAGAAGTTGACCCCCGGGCTGCATTGGTCAAGGTAACGCGCGACACAAAATGACGACGGGCCGGGACACCTGTTGGCATCCCGGCCCGCCGCACCCTTCACATCGGCGTCACTCCTCGTCGAAACCAACGGCGAGGGCGCCTTCGCCGATCCCTGCGATCCCTGCGATCCCTGCGATCCCGCCGATCCCGCCGATCCCGCCGATACCGGCGAGAAGACTCAGGTCCGCCGCAGCCGGAGCCGGCGGCTCACCAACGGGCACCGCCTCGCCTTCGAGGTCCACGTCGTGGTACCGGTACATGCCGGTGCCCGCGGGAATGAGGTGACCGATGATGATGTTCTCCTTGAGGCCGAGGAGATCGTCCTTGGCGCCACGGATGGCCGCGTCGGTGAGCACGCGGGTGGTTTCCTGGAACGAGGCCGCCGACACGAACGACTGCGTCGTGAGCGAGGCCTTGGTGATACCGAGGAGCAGCGGCTCGGACGTCGCCGGCTTCTCCTTCTTCTTGCGCGACTTGTCGTTGACGTCGCGGAAGACCTGCTTGTCGACGTGCTCGCCCTCGAGGAACTCGGTCTCCTCGGCGTTGACCACGCGGACCTTCTGGAGCATCTGGCGCACGATGACGCCAATGTGCTTGTCGTTGATCTTCACGCCCTGGAGGCGATAGACCTCCTGCACTTCGTTCAGCAGATACTCCTGAACGGCGCGCGGGCCCTTGATGCGGAGAATGTCGTGCGGGTTGACCGGGCCTTCGGAGAGGCGGTCACCGGCGCGCACGCGGTCGCCCTCGTGCACGCGCAAGTGCTTGCCAGCGGGGACTTCGTACAGCTGCGGTTCGGCCCCCTCGGCCAGCGCGCCCACGTTGTCGATCGGCTGGACGAAGATCTCGCGCTTGCCGCGCTTGATCTCGCCGAACCGGACGACGCCGTCGATCTCCGAGATCGTGGCCGGGTCCTTCGGGCGGCGTGCCTCGAAGAGCTCGGCGACGCGCGGGAGACCGCCCGTGATGTCGCGCGTCTTGTACGCCTCGCGGTTGACCTTGGCGAGGATGGTACCCGCCGAGATCGCGCCACCGTCCTCGACGGTGAGCTGTGCGCCCACCGGGATGACGAAGTCGCGAACGCGCTTTTCCTTTCCACCCTTGGTCTGCCAGATCTCGATGTGCGGGTGGAGCTTCTTCTCGCGATCCTCGATGACGACGCGCTGGCGGAGGCCGGTGAGCTCGTCGAGCTCCTCGGACACCGACTCCTCCTCGACGAGGTCCACGAACTTGATCGTGCCCTCGATGTCGGCGATGATCGGGTTGGTGTACGGGTCCCAGGTGAAGATGACCTCGCCCTTCTCGACCTTCGCCCCGTCATCCAGGATGAGGATGGCGCCGAGGGGCACCTGCAAGCGCGCCGACACGGCCGCACTGCGATCGCCGGATGCGCGGATCGCGAGATCGCCCTCGTACGAGGTGACGATGCGCTGTCCCTCGGGGTTCGTGACCGTGACCAGGCGATCACCGTATTCGATCACGCCGGACACCTTCGACTTGCGGGCGGTCTGCTCGGCGATACGCGCCGCGGTGCCGCCGATGTGGAACGTGCGGAGCGTGAGCTGCGTGCCCGGTTCGCCGATCGACTGGGCGGCGATGATGCCGACCGCCTCGCCGATGTCGACCATCTGCATGGTGGCCAGGTTGCGGCCGTAGCACATGCGGCAGAGGCCGCGCTTGGCCTCACAGGTGAGGACCGAGCGGATCTTGATGCTCTCGATGCCCGACTCCTCGATCGCCGTGGCGGTCTCCTCGTCGAGCAGCTGGCCCGCTTCGGCCAGCAGCACGGAGCGACCGCTCTCGTCGCGCGCGAGCGGATCTTCGACGTCCTCCGCGGCCACGTTGCCGACAATGCGCTCGGCGAGTGGCTCGATGACGACTTCGCCTTCCTTGAGGGCCGCGATCTCGAGGCCGAGGATGGTGCCACAATCCTCCTCGGTGATGGTCACGTCCTGCGCGACGTCCACGAGACGACGCGTGAGGTAGCCCGCGTCGGCCGTCTTGAGCGCCGTGTCGGCGAGGCCCTTGCGGGCGCCGTGGGTAGAGATGAAGTACTCGAGCACTGAAAGCCCTTCACGGAAGTTCGACTTGATCGGGCTTTCGATGATTTCACCGATGCCGCCGGTGAGTTTCTTCTGCGGCTTGGCCATGAGGCCGCGCATGCCGGCCAGCTGGCGGATCTGGTCGCGCGAACCACGCGAGCCCGAGTCGAACATCATGAACACGGGGTTGAAGCCCTGTGCCGACTCGCGCATGCGCTTGACCATCGCGTCCGCGATGTCCGAGTTCGCGTGCGTCCAGGTGTCGATCACCTTGTTATAGCGTTCGCCGTTCGTGATGTTGCCCGTCTGGTAGGCGCGCTGGAAGCGCTCGACGCGCTCCGTGGCCTCCTTGAGCAGCGTCTCCTTCTCGCCCGGGATGTGCAGGTCCTCGATCCCGATCGAGACGCCACCACGCGTGGCGTTGCGGAAGCCGAAGTCCTTCAGGCGGTCGAGGAACTCCACGGTCTCGGCCAGCCCTGCGCTGCGGTAGCTCTCGAAGACGAGCTCGCCGAGCGCCTTCTTCTTCATGTCGCGGTTCTGGAACTTGATGCCTGGCGGGACGATCGCGCTGAAGAGCACGCGACCGGCCGTCGTGACGATCCAGCTCGACTTGCCCGCGTCCTTGAGCAGGTACTGGATCGGCGTGTGGTAGTTGGCGCGTCCGTGCGCGAGTGCGAGCTCCACGTCGGCCAGGTCGCCGTAGCGGGGCAGCGCGTCCTTGCGCTTCTTGTCGGCCGCGATCGCGTCGAGGTCAGCCGGACCCTTGGTCGCGAAATAGCAACCCAGCACGATGTCCTGGCTGGGTTCCGCCACCGGACGACCGTCGGACGGCTTGAGGATGTTGTTCGACGAGAGCATGAGGACGCGGCACTCGAGCTGCGCCTCGAACGAGAGCGGCACGTGCACGGCCATCTGGTCACCGTCGAAGTCCGCGTTGAACGCCGCGCAGACGAGCGGGTGAATGCGGATGGCCTTGCCCTCGACGAGCACCGGCTCGAACGCCTGGATACCCAGGCGGTGGAGCGTCGGGGCGCGGTTGAGGAGCACCGGATGGTCCTTGATGATCTCCTCGAGGATCTCGTACACCTCGGGCGATTCGCGCTCGACGATCTTCTTGGCGCGCTTGACCGTCTCGGCAATGCCCTTGTCGACGAGCTTGTGGATGATGAACGGCTTGAAGAGCTCGAGCGCCATGGCCTTCGGCAGGCCGCACTGGTGCAGCTTGAGCTCCGGGCCCACGACGATGACCGAGCGGCCCGAGTAGTCCACGCGCTTGCCGAGCAGGTTCTGACGGAACCGGCCCTGCTTGCCCTTGAGCATGTCGGACAGCGACTTGAGCGGACGCTTGCCGCGGCCGCGGATCGCCTTGGACCGACGACCGTTGTCGAACAGCGCGTCGACTGCTTCCTGCAGCATGCGCTTCTCGTTCCGGAGAATGACTTCCGGCGCGCGATGCGTGATCAGCTTCTGTAGGCGGTTGTTGCGGTTGATGACGCGGCGATAGAGGTCGTTGAGGTCGGACGTGGCGAAGCGCCCGCCGTCGAGCGGCACGAGCGGCCGCAGGTCGGGCGGGATCACGGGGATGACGTCCAGGATCATCCACTCCGCCTTGTTGCGCACATCGGCGCCCTGCGCCGAATTGCGGAAGGCGTCGACGATCTTGAGCCGCTTGAGCAGCTGCTTCTTGCGGTGCTGTGACGTCTCCGTGCCCACTTCGCCGCGCAGCTGCTCGGCGACCTTGTCCACGTCGATGCGCTTGAGCAGCTCGCGGACTGCCGGCGCGCCGATGTCGGCCGAGAAAGCGTGGTCGCCCTCGGCCTTGGCCTTCATGCGCAGCTCGAGGAACTCGTCCTCGTCCAGCAGCTGGTTGGTGTGGACTTCCTGGTTGCCTGGCTCGATGACGACGTAGTTCGAGTAGTAGATGACCTTCTCGAGATCACGGAGCGTCAGGTCGAGCAGGTTCCCCATCGGGCTGGGGAGGGTCTTGAAGAACCAGATGTGCGCGACCGGCACGGCCAGTTCGATGTGGCCCATGCGCTCGCGCCGCACCTTCGAGAGCGTGACTTCCACGCCGCAACGGTCACAGATGACGCCGCGGTAGCGGATGCGCTTGTACTTGCCGCAATGACACTCCCAGTCCTTGACCGGACCGAAGATGCGCTCGCAGAAGAGGCCGTCCTTTTCCGGCTTGAACGACCGGTAGTTGATGGTCTCGGGCTTGGTGACTTCGCCCCACGACCACCACTGGCGCAGCCCGGCCATCTCCAGCCGTTCGCGCTCCTTGGGATCACGGGGACCGCGGATCTCCTCGGGCGAGGCGATGCGCACCTGAATGAAGTCGAACGACGAGGCGCGCGCGTCGCGCGCACTACGGAAGTCAATCATCGGTTACTCCTCCCCCGCCACGCTGGTGGCCTCGGCATCCGCATACCCGGCGCCGGACGCGCCGAGGGTGACCTTGATGCCAAGGGCCTGCAGTTCCTTCACGAGCACGTTGAACGACTCCGGGATGCCCGGTTCGGGCAGGTTCTGCCCCTTCACGATGGCCTCGTAGACGCGGCTGCGGCCGTTCACGTCGTCCGACTTGACCGTGAGGATTTCCTGAAGCGTGTTTGCGGCGCCATAGGCCTCGAGGGCCCAGACTTCCATTTCGCCGAAGCGCTGGCCGCCGAACTGCGCCTTGCCGGCCAACGGCTGCTGCGTGACGAGCGAGTACGGCCCGATGGAGCGGGCGTGAATCTTGTCGTCGACCAGGTGCGAGAGCTTGAGCATGTAGATCTCGCCCACCGTCACCGGCGACTGGAACGTTTCGCCCGTGCGTCCGTCGCGGAGCCGCACCTTGCCGCCCGGCGTGAGCCCGGCGAGGCGCATCAGCTCGACCGCGGCGGCATCGACGTCAGCCTCCGACTTCTTGCGGAGGATGGCCGCGAGCGCTGGCAGTTCCTGCTCCTCGAGCAGGTCGGCCGGATCGGCACCCTGTCGTTTCTCGACCGCCTTGAGGGCAGGCTTGAACTCCGCCTTGCGGTCGGCCGGCAGGTCGGCGTCGCCCTCGCCGGAGTGCAGCACGTG
>JANYHJ010000134.1 GCA_025359135.1 Gemmatimonadota bacterium | reverse complement strand
CTGGACCTTCCTCGACGCACGCTACGATCACATCTCGATTGCGCCCGAAGGCGGCGGTCCGCCCGACGTGCTCGACGGCCTCCGCGTCTACAACACGGCCGAGTATGTCGGCGTTGCCGACGTCGAGTACGCTCCGGCCGGCGACCTCTTTGCCGTACGACTCGGCGGCAACTGGGTCGGTCCCTATTCGCCGTTCGATGCGCCGGGTCGTCAGCTCGGCTCGTACGGGCTCGTGCACGCGGCCGTGCGCGCCACGGTGGGCGGCGTCGACTGGATCCTGCAGCTGCACAATCTGCTCGACCGGCAGTATCCCGAGGTGATGGCGGGGCCGGTCGTCGCGCCGGGACAATCGCGCAGTGTCTCGCTCTCGGCGCGGGTGAAGCTCTAGCCCTGGGACGAACCGACCGCGCGCTCGACCGACGCATCGCCCGGCACATCGGGCGATGCGTCGTCCTCATCTACGCTGTCGGCGAGCTGCTGGCGACGCAGCAGGCTCCAGTAGCGCCCGCGCGCCGCCAGCAACGCCTCGTGCTGGCCCTGCTCGACCACGCGCCCACCATCGAGCACGAGAATCTGGTCGGCATCGCGAATGGCGCTGATCCGGTGACTCGCGATCATCGCGGTGCGCCCGGCGAACGCTTCGCGCAGCCCGCGCAGGATCTCCGCCTCCGTATGCGTGTCGACCGCGCTCAGCGCATCGTCCAGCAACACCACGCTCGGCTTCCGCGCCAGCGCACGCGCCAGCGCGGCGCGCTGCTTCTGTCCGCCGCTCAGGTTGATGCCGCGTTCGCCAAGTTGCGTGTCGTACGCCTTGGGAAAGTCGCGGACGGTCTCATCGAGCTGCGCCAAGCGCGATGCCCAGCGGGCCGACTCCATCGCCACGTCGCCGGCGTCATCCTCGAGGCCGTAGCGCAAGTTGCTGTCGATCGTGTCCGAAAAGAGCAAGCTCTCCTGTGGCACCATGCCGAGCTCACGGCGCAGCTGAGCGAGGTCCAGCTCCGCGAGCGGCACGCCATCGACGAGAATCGTCCCCTCCTGCGGATCGAAGAAGCGCGGCACGAGGTCGAGCAGCGCGCTCTTGCCCGCACCGATCGCGCCGACGAGGCCCAGCGTCTCTCCGTTGGGCAGCGTGAACGAGACGTCGCGGAGCACCCAGCGCGGCGCGTCACCGTCCTTGACCGGGTAGTGGAAGCCGACGTTCCGGAACTCGATCGTGCGTCCGCCGCCAACGCGCGCCGGCAGCGCGCGCGGCGATTGCGGCGAGCGCACCGTCGGCTGGGCGTCGAGGATGTCGAGCAGCCGCGACATGCTCGCCGCGCCGCGCTGGAACAGATTGATGACCCATCCTAGCGCGATCAGCGGCCAGGTCAGCATCCCGAGGTAGATGCCGAACGCCACGAAGTTGCCGACGGAGATTGCGCCGGTGAGCGCGAGCCGTCCGCCGAGTCCGAGCACGATCACCGCGCCCAGTCCCGCGAGCATCGTGAACATCGGGTGCATGAAGCCGTTGAGCCGCGTGAGCGCCATGTTGCGGCGCACGTACTCCTCGCCGAGCGCGGTGAAGCGCGCCACTTCGCTCGCCTCCTGTCGGTAGGCTCGCACCACGCGCGCGCCGGCCAGGTTCTCCTGCGCGCGTGTGGAGAGCGTGCTGTAGTGCTCCTGCACGGCCTCGAACCGGTCGTGCACCATCTTGCCGAGCCGCACCATGAGCACCGGAATGATCAGTGCGGGTAGCACGGCGAGCCCGGCGAGCGTGAAGTCGATGCGCGACATGAACCAGAGCGCGAAGATTCCGCCGAACACCGTGTTCGCGAAGTACATGATGGCGGGACCCGCGGCCATGCGCACCGCGCTCAGGTCGTTGGTCAGCCGCGCCATGATGTCGCCCGTGCGCATGCGCGCAAACCAACTCGCGTCGAGCGTCAGCAATCGTTCGAAGAGCGCGTTCCGCAAGTCGTACTCCACCCAGCGCGAGAGCCCGTTCATGAGCTCGCGCATCAGGTAGCGCAGCGCGCCCGTGCCGAGCGTCACCGCCACCATCACCGCGCCGATGCGCCACGCATCGCGGAGCGGCGCGCCTGACCGCAATCCCTCGATGCCGATCGACAGCAGGTTGGGAATCGCGCTCGCCGACCACGCCGCGATCACCACGCAGACGAGCCCGAGCGCCACCTGCATGCGGTACGGCCGGAAGAACGGCAGCAACCGCGTGAGCGCGATCAGTCCCGCCTCGCGCTTCGGCCGGTCAGCGTCCGGCGCCGACGCCACCTAGTGCGCCACCGCCCCGCCTTCACGGCGCGGCTCCGGAACCCCCTGCCACTTGCCGTTCAGGCGCATCAAGCCCATCGCGTTCACGATCGGGCCCGCTTCCTCGATCACGTGCCCCATCGCGGCGAGCGAATCGCGCACCGCCGCGCTGAAGCCCCCCTTCTCGAGCTGCAGCCGGTCGGGCCACGCCTGATGATGCAGTCGCGGTGCGCGCATCGCGTCGACGATGCCCATGCGACTCCCCAGCGCGTTGAGCACGAGCTGCGTCACCACCGTGCTGATGCGCGAGCCACCCGCGCCACCCACGGCGAGAAACGGCATGCCGTCCGGCGACACGACGATCGTCGGCGCCATGCTCGAGAGCATGCGCTTGCCCGGCTCCACCGCGTTGCGATCGCCCATCACGAGGCCGTAGAGGTTGGGCTGCCCCGGCGCCGCCGTGAAGTCGTCCATCTCGTCGTTCAGCAGGAACCCCGCGCCGCGCACCACCACCTTGTTGCCCAGCAGGTCGTTGATCGTGGTCGTCGTGCTCACCACCATCCCCGACTTGTCCGCCGTGATGTAGTGCGTCGTGTGCTGTCCCTCCACGAGCGGGAGCGTCGCGGGCGACGCGCTCGCGTGCGCCATGTCGATCGACGCTCGCAGCGAATCGGCGTGCGACTGCGCCAGCAGCCGAGCCACCGGCACGCGCACGAAATCGGGATCGGCCACGAGCGTATTGCGCTCGATGTACGCCCGCCGGAACGACTCGGCCATCAGGTGCACGTAGCGCGTCGAGCCGATCGTGGGCATCGGGTCCACGCCGCCCATGATGTTGAGCGTCTCGAGCAGTACGATCCCACCGGCGGACGGCGGCGGCATCGTGATCACTTCGAAGCCCTTGAAGCGTCCGCGCAATGGCGCGCGCCAGACGGGCTTGTAGTTGGCGAGGTCGCGCGCGCTGATGATGCCGCCACCGCGCTCCATCTCCTCCACGAGCAGCTTCGCGGTCTCGCCCTCGTAGAACTCGCGCGCACCGTGCTCGGCGATCCTCCGCAACGTGCGCGCGAGGTCAGGCTGCTTGAGCGTGTCGCCCGGCAGGAGCGGCGTGCCATCGGCGCGGAAGAAGTGCGCGCCGTTCCACTTCTTGAGTGGCGTCTCGCTGCGGCGAATGCTCACCGTCAGCATGCTGTCCACCGCGAAACCCTGTTCGGCAATGCGAATGGCCGGCGCGATCACGCGCGCCAACGGCATCGTGCCGAAGCGGCGAAGCGCGTCCGCCATGCCGGCCACCGCGCCGGGCACGCCGGCCGCCAGGTGCCCCTCTCGGCTCCGCGACGCGTCAGCCTTGCCGTCGGCGCCCAGGAACATCGCGCGCGTCGCCGCCGCAGGCGCTGTCTCGCGATAGTCGAGCGCGTACGAGCGGCCATCGGGCAGCCGGATGACCATGAACCCGCCGCCACCGAGGTTGCCCGCGATCGGGTGCGACGCCGCAAGCGCGAATCCCGTGGCGACGGCCGCATCCACCGCGTTGCCACCGGCGCGCAGGATCTCGTCACCGGCCTCGCTCGCGACAGTCGAGTTGGAGACGACCATCGACTCGCTGCCTTCGGCCATGCGGCCCGCCGCCGACACGCGCCACTCGCTCGGCGTGCTCAGCGCTACGCGCGCCTCGGGGACGAACGCCGCTGCGCCTGGCACGGGCGCGATCCCCTGTGCGCCCGCCCCCGGCGACAACGCCGTGCCCGCGTCGTTCGCAGTCGTGCCGCTGCGTGCACACGCGACCACGCCGAGCGCGAGCGCCATCCGAGCTGCGTTCACGTGCATCCCGCGCGCCCAAGTCGTCAGCGTCATGACTCGCCTAGAAGCCGAAGCGGACGCCGAGCCGCGTCGCCCACTGCGTCGCCGCTCCGGAAAATCCGCCGCCCGAGAAGATCCAGTGATACTCCTGCACCAGTTCGAACTGGAACGAGTTGCTCGTTGCGAGCGCGACCCCGCCACCTGCCTGCAGCGTGAGCAGCGTGCGATCGGGAGCGACCTGCACGCCGCCCGAGCGCACGTCGACAATGCGCAGTCCGCCCGCCGCCAGCTCGGCCACCGTGTTGATGCCGCGGCGTGTCTCGCCACTGCGGTAGGTCAGCTGGTAGTGCTGGAAGTTCGCCGACGCCTGGCAGCCGAGCGGGCAGGTGCCGAGCGCGCCCGTGTTGATCGTCATGCTCGGGTTGCTCCACGTGATCGTGGCGCCCAGCGTCGCGCCGCTCCCGTACGACTTGTCGATGGCCACGCGGTAGCCCGTGGTGCTCGGCACGTTCCAGACGGCGCCGCGCGAATCGTCGCGCAGGCTCGTGGCGTTGAGGAACGACGCGCCGCCCGCGATCCAGGTGGTCGGCTCGTTGCTGTACCCGGGAAGGGAGAGGATCTGCGCCGGTGCGAGGCGCGGGGCGAGCACGAGGAGGGCGAGGACGATCGGGCGACGCACGATGGCAGGGCTCCGGCGCGACGTGAGGAGGTTCCGATGCGGCCCCAAGTCCCCCACGTGACACGCGGGATACGCGCGCATGCTTGGCGCGCCGGTAGGGCCTCCGGTAACTTAGCCCGTGGCGAGTGGGCACCACAGCCGCGCGGTGGCGCTCGAGCCTCGCGCGTCGCCCTCTCTGCCAGCGCTCACCACCCCGCCACCGTGCCCCCCGCGCGCGACTCCCGCATCACCGAGCACCGCAATCCTCGTTCGGCCGCGATCGATCTCGCGTCGCCGCTCGAGATCGTCGACCTCATGGCCGCCGAAGACGCGACCGTGCCGCGCGCCGTGGCCTCGCAACGCGCGCAGATCGCGTTGGCGATCGTGCTCGTCGAAGCCGCGTTCCGCTCCGGAGGCCGACTCTTCTACGCCGGTGCGGGCACAAGCGGCCGCCTCGGCGTGCTCGACGCGAGCGAGTGTCCGCCCACGTTCGGTGTCGACGCATCGATGGTGCAGGGCATCATCGCCGGTGGTCCTGCAGCGCTCACGCGTTCGCAGGAGGGCGCCGAAGATCGGCCCGAAGACGGCGCGGCCGCGATCGACGCCGCCGGTGTCACCAGCAACGACGTCCTCATCGGCATCGCCGCGAGCGGTACCACGCCCTTCGTGCGAGGCGCACTCGCGTGTGCGCGCGCACTCGGCGCCAAGACGGGCCTCCTCGCCTGCACGCCGCTGCCCGCCGACTACGTGGCGAGCGTCGACGTCGCGATCGTGCCGGTCACCGGACCTGAGGTCGTCACCGGGTCGACGCGACTCAAGGCGGGCACCGCGACCAAGCTCGTGCTCAACATGATCACGACGGGCGCGATGATCCGCATCGGCAAGACGTACGGCAACCTGATGGTCGACCTCAAGGCGTCGAACGCGAAGCTCACCGACCGCAGCGAGCGCATCGTCATGGAAGTCTGCGCACTCGATCGCGATGCCGCGCGCGCCCTGCTCGCTCGCGCGGGCGGCATGGTCAAGCGCGCCATCGTCATGCACGCGCTCTCACTCGATGCCCATGCGGCCGACGCCGCCATCGCGGAAGGCGGCGGCGTCATCCGTCGCGTCACGAAGCAGCCACCTCCGCCCGTGGGCAACGCGTGATGGCCGCATGAGCACCGCGACGAGCACCGCGACGAGCACTGCGACGAGCACCGCGACGAGCACCGCGACGAGCACCGCGACGAGCAGCTCGACGACCGACGCGACGACCAACGCGGCCAACCCGGTCAAGCAAGTAATGGTCGGGCTGATGTCCGGCACCAGCCTCGACGGCATCTCGGCCGCCGTCGTCCGCTTCACGGATCCGCCGCTCGCCGCGCAGCTCATCGGCTTCACGCATCGCGCCTACTCATCCGCCGAGCGCGCCGAGCTCGAGCACGCCATGTCGGGCCGCGCAACGCTCGCCGAAATCACGACGCTCGACTTTTCGCTGGGCGAACGACTCGCGCAGGCCGCCATCACTGCGATCGCCGAAGCGGGCGTGGCCAAGGCTGACTTGGGCGCGATCTGCTCGCACGGGCAGACCATCTGGCACCAGCCGCGCGTCGCCACCTGGCAGATCGGCAACGCCGCCGTGATCGCCGAACGCGTCGGTGTCGACGTCATCAGCGACTTCCGCGTGCGTGACATGGCCGCCGGCGGCGAGGGCGCGCCACTCGTGCCGATCGCCGACGCGCTGCTCTTCAGCCACGCCACTGAATGGCGCGCGCTGCAGAACCTGGGCGGTATGGCCAACTTCACCGTCGTGCCGCCGGGCGGCGTCCTCGAGTCGGTTCGTGCGCTCGACACGGGGCCCGGCATGGCGATCGTCGATCTCGTTGCGCGGCGCGCGCGCCCCGAGCTCCCCTATGACGTCGACGGCAAGCTCGCACTCGCAGGCAGCGCGATCGAGAGCGTCATCGCCGCGCGACTTGGCGACCCGTGGTTTGCCATCGAGCCGCCCAAGACCACCGGCCGTGAGCGCTTCGGCGCTCCGTATGCCACCGCGCTCTGGAACGACTGCATGGCCGCGCGTGCCGACTGCACACCGGAAGATGTCGTGGCCACGGCCGTCGAGCTCACGGCGCGCTCCATTGCACTCGCCTTCGAGAAGTTCGTCGCCGAACCGGTGAACGAAGTCGTGGCATCGGGTGGCGGTGCGCGCAATCCCGCCATGATGGCTGCGCTCGGCGCCGCCCTCGCACCGCGCACCCTCCGCACATTCGACCATCTCTTCTTCGACGGCGAAGCGAAGGAAGCCGTCGCCTTCGCCCTCATGGGATGGCTCCACCTGCAGCGGCGCCCCGGCAACGTGCCCGGCGCCACCGGCGCGCGCGGCCCTCGCGTGCTCGGCGCCCTCACCCCGAAGTGACCTCGTGAAGCCCGCGACCGTCCATCCGCGCATGAACGTCGCACTCGCGGAACTGCTCGTGCCGGCCATCCAGTGGCGCAGCGCCAATGGCTACGGTGGCGACAAGGCGCTCATCGATCGCGCCTTGAGCGTCGGCGTGGGCGGCTTTGTCGTGTACGGTGGTGAACCCGAGGCGCTGCGCGCGCTCACGCGCGACCTGCGCAAGCGCAGCAAGACGCCCCTGCTCATCGCGAGCGACCTGGAACGCGGCGCTGGCCAGCAGTTCACCGGCTGCGTGGGACTGCCGCCGCTCGGCGCGCTCGCCTCGCTCGGCGACGCCGACGCGATCCGCCGCGCTGCGCGCCTCACCGCCAAGGAAGCCCGCACGCTCGGCGTCAACTGGATCCTGGGCCCCGTCGCCGACCTCGACCTCTCGCCGGAGAATCCGATCGTCGGCACGCGTTCGGCCGGCGCCGATCCGTTGGCCGTCTCGCAGACGGTGCGCATCTGGATCGAGGCCTGCCAGAGCGAAGGGGTGCTCGCAACCGCCAAGCACTTTCCGGGACACGGACGTGCGCTCGTCGATTCGCATCTCATGCTGCCGCGCGTCGATGCGAGCGAGGAAGAGCTGCGTGACAGCGACCTGATGCCGTTCCGCGCCGCGATGGACGGCGGCGTTGCGGCGCTCATGACCGCCCACATCGCGTACCCGATGCTCGACCAGAGCGGCACCCCCGCGACGTGCAGCAAGGATCTGCTCACGGGCATGCTGCGCACCGCCTTCGGCTACGACGGGCTCGTGGTCAGCGATGCGCTCGGCATGGCCGCCGTGCTCGATGGCGCCACCGAGGGCGAAGCTGCCGTGATGGCGGCAACCGCCGGGTGCGACCTGCTGCTCGCGCCACGCGACCTCGATGGCACGCTCGCCGCGCTCACGCAGGCGGCGGACGAACACGTGCTCGACAACGCGGCCGTGCAGCGCGCCCTCAGGCGGCGCCGCAAGTGGGCGCAGTGGGCCTCGTCGCCGGACGATTTCCGCAAGCCGAGCACCTCTGACATCCAGTGGGGGGTGCAGCTCACCGATCGCGTCATCCACATCGGCCGCGGCATGCCGCCGCTCGTGCGCGCCCCCGTCGAGATCGCGGTGGTCGATGATGACGCCGATGCCGCCGATCGGCCGTCGCGCGATCCGATCTTCGCGGCGCTGCGCGATGCCGGCGTGCAGGCGCGTCTTGTCGACGGGCCGACGCCCAGTGCGCGCTCGACCTTCGTGATCGCGCTCTTTGGTGAAGTGCGCGCGGGCAAGGGACGCACCGGCTACACCGAGGCGACGCTCCAGCGTCTCGACCAGCTGAGCATCGCCGCACGTCGCGCCGGTCGTGAGGCGATGATCTTCCAGTTCGGCGATCCGCGTTGGGCGCGCTCTATTCCGGGCGACCTCTGCATCGCGTGCGCGTGGGGCGGTGAAGCGGGGATGCAGGCCGCCGCAGCGCGTTGGCTCGTGTTGCGGCGCGGTCGCTAGGGCGAGACTGCGCTCGTAGCACGCAACCGAAGCTCGGTTGCTGCCGCGCACAGTATGCGCGAGCAACTTGCACTCCCGAGTTACTTCGCGAGCTCCGCGTTGAGCCGCGCCGCCGGGACAGCATAGACGATACGCCCCGCCGCCTCGGTCGGGCCGCCGTAGACGACCCCCACCACGAAGCCGCGCGCGTCGAACACCGGGCTGCCGCTCGAACCGTGCGTCGCGAACGCGTCGATCTGCGTGAGCCGCTCGAGCGTCTTGCTCACGGTGCCGACGCCGAGCGACGCGGAGGCGCGGATTTTCGTGCCCGTGCCCTCCTGCGCGGCATCGGTCCCCAGCGGAAAGCCGATCAGCGCGACGGGCTGCCCCACCTTCGTGCTGTCGCCCGCGTTCGCGATGCCCGCCACCACGGGATACGGTCCCGGGCGATCCATCTGCAACACGGCCAGGTCGTCGTCGCCGTCACCCGTGCGCACGAGATGCGCCGGCTGCCAGCCCACGGTCTCGTTGAACAGCACCGCGATGCGCGTCGGCGAATTCATGGCCGCGTCGCGCACCGCGTGCCGGTTGGTGACGAGCACGCCCTTCTCGTTGACGCAGAAGCCGGTCGCGGCCGAGCGCGATCCATCGGGCATCTCGACGATGAGGAGCGCGACCGCCTTGCCGCTCTTCTCGTTGATGACGCTGAAGTCCACCTTCGCCGCGTCCATGACCAGCTGTCCGCGCCGGCGCGAATCCTCGAGCTGTCGCTTGAGCTCCTCCACGTGCGCACCGTCGCCGCCCTGGCCCAGCTGCTCGCGCAACCGCTCGTTCTCGCGCTGGATCCGCGACAACACCGTGTCGAGCCCCATCGCCTTGCCCTTCGCGTCGGCAATCACCGACGCGTACACCGCGCGCGTCGAGTCCACCTGCGCCTGTAGCGCGCGGATCGCGTCGTCCGACTGCTTCTTGCCGTACGCGTACGCCCCCACCGCGAACAGCCCCAGCACCGTCGCCACCCCGACGATCGTGTACTGCAGCTTCTTCGTGCTCTTCTCCACCGCGGCATCGATGCGCATCTGCGTGCTGCGCGGCGCGTGACCCGGCGTCACCTTGGGGCTCGGCACCACGGGAGCAGGAGCCGCGGGCGCAGGCGCCACCGGCGCGGGCACCACCGGCGCTGACGGCGGTGACATCGCGCCCGACGGCGCGCGCGCGCTGCTCGACACGCGCGTGGCCGGCGCCGAGGCGCGCGGAGCCGCATCACCGGTACGCATGCGGCCCGTCTGCGACACCATCACCTGCGGGCCATGCTCGCCGAACGCGATCACGTCGCCATCGTAGATCTCGCTGTCGCTCTCGAGCCGCGCGCCGTTGATCCACGTCCCATTGGTGCTGCCCAGGTCGCGCATCACCACGCGCGAGCCGATCACCACGATTTCGGCGTGCTTGCCCGACACATCGATGTCCTGCTGCGCGTCGAACTGCAGATCCGCGCCGGGCGTGCGCCCGACCGAGATCATCGCATGGTCGAACGTGAAGGTGCGCCCCGCGAGCGCGCCCGTGCGCACCGTGAGCGCGAGCGGCATCCTATCTGCCGCGGAACCAGGACCAGGCCGCGAGCGCGATCGCGAGGGCGACGCCGATGCCGACCCACGTCGTGATCCCCAGTCCGCCCGATTCCTTCTCGAGCGCGGCCGCGGCCGCGGCGGGAATGGCCGGCGTCGCGCGCGGCGTCGGACGGTTCGCCTCTTCTTCCGAGAGCGCCGGCATTCCCATTACGGGGGTGGCCGCCAGCATATCCGACCGCACCGTCGGCATGCGCACTTCGGCCGTGGCATTCGGCGGCAGTTCCTCCGATCCCATCGGCATCGTGGCCCGCGCCTCGCCGCTGAAGCGGTAGTTGCGGTGACCCACCGCGTCGCCCACACCCACCTGGCCCAACCCCTCACCCTCGAACCGCGCCGCCACCACCGTGATGTTGTCCGGGCCACCCGCATGGTTCGCGAGGTCGATGAGCTGCTTGCAGAGCTGCACCAGGTCGGGCAGTTGGCGCACGCACTCGGAGATCTGCTCCGTCTTCACCTGCCCCGAGAGGCCGTCCGAGCAGAGCACGAGCGTGTCGCCCTTCCGCACCTGCTGCACCGTGAGGTCGACCTTGATGTTCGCCTCGGGGCCGAGCGCCTGCAGGATGATGTTGCGACGCTCGCTCTGCTCGGCTTCCTCGGGCGTCAGCTCGCCGGCTTCCACCAGCTTCTGGATCAGCGACTGGTCCTTCGTGATCTGGCGGGCGATGCCGTCGCGGATCAGGTAGGCACGAGAGTCGCCCACCTGCGCGAGGTAGAGCGCGTCGCCGAGAATCCCCGCGATCGTGGCCGTCGTGCCCATGCCCCGGTGCTCGGGGTGCTCGAGCGCGTACTGATGGATGCGCTGGTTGGCCGTCTCGGTCGATTGCTTGATCGACGTCGCGAAGACGTCCGCCGTCAACCCGGCTGCCCCCATCCACCGCTTCCGCATCTCGGCCAGCACGATGTCGGTGGCCATCGCCGAGGCGATCTCGCCGGCGGCCGCGCCGCCCATCCCATCGGCCACCATGAACATCGTCCCGCGCTCACCCAGGCGGTGGGTCCGCACCTCGGGCTGCAGCGTGGCGTTGTCGGACGTCAGGTCCGCCACCACGAACGCGTCCTCGTTGTGCTCGCGCGTCCGCCCGACATCCGTGCGTCCGAAGACGTGCACGGTGATGTCGCTCGGGGCGCTGCCGGGCGTTGTCGCGTCCGGAAAGCTCACAAGGCGGGTTGGAGACGGGGTGGGAACGGGTTCAGCACGGGCAAAGCTGACACCCGGCGGCGCGGGGGGGAAGGACGTGCGTCACGAATCACAGGTCCTTGCAGGAACCAGTCGTGAGAAGCGCTTCGACCGTCTCGGCAAACGGCTTTCCCTTGCTGGCCGGAGCAATCCGCTTGAGCAGCGCGCATCCCTGCCGGACCTTTGCCGTCACCTGCTGACTGCTGTTGTATTGGGCCAGTCCGAGGATGAACTGCGCGTACAGCTTGTCACCCGCTGAACTGAGCGATGGCATGAGGGCGTTGATCCCGACTTCGGCCTCGCCTGCGGCGCTGCCTTCCTGACCGGCGAGCGACTCGAGCCGCGCGAGCTCCTTGGCAGGGTTCGCCGGGGTGCTCGTCCCCCCAGTGAGCGTTGTCCCCGGATTGGTCGGCACTGTCTTCGTACCCGGCCGCGGCGGATTGGTCGCACCCGAGGCCGTCTCGGGCTTGCTCCCCGCCACGTCGATCGGCGGCTTCTTCGTCCCCGGATCAACCGGCACGTTCGTCTGCGTGGTCTGCGCGCTGCCATTGGGCGGGGTCACCACCCCCGGCTTCGCCCCGCCGGACATCGCGAAGTACGCCCCGCCGCCCACCACCAGCACGCCGGCGGCAATCGCGCCGATCAGCCCCATCCCCCCCTTCTTCTCCTCGGGCTCCATGCCGGCGGCAACGCGCGCCGCCGCCATCGGCGCAGCACTCGGCTCCGACACGGCCGCCTGCGCCATCGTCGGCGCGGACGCCGCCACCGCACCCGGCACGTCCGCCTTGCTCGCCACGCGCGTCGCCGGAATGGCACCGGGCGCCGGGGTGGCCATCGCGCCCATCACCATCGTCCCCAGCTCGGCCGACACCGCCGCCGTCGGCATTCCCTCGACCGCCTTCGACAGCTCGCGTCCGAACTCGGCCGCGCTCGCCGTCCGGTGCGCCGCATCACGGGCGAGCGCCCTGTCCATCACCGCCTGCAGCTCCGCCGGCCACGCCACATTACTCTTCATCTCGGCCAGCGTCTTCGGCTGGTCGGTGAGGCGCATGATCATCGCTTCCTGCGCCGAATTGCTGGGGAAGGGCAGCGTCCCCGTGAAGCAATTGAAGGCGACGAGCGCGAGGGAGTAGATGTCCGAGCGGCCGTCGAGCTTGTCACCCGCCAACTGTTCAGGTGACATGTACTCAGGTGTACCGACGACGAGCCCCGTCTTGGTCACCTTCTGCGCGTCGCTCGAACTCGCCTTGGCGATGCCGAAGTCCACGACCTTGGCCACGTCGGACC
>JANYHJ010000122.1 GCA_025359135.1 Gemmatimonadota bacterium | reverse complement strand
GCTCACCTGCCTTCCCGCGCTCGCGAGCGCCCAACGTCCGCCGTCGCTCGCCGGCCGCTCGACGGTCTACGCACCGCACGGCGTCGTGGCCACGTCGCAGCCGCTGGCGTCGAGCGCGGGACTCGCCGTGCTGCAGGCGGGCGGCAACGCGATCGACGCGGCCGTGGCTGCGGCGGCGGTGTTGAGTGTGGTCGAGCCGCACATGACGGGGATCGGCGGCGACATGTTCGCGCTCATCTGGCTCGCGAAGGAGAAGAAGCTGGTGGCGCTCAACGCCAGCGGCCGCGCGGGCGCGCTCATGACGCGCTCCGAACTGCTCAAGCGCGGGCGCACGCGCATGCCGTCCGATGGGATCGAGACGGTCACGGTGCCGGGTGCGCTCGCCGGCTGGCAACTGCTGCTCAAGACGCATGGCACCAAGTCGCTTGCGCAGGTGCTGCAGCCGGCCATCGGCTACGCGGAGCGCGGCTTCCCGGTGTCGCCGATCATCGCTGAACAGTGGGGAACGCACGTCGCAATGCTCTCGAAGGACGAGGGCGCGCGCACGACCTTCCTCCTCAACGGCAAGGCGCCCGCGGCCGGCGAGTGGTTCAGCAATCCCGACTACGCGCGCACCCTGCGCACGATCGCGGCCTCTGGTCCGTCCGCCTTCTACGGTGGCGCGATCGGGCAGAAGCTCATCGAGCGCGTCAAGCAGCTCGGCGGCTTCCTCACCATGGACGACCTGACGAAGAATCAGCCGACGTGGGTGACGCCGATCTCGGTGCCGTTCAAGGGCTACCGGGTCTGGGAGTTGCCGCCGAACAACCAGGGCGTCGCCGTGCTCGAGATGCTGCGCATCCTCGAGACATACGACCTGAAGGCGATGGGCCACAACTCCGCGCGCTATCTCCACACCCTCGTGCAGGCCAAGCAGCTCGCCTACGCCGACCTCGGCCGCTTCATCGGCGACGCCGACCACCTGAGCATGCCGGTGACGCGCATGCTGGAGGACGGATTCATCAACGAACGGCGCAGTCACATGAATGACAGCCGGGCCGTGGACCGCGTGGAACCGGGCCCGCTGCGCACGGCGAGCGAGACGATCTACCTCACCGCGGCCGACGAGGCGGGCAACATGGTGAGCTTCATCAACTCGAACTACGACGAGTTCGGGAGCGGCGTCGTGGTGCCAGGGCTGGGCTTCGCGCTGCACAACCGCGGCGCGTCGTTCACGCTCGACGAAGGACTGCCCAACACCGTCGCACCCGGCAAGCGCCCGTTCCACACCCTCATTCCGGCCTTCATCACGAAGGCCGATGCGAGCGGCGCCGACGCGCCGTGGCTCTCGTTCGGCCTCATGGGCGGCTCCATGCAGGCGCAGGGCCACGTGCAGCTGGTGCTCAACCTGCTCGTCTTCGGCATGGATCTGCAGCAGGCGATCGACGCAGCCCGCTTCCGCCACATGAGCGGCTTCAAGCTCGCGCTCGAGGCGCCGATCGGCGACGACGTGCGGGCGGCGCTCGCGTCCATGGGACACGAGATCATCGACGAGCGTCCGATCCAGTTCGGCGGATCGCAGGCCATCATGCGACTGCCGAAGGGGTACGCGGCCGGCTCAGATCCGCGGAAGGACGGGCACGCGGCGGTCTACTAGCGCGCCATCAAGCCCATGTGCGCCAGGTGATCGCGCCCCAGTACGCGAGGTAGGCGGCCGCGATCGCGTGCGCGACGAGCACCGCGCGCACGGTCACGCCCGAGATGCGTCCCCACGTCGTGTTCGCCGCGCGCACGCGCACCGCGGCCGCGATGCCGTACGCGGCGAGCAGCGCGAAGAACAGCCCACTCACCCAGATCAGGCAACTCACCGCGTTGAAGGTGCCGAGCGTCCCGAGGCTGTCCGACGCGACCGCGAGCAGCCCGACCTTGAGCAGTAGCGCGAGCGTGATGCCGAGCGCCAAGGTCCACGCGCTTCGCGCTGCGGCGGCCGGTGTCTCACGCTTCCGCGCCTTGCGCACCAACCAGCGTACGCCGCCGAACAAGGCCGCCGCGAGCGAGAGCACGAGCGCGACGATCCAGCAGAGCGTGAGCACGATGTTGGTCCACGCCTGCGCACCGGAAACCCGTTCCCACGACTGGCCCAGCGAGGCGCCCACCGTCTCGATGCCGAACGGGCGATCGTTCTCCGCGTCCCGCACGAAGACGAGCGTCGCCGTGCCCTCGCCCTTCGACCGGTAGCGCGTGCTGTCCACGGGCACGAACCGCTCCGCTGCGCTGAGCAGGGGCGCGATCGTCATGCCCGTATCACTGAACGTCACGCGCGAGAGCGAGGCGAGCCGCTCGAGGAAGTACAGATGCTGCTGGCGCGGATTGTCGGTGTGGTACCATCCCGCGAACGCGGCGCGCGTGCCCGCATTCACCGTCATCGCAACAGGCACCACCGGGGCCGGCAGCTCCGCCGTGAGGAAGGCGCGCACGAGCGTCGCGATCTGCCGGTACGCCTTGCCGTTGCCGGCGTTGATCTGGAACGCGTATCCGACCTGCTCCTTGGGCAGGAAGCTCAGGTCGGATAGCCCGCCTTCGACGCTGCCGCCGTGTGACGTCCACGTGAAGCCGGTGCTGTCCGTCGTGCGATAGTGGTGGAGTCCGTAGCTGACCTCGAGTCCGGCGCGCGACGCGAGCGAGGTGGCCGAGCGTCCCATGCGGTCGATCGACTCGGGGGGCAGCAGCGCGGTGCCGTTGATCGTGCCGTGTCCTGTGAGGAAGCGCACGAGCTGCGCCATGTCGAGTGCCGACGCATTGATCGACCCCGCAGGGCGCATGAAGACGTGCCAGTACGGAACCGGCGTGCTGCCGTCGGCGCGGTAGAGCACAGCGGCGGGCTGCGTGCTGTCGGGCTTCAAGTACGTCGCGGTGCGCATGCCGAGTGGCGTGAACCAGCGCTCCTGGATCACCTGCTCGAACGGCTTGCCCTCGATGATCTCGATGATGCGTGCGACGATCGCGGGACCGGTGTTGCAGTACGAGAAGCGCGTGCCGGGACGCCAGCGCGAAACGCGTGTGGCCGAGTCGATGGCGAGGCCCGCCGCGAGCGTGAGCGGCGTCGGGTCGGAGTTCGCGTACGACTGCAGCGAGTTGTCGTCGAAGCCTGCCGTGTGCTCGAGCAGGTGCACGATGCGCACCGGGTCGGTCGCTTCCCACGGATTGGCGAAGTAGAAGCCGGGGAGCCGCTTCGAGAGCGGATCATTGAGCGAGAGCTTCCCCTCGCGCTCGAGCGCGAGCGCCGTGAGCGCGACGAACTGCTTCGACGTGGAGCCGATGCGGAAAAGGGTGGCCGCCGTGGCGTTGACGTCCGGCGCGCGGCGCGCGAGGCCGATGCCGCCGGCGTAGAGCACGCTGTCGTGGCGCACGATCGCGAGGCCGACGCCCGGCGTCTTCGTGGAGTCGAGCACCTGCTTGATGCGCGCCTCGAGCTCGGCGAGCGTCTTCGGTGCGACGAACTTGGGGCTAGTGTCGGCAGCGAAGAGCGCGGCGGACGCGAGCGTGACGAGCAGGGCGGGGAACATCGACGCGTGGGATGGGGGTCGTCGTGACGAGGGTGTGCGCGCCCATACGATACCAGCCGGCCCTTTGCTTCGCTTCAGCGCGTGATCACGGAGTCAAACAGACGTATTTCGACTCGACGTACTCCTCGATCCCCTCGCGTCCGCCCTCGCGACCCAGCCCCGACTGCTTCACGCCACCGAACGGCGCTTCCGCGTACGACACGATCCCCGTGTTCACCCCCACCATGCCGTACTCGAGCGCCTCGGCGACACGCCACATGCGTCCCAAGTCGCGCGTGTAGAAGTAGCTCGCGAGTCCGTACTCGGTCGCGTTGGCCATCGCGATCACTTCCGCTTCCGTCTCGAACCTGAAGACGGGCGCCACCGGACCGAACGTCTCCTCGCGCGCGCAGAGCATCGCGCTCGTCACGTCAGCGAGGACGGTCGGTTCATGAAAGCGCTCGTTCAACCGCTTGCCGCCCGTCACGACGCGCGCTCCGTGCGCGATCGCGTCGGCTACGTGTGCCTCGACCTTAGCGATCGCAGACGCCTCGATGAGCGGACCCTGCTCGACGCCCTTCTCGAATCCGTTGCCGACGGTGAGCGTGCGCGCGCTTGCGGCCAGCTTCTCCACGAACGTGTCGTAGACGCCGGCCTGCACGTACAACCGGTTGGGACACACACACGTCTGGCCCGCGTTCCGGTATTTCGCGCGCATCGCGCCATCGACGGCCGCGTCGACGTCGGCATCGTCGAACACGATGAAGGGCGCGTTGCCGCCCAGCTCGAGCGCGAGCTTCTTGATCGTCGGCGCACACTGCTGCATGAGGATGCGGCCGACTTCCGTCGAGCCCGTGAACGAGAGGTGGCGCACCACGCCGCTTCCGCAGAGCGCCTTGCCGATGGACACCGAATGCTCGGCGTCGCCGGTCACGACGTTCATGACGCCGGCCGGCATGCCGGCGCGCTGTGCGAGTTCGGCCAGTGCGAGCGCCGAGAGCGGCGTCTGCTCGGCCGGCTTGACCACCACCGTGCACCCGGCCGCGAGCGCCGGCGCGATCTTCCGCGTGATCATCGCGATGGGAAAATTCCACGGCGTGATCGCGGCGCAGACACCGATCGGTTGCTTGAGCACCAGCAGCCGCTTGTCCGCGTCGGTGGTCGGGATCGTGGCGCCGTAGACGCGCTTGCCCTCTTCCGCGAACCATTCGACGAAGCTCGCGCCGTAGATCGCTTCGCCCTTGGCTTCCGCGAGCGGCTTGCCCTGTTCGGCGGTGAGGATGCGGCCGAGGTCGTCCGCGTGTTCGACGATCAGCTGGTGCCAGCGCATGAGGACCTGGTGGCGTGCGCGGGCGGTCTTCGAACGCCAGCTGCCCCATGCCGCGTTGGCGGCGGAAATGGCCGCATCGGCTTCCGCGGCGCCGAGGTTTGCGACGTCCGCGAGCCGGTGACCCGTGGCGGGATCGGTCACGGGAAAGCGTTCCGTACCGCCCACCCACTCGCCACCGATGAGGGCATCGGTACGCAGCAGCGAGGGGTCGTGAAGCGTCGCCAGCGGCGAAATCGAGACACTCATGCGAGACTCCGGGGATGGCTCCGGCGGGACGGCAGCGCTTGGGGCGGCGCGAGCGGCGGCCTCGTTAACGACGGCTTCCGGAGGGTGTCTGCCCAATATGGCGTCCGGCCGCGGGCGGGCCACCCGGCCAACTTGCGGGCGTGTCCGCGCGTATGTTTGTGGACGAGGCAACCCGGGAACCGCGCCGGGGTACCAATCAGGACCGCCACCCCTACCCGCTGGAGGAGTCGATGAACCAGTTGCTGCTCACGTTTGCGCTCCTCTTCCAACAGCAGGCGAGTTGGGCGCTACAGGACCAGTTCGGCAAGATGCACACGCCCCAGGAACTGCAGGGGCGCGTCGTGCTGCTCGTCGGTGGTGATCGCGCCGGTTCCGAGGCAAGTGCGCGGTGGGTGCGCGCGACGATGGCGGCGCTCGGCAAGTCGGTGGACACGTCGCGCGTGACGATCATCCGCGTGGCCGACCTGCGCCAGGTGCCCGTCATTCCGCAGCCGTTCGCGCAGGCCAAGCTGCCGTCGCTGGACAACGCGCCGGTGCTGCTCGACTTCCAGGGCGTGCTCGCTCGGCGCTACGGCTTCGAGCCGGGGAGTTCGAACCAGCTCGTGATCGGCACCGACGGCAAGGTGCTGGCGCAGACGCGCGGCAATGGCGTGAACGCGGTGCAGGCGAGCATTCTCGCCGCGCGCATCCGCGAAGCGATCGAGCGGGCGCCCAAGCGCTAGCTGTCCTGCGTGCAGCGCAGGGCGCGCTGGTGCCTTGGCTGAAAGGCAGGTCCTTCGCTGCGCTCAGAACGACGTTTACTTGAACGTCGCGAGCAGTTTGCGCGCCGCGTCACCCGCCGGATCTCCCGGCCGAGCCGCCGCGACAGCGGCGTTGATCTCCGCACGTGCCGCCGCCGTGTCGCCGGTGGCTCGCAGCAGGCCGGCGAGCCCCATGTGCCCCGACACTGACTGCGGATAGCGCCGCACCTGTTCGCGGCGCATCGGCAGCGCGTCCTTGGGGCCGCCGAGGAAGCCCATGATGGCGGCGAAGGTATCGAGGTTGGACTCGGGCAGCTCCGTCGGCATGCCGAGTGAGCGCGCACCGGCCGCGTAGCGGGCATCGAGTGCGCGCAGGACGCCGAACCAGCTCGTCGAGTCTTTCCGCTTCGCTTCGATCTGCGCGTTCATCGCCGAATCGGCGAGCATGCTGATGGGCGCGAAGGACCAGCGAATTCC
>JANYHJ010000112.1 GCA_025359135.1 Gemmatimonadota bacterium | reverse complement strand
CATCATTGTTGTCGCTGCGCCCGCACTCAGTCGCACGAACTGGAGCGCCATCGTGGCGCTCACCTGGGCGGCGGTCGCGTATTCCGGCATCGGCGCGATCGGGCTCGCCTATCTCTTCTGGTATCGCGGGGTTCGCGTCCTCGGCTCCACACGCACGGCGATGTTTGCGCAGCTACAGCCGATGATCGCGCTCCTCGCTGCCTGGCCGCTCCTCGGCGAACGGCCAACCATCTGGCAGGTCACCGGGTCAGGCGCCGTCATGGGCGGTCTCCTGCTGACACGGTCGAGCACGTCGGCCGAACCGGCGCACGGCGAATGAAAATCGTCCTGTTCGACATCGACGGCACGCTGCTCCGCACCGGTGCGGGGCGGCGCTCGATGGAGCGGGCGCTCACCGCCACGTTCGGGACGCCGGGCGATCCGGCGTATCGCTACGACGGGAAGACCGATCGGCAGATCATCCGCGAGGCGATGCGGTTGGCCGGTTTCGATGACGCGGCGATCGATGCCCGTCGCGCCGACACCGAGGCGCGCTACGTGGCCGCGCTCAGGGAGGAGGTGCTGAGCACCGAGAAGCCGGCGGTGCTGCTCCCCGGCGTGCGCGAGCTGGTGGCGGCGGTGACGGCGCACGACGGACTCGTGCTGGGGCTCCTCACGGGAAACGTGGCCGAAGGCGCGGCGATCAAGCTGCACGCGGTGGGGCTCGACCCGCAGGCATTCGTGGTCGGCGCGTTCGGTTCGGACCACGAGGTGCGCGCCGAACTGCCGGAGATCGCGCGCGTGAGGGCCGAACATCACCTCGGTCGCGCCGTGGCCGGCGATGCGTGCGTGATCATCGGCGACACGCCGTCGGACATCCAGTGCGGGCGCGGCATCGGCGCGCGTGCGGTGGCCGTGGCCACGGGTCACTACCAGCGCGACGAACTCGCGACGCACGGACCGCATGCGCTCTTCGACGACCTGAGCGACACCGAGGCGGTGATCGCCACGCTGGAGCGCTGCTGATGAGCGCAACGCGCGAAGTCGAGCTCAAGGCGCTCGTGGATGACGAGGCGCTGCGGCGTGCATGCGTGGAAGCGGCGGGCGCGACGCTCGTGTACGAGGGACGACTCGAGGATCGCCGCTTCGACACGCCGGGGCGCGCGCTCGCGCTGCGCGACTACGTGGTGCGGCTCCGCACGTGGCGAGGACCGGGCGACGTGCGCGCGGCGCTCGACTGGAAGGGGCCGACGCGCTACGAGGACGGTTACAAGGTGCGCGACGAGCTCACCACGACGCTCGGAGAGCCCGATGCGTTGCAGGCGATGTTGACCAACCTCGGCTACATCATCACGCGCGAGATCGACCGGCACATTGCGCAGTACGAGTTGCACGGCGCGATGGTGCGCTTCGAGCGCTATCCGCGCATGGATGTACTCGTGGAAGTCGAGGGCACGCCCGAAGCGATCGAGGCGGCGATCGCGGTGCTCGCCCTGCCGCGTGAGGCGTTCACCACCGAACGCCTGCCCGATTTCGTGGCTCGCTTCGAACTTCGCACGGGGGTCGAGGCCGCACTCGCCGACGTGGAGCTGGAAGGCCAGCATCCCTTCCGCATGGAGGATGCGTGAGCGACCGCGGACCGTGGACCGTGCGCGTGCGGAGCGACGCAACCGCAGCCGACGCGGTCGCGCGCGTGCTGGGTGGCGCAACCGGAGCCGACGCGACCGCGCGACTCCTCGACGACGCGCTGCTACTCGAGCACGCGCTCGGCGTCACGACGGTGGAGCTGGCCACGCTCGAGGGCGTCGTCGCAGACGGCTTGACCGTGACGTTGTACCCGCACGTGGAGCCGGCCATCACGATCGAGACGAGCGATGCGGCGTCACTTGTGCGCGCGGTGACCGACGCGGCCACGGGCGTGCCTGAGGTGGCGGCGTCGCTCCGGGCGATGGGCTCGCCGCGTGCGAGGCCCGGCTCCGATCACGATGCCTGGTTCGGGCCGTTGCTCTCTGCGCGCCGTACCGCGCACAGCGCCACGACGCCGGCCGCACGACTCGCGGCGTTTGACGTGCCCGCGTTGCGCGAAGTGATGCTCACGACGATCGATGGCTACGCCAAGGCGCGCGCACCGCGCAGTGCGCCGGATGCGCGTGCGTTGGCGGAGGAGCTGCGCGAGCGCGCTCAGGCGTTCGGGACGGCCCTCACGCAGCTGGGCGTGCTGCGAAGGGCAGTGGAGGCGTCCGCCGCGGATCGATATCTCGCCAACTGGCACGCGTGGGTGGCCGGACTGCGCGCCGTGTTCTCTGCCGCCGATGGGGCTTGGGAAGCGATGCTCCCCGCGCTCGCCGACCCGCGCGGGCGAAGCGGATCGTTCTGGCGGCGCGTGCTCAGCCGGGGGACGTCGACATGATCGTCGGCATCGGGCTCGATCTCGTGGACATCGCGCGCGTGGAGCGCATGCTCGACGACAAGGGTGAGCGCGCGCTGGCCAAGCTCTTCACCGCGGAAGAGGCGCGCTACGCAACGAGTCGCGCGCATCCGGCGCGACATTTCGCCGCGCGCTTCGCGGCCAAGGAAGCCGCGTACAAGGCGCTCGCCGGGAGCGAGCTCGCGCGTGGCATCGGGTGGCGCGACCTCGAGGTGTTGCGCGATGAGTCGAGCGGACAGCCGCGGCTCGTGTTGCATGGACGCGCGGCAGAGCGCGCGGCCGAGCTGGGCGTGACGCGCGTGCACGTGACGCTCACGCACTCGCACGAGACGGCGGCGGCGGTGGTGGTGCTCGAGCGGGAGTGAGTCGCGGTGCGGCGAGCGTTCGTGTCGATGCGTCGGCACTGGCGTGACGCGTTCGCGGTGCGGCTCCCGATGCCGAGCGCCGAACCAGCGCGCGCTACTTCCGCTCCACTGTCCCCCGCAGGCGCAAGTCCCGCGACGACGCGCCGATGTACACGCGCACGTCGCCCGTCGAGGCCACGCGTCGTCCGTCGGCGTCCAGGATGGCGAGATCCGCCGGCGTGAGCGTGAAGCGCACGTCGCGCGCTTCGCCCGCCGCGAGGTGCACGCGTTGGAAGCCCGCGAGCGCGAGCACCGGCTGCGCCACGGGCGCCACGACGTTCCGGAGATAGAGCTGCACGACCTCATCGCCGGCGCGCGCGCTGGTATTTCGCACGGTGCAGCGCACAACCACCAAGCCCTCGGCGCCAGACAGCTGCGGTTCGATGGCCAGTGCGTCATACGCGAACGATGAATAGCTCAGCCCGAAGCCGAATGGAAAGAGCGGATGGCCGGTCAGGTCGAGGTAGTCGTCGCCGCGGCCCGTGGGCTCGTGGTCGTAGGTGAGCGGGAGCTGCCCCTCGCTCACGGGAATCGTGTACGGCAGGCGCCCCGAGGGATTCGCATCGCCCATGAGTACGTCCACGATCGCGCGGCCGCCCTCCGCGCCCGGATACCACGCCTGCAGCACGCCCTGCGCCGAGTCGAGCCAGGGCGACATCGTGATCGCGCCACCGCCGATGAGCACCACCACCGTGGACGTCCCCGTGGCGGCGACGGCGCGGATGAGCGCCTCCTGTCCGCCCGGCAGGGCGAGTGACGCGCGGTCACGAAACTCGCCTTCCTCGATGCCCACGACGACGACGGCAAGCTGGCTCACGCGCGCGGCGCGTACGGCTTCCGCGATGTGCGTCGCACGATCGTCGCGCACGCCGTGATTCCAGACGAGGCGCACATGCGCGTTGCCGGTGGTCTCGTGGTACTCGAGCCGGATCGGCATGCGCCGGCCCTTCACCATGGACACGCGCACGAGTCGCCGGCCGCTCGAGCGCTTGGTCCACGCGTCGAGCACGAGCCGGCCGTCGAGCCAGAGGCGATAGCCGTCGCTGCCCTCGATGCCAAGCTCGATCGTGCCCGTCGACGGCGCGCGGAGGGCGCCGGTCCAGCGCGCGCTGTACCAATCGCGCGACAGGCCACGTGCAGGGCCGCCAAGGGTCCACGAGAAATCCACGTGGGCGTCGGTGCGCACCACGAGCGGTGCGCCGTCCAGCGTGATGTTGCCGAAGTACTCGGCGCCAAGCCCCGTGCGCGTCACGCCCGCGCTGTCGTGCTCGAGGAAGGAGGAGTCCACCGTGACGGTGGAGTGCGTGATGCGACCCGTGCCCGGCGCGAATGAAACGACGGCGCGCGCACCCAGTCGCTCGCGCAGCGCGTCGAGCACGCTCAAGCCGCGTGCACCCGCGGCCGTGTATCCACCCAGTCGTGCGATGCGTGCATCTTCGCCGATGACCGCGATGCGCGTGGCCGACTCTGGCATCGGCAGCACGCCGCGCTCGTTGCGCAGCAGCACGATCGACGCACGCGCCACCTCGCGCGCGAGGCGTGGCGACGCGGCGTCGCGGAGCGTGCGCTCGATGGCGCCAGCGTCCGCGTCCGGCGCGTCGAAGAGACCGAGCGCGAACTTGAGGCGCAGCACGCGCAGCACGGCGCTGTCGATGCGCGCGGCTGCGAGCGAGCCGTCGAGGAACGGTGGCGAGAAGAGGCGCGCTTGCGCCACTTGGCTCTGGAAGATGACGTCGAGCCCTGCGGTGATGGCCTGGCGAGTGGCGGTGGCGTAGTCGGGGGCGGTGAAGTGGAGCACGTTGGCGCCACCCACGCCGGCCGCGTCGGAGATGGTGACGCCGCCAAAGCCCCAGTCGTGGCGCAGCACGCCGGTGAGGAGCGACGCGTTCTGTGCGGCAGGCACGCCATCCACCGCGTTGTAGGCGGCCATCACGCTGCGCGCACCGCCCCGCGCGATCGCGGCACGAAACGGCACGAAGTAGGTGCGCTCGAGCTCGCGGCGGCTGAGGCCCACGGGCCAGCTGTCGCGACCGCCGTCGCCGTAGTTGGCGATGAAGTGCTTGGGCGTGGTCACGATGCCGGCCGCCTCGAGCCGCGCGGTCATCGCCACGGCGAGATCGGCGGCGAGGCGCGGGTCTTCGCCGAACGTTTCCTCGACGCGTCCCCAGCGCGGATCGCGCGCGAGGTTGAGCACGGGCGAGAGCAGCTGCCGCACGCCACGCGCGCGCGATTCAGTCGCGATCACGCCCGCGACGCGTGCCGCGAGCGCGGTGTCGAAGGTGGCCGCCAACGCGATGGCTGCGGGAAAGACGGTCGCACCCGGCTGCACGAGTCCGTGCGCGCCTTCCTCGAACAGCAGCGCCGGAATCCCCAGCCGCGTGCTGTCCCTGAAGAAGTGCTGGACACGATTGACGCGGTCGGCCAGGCGACGCGCGCGCTCGCGCGGTTGGAGCGAGGCGGCCGTGTCGGCGGCGTCGGGCATGAGCTGCAGCCCGTACGCGCCATGCGCGAGCAGCACGCCATCGTCGCGCGGGTCGCCCGGCGACATGTAGAGCTGCCAGAACTTCTCCTCGGGCGTCATGCGCGCGAGGAGGTCGCGCGCGCGGTCATCGGCGCTCACGTGCGCGTCGCGGTACGCAGGGCGCGGTGCATTGGCCTGCGCGTCCGCAGGCATCGTCGCCGTCACGAGAGCAAGCACGAGGCTGAGGGCGATGCCGAGCACGTTGTGCACGCGCTCGAACACACCGCATCTCATCGCGTCGCCCCGGCCGTCGGCATCGTGGCATAGATGACGTGCCGCCACCCCGCTCGCATCGTCTCCCCGGCCACCGTCATGCCGTTCCGTTCCGCCACCGCGCACGAGGCCACGTTCTCGGGACGAACGAGCGAGATGATGCGCCTGTCCGGGTAGCGCTCGCGCGCCCAGTCGCGCGCGGCTTGCGCCGCCTCGGTCGCCAAGCCGCGCTTCCAGTGGTCTGCGTGCAGCAGGTAGCCGACTTCCACCTCGCGCACCCCATCGACGTCCTGCATGGTCACGCCGCACTGACCCACGGGCTCGCCGGTGGCACGGGCTTCGAGCAACCAGAGTCCGTGGCCGTCGTCGCGGTAGCGCTGGCGCTGCCGCGCGATCCACGCGAGTGACTCGTCGCGGTCGAGCACCTTCGGGTAGAAGTGCATGACGCGCGCATCGCCCAGCATCGCGGCAATGAACGCGAGGTCGAAGTTGTCCATCTCGCGCGCGCGCAACCGGTCGGTGGTGAAGCGCCAGCGCGGCGGATCGCCGGGTGGAATGCCGGTCATCGCGTCATCGCCGGAATATCGTGTCGCCGTGGCAGGCGCCGATCACAGCGTCACCCACTGCGCGTCCGCGTCACCTTCTGCGGCTTCGAACACGGCCGTCGCCGCGAACACGTCTTCCATCGCGAGGCCGAGCGACTTGAACACGGTGAGCTCGCGGTCGCTCGAGCGTCCCGCCGTACGACCCGTGACCACGGCCGCGAGATCGCCCGCGACGTGCGACGCTTCACACGCGCCTTCGCTCACCGCCATGGCCAGCTCGCCACACTCGGCGTGCGCCGCGTCGAGGGAATCGACGACGAAGCGCGACCTGGCGATCGTGGCGCCGTCCAGCTCGCGCGTGCTGCGCGTGTGCGCACCGACAGCGTTGACGTGGGCGCCGTCTGCGAGGTCGCTGCTGGACACGACGGGGACGGGTGACGACGTGACGGAGCACACGATGTCCGCATCGCGCACGGCGAGCGCGGCGCTGTCGCAGGTGCGCACCGATTGATGCAGCGCCGCGGCGGAAAGTGCGAAAGCGGTGGCCCGTTCACGTGACCGGGACCACACGCGGATTTCCCTGACATCACGGACCGCCAACATCGCCTCGAGATGGGTGCGCGCCTGCACGCCGGCGCCCAGGATCGCGAGCACGTGCGCATTGGCGCGGGCCATGTGGCGCGTAGCCAACCCCGAGGCGGCGGCCGTGCGGATCGCGGTGAGCGACGCGGCATCGAGAATCGCGAGCGGATCGCCCGTGCGACTGTCGAAGAGCGTCACGAGTCCCTGGATGACCGGGCGCTCGATGGCGGCGTTGCCGGGCAAGTAGGTGATCGCCTTGACCCCCGCGACGCTGCCAGTGGCCGCGGGCATGACGAAGAACGCGCCGGTCGGCATCTGCAGGACAGCACGTACGGGTTGGGCCACCTCCTGTCGGTCCCAGGCACGGAACGCAGCATCCATCGCGTCGATGGCCCGGGATGTGCGTAGCAGACGGTAGATCTGTGCCGCAGACGCCACCAGAACCCGGGGCATGTCGAAGAGTGTTGGGGTGGGTATTTGTCAGGTGGACGACGCGAGTGCGGCGCCGCGTACAGCACTGGCGACCGACAATCTGGTGGCAGGACTTCCGGGATGATTGTGCGGGGAATAGACTGGGATATAATGCAAATGAGAACCATTCTCAATACAAAGAGCCGGACTGCGACGCCGTCGAGCCGCAGGGTACTCGCGCGCTTCGCGACCGCCGCGGTCCTGACGTTTGCGACTGCTCTTCCTCGCAGTGCGGCCGCCCAGGATCTTCCCGGCAAACGACTCGCCGGCATCGTCGCCGTGGCCCTCGACGAATACGCCAAGGGTGTCGACCAGCGCGGCCGGCTGATCGCCGCCTCCGAGTACGACGAAGCGGCGAGCTTCCTGGTCGACGCGCGCGAAGTCGCGGGCCGGCTGACCGGCGGCCATACCGCGCAGGTGCGTGCGCTGGTCGACACGATCGCCGCCGCCGTGCGCGCCAAAGTGCCGCCCGTCGCGCTCGAAGTCAT
Source organism: Gemmatimonadota bacterium (assembly GCA_025359135.1). Taxonomy (GTDB): domain Bacteria; phylum Gemmatimonadota; class Gemmatimonadetes; order Gemmatimonadales; family Gemmatimonadaceae; genus JACPPC01. The sequence continues at coordinate 7,220 of JANYHJ010000112.1, read as the reverse complement.
TCACCAGCGCCTCGTGGCCGCACTCGGTTCCGATGCCGCGCTCGACATGCCGACGCGCCGCGTCGACCTCGCGCGCGGGCAGGCGCTCTTCGCCGCCAATTGCGCGGCCTGCCATGGCGCGATGGCCGAGGGCAACGGACCCGCCGCCAAGGGACTCACCGCGCAACCGCCCGCGCTCGTCGGCACGGCGATGCGCGAGAAGGCGCCCGCCACGATGTACCGCGTGGTCAGCGTCGGCGTGGCCGGCACGGCGATGGCCGGCTGGGCATCCTCGTTCTCGCCGGACGATCGCTGGGACATCGTGCACTACCTCGCGTCGCTGCGCAGCTCGGCCGAACAGGTCGCGCGCGGCGACTCGATCTGGAAGGCGCAGCACGACGTGCGGGCCAAGGGCGCGACGCTTCCCGCCGAGCTCTCGCGGTTCGAGTACGCGGCCGAGAAGAGCGACGTGGCGCTGGCGCTCCGGATCAAGGATGCGGGCGCCGCCACCGGCACCGCCCTGCCGATGAATGATGCGGACGTGAACGCGGTCGTCGCCTATGTGCGCGCGCTGCCCACGCGCGAGGCTGCGGTGCTCGCCGCGCAGTCGCCCGTGAAGCCGACGACACAGGGTGCCGCCGACGCCGCACAGTCGGCCGCACGCACGGTGCTCGCCCTCATGGATGAAGCGCTGGCCGCCGCCAAGGCAGGCCGCTCCGCCGATGCCGGCGACAAGGCGTTCGATGCGTACCTCGCCTTCGAGCCGCTCGAGACGCGCGCCCGCGCGCAGGAGCCGGCCAAGGTGAGCGCGATGGAGGCGTCGTTCGCCGCGTTCAAGGCCAACGTGAAACTCGGCAACATGGCCGCCGCCGCCGCCGCGCGGGATTCGATCGCGCGTGAGCTCCCGCACATGGTGGCGCTGGCGCAGCCGGTGGGCGACTTCTGGGAGCTGTTCATCCAGAGCTTCCTCATCATCCTCCGTGAAGGGTTCGAGGCGATCCTCGTCATCGGCGCGATCATCACCTTTCTCGTGAAGACGGGGAACAGGGAGCGCGTGCGGTCGGTGTGGCAGGGGGTGATGGCCGCGCTCGTCGCCAGCTTCGCGACGGCCGTCGTGCTCGCCACCGCGCTCTCGCACCTGCCGGCGAGCCGCGAGATCGTCGAGGGGGTCACGCTGCTCATCGCCGTCGCCGTGCTCTTCTCGGTGAGCTACTGGCTCATCAGCAAGGTCGAGGCGGCCAAGTGGCAGCAGTTCATCCGCGAGAAGGTGAACACTGCGCTCAAGCAGGGCGGTGGCGCGGCGCTCGCGTTCACGGCCTTCCTCGCGGTGTATCGCGAAGGCGCGGAGACGGCGCTCTTCTTCCAGGCGCTCTTCCAGCAGCCGGGCGCCGTCGGGATGCCGATCTCGCTTGGACTCGCGGCCGGCTTCGTGGCGCTCACCTTCATCTTCATCGCCTTCCACCGCTTCGGCGTGAAGATTCCGATGCGGCCGTTCTTCGCGGCCACGAGCGGCATGCTCTATCTCATGGCCTTCGTGTTCATGGGCAAGGGGATCCGCGAGCTGCAGGAGGGGAACGCGCTCTCGCTCACGCTGCTCCCCGGCTGGCCGACGATCGACGCGCTCGGCATCAACCCGAGCCGCGAGGGGATGATCGCGCAGGGCGTGATGCTCGTGCTGCTCGGCTTCGCACTCTGGCGTACCTGGGCGAGTGCGCGTGCGAGCGCGGCCGAGCGTGCCGCGAGCCCCGACGGCGTGGCCAAGCATGTGCACGTGGACCTCGAGGGGAAGGTCGCGGAGCTGACGGCCAAGGCGCGGCGGCTCGAGGAGCGGCTCGCCTCGCTCGAGGGCGAACTCGAGTCCGAGCGCGGCAAGAGCCAGCGGCAACAGCGGCCATAGAGCGACGGACCTCGCCGTTTCCCGCTCACGTCGCGGTCATTCTTCGCCACGTCGCGCAATGCCATGCCGAGCAAGACGTCGAGCCTCCACTAGCCCCGGCGTGATACGCGACCGTCGCGCGGCCGTGACGCGGGATTGACCGTCCGCGGGGAGAGTTCAGGGTTGCCAGTTCGGCCCGATGATCGGGCCGACGCCGGTCGTCACGCATCGTCCCCGTTTCCATGCGCTCCTCGCGCTCGCTGTCCACGCTCCTGCTCGCTTCACTCGCAGCGTTGCCGCTCACGTCCGTTTCGGCGCAGGGCCCGGCCGCGGCGCGCACGCCGCAGCTCGTCGTCCTGATCACCGTGGACCAGCTGCGCGCCGATGCATACGAGCGCTATCGCGAGCACCTGCGCTTCGGCTTCCCGCGGATCTACGAGGGAGGCGCGGTGTTCACGGAGGCCTACCAGGACCACGCGTTCACGGAGACGGCGCCTGGGCATGCGGCGTTGCTGTCAGGGCAGTTTCCCGTGCACAGCGGCATCGCGACGAACGCGACGGGAGTGAACGGTTCCGCTGCGGCCCCGTTGCTGACCGGAGGGCCGTCAGACCCGGGAGCGTCGCCCGATCGGTTCCGCGCTACGACGCTGATAGACTGGCTGACGACGGCGGGACGCCCCCCGCGCATCCTCTCCGTCTCGCGGAAGGACCGGGGTGCAATCCTTCCGGTGGGTCGCGCGCGCGGGCCGGTGTACTGGTACACCTCGACTGGGCAGTTCACGACCAGCACCTACTACGCCGACACGCTGCCCACCTGGCTCAGGCGATTCAACGACCGCCACCTGCCGTGGCAGTACGCAGGGCAATCGTGGACGCCTCTCTACGGCTCCAGCGTATACGCCGAGCCGGATAGCGTGATTGCCGAGAACGGGGGCCGGGATCTGTGGTTTCCGCACCGGATGCCCCGCGACGTGGCGGCGGCGGACACGGCGATCACCCAGTATCCGTGGATGGACCAGATCACGTTGCAGCTCGTGCTCGAGGGGGTCGTGCGACTCGGGCTCGGCGACTCGCCGACGCGCACGGACATCGTGTCAGTCTCGCTGTCAGCGACCGACGCCGTGGGCCACCGGTACGGTCCAGACAGCAAGGAGTACCACGACCAGGTGCTGCAACTTGACCTGTACCTCGGCGCCTTCCTCGATTCTCTCTATGCGCTGCGCGACTCATCCCGCATCGTCATCGCGCTGACGGCGGACCACGGGGTGAGCCCGTTCGCATGGCTGGCGTCCGGCGTCGAACCCAATGCAGGTGCGACACGCGTCGACGTGGCCCCGGCGTGGCAGTCGCTCCGGCAGCGGCTCGACAGCGCGAAGCTGTCGCCCCCGGATTCGTTTGCGGTCTTCGCCGACAACATCCTGTCGCTGCCGACCGCGCGGCTCGTGGCTCGCGGATTCGCGCCGGACTCCATCGCGCGATCCTTCGCGTCGGACGTGCGCCGCATCAACGACGTCGAGCGCGCCGACCTGCTGGCGTCCCTTGCGTCCCTCGACACCACGCGCGACGTCATCGCGCGGCGCTGGCTGCACACGCTGCAGCCGCAGGCAGACACGACACGTCTCGTGGTCACCCTGACGCGCGGCAGCTACCCCGCCGGCGTCACGATCGCGATGCACGGATCGCCGCACGACCCGGATGCGCACGTGCCGCTCGTGCTTCGGGGGGCGGGCATCGTCCCCGGACGCGTGCACCGCTTCGTGCGCGTCGTGGACCTCGCACCGACGCTCGCCGCGCTGTTGGGGGTCAAGACCCCACCGCTCGATGGCCGAGTGCTGACCGAGGTGATCCGCTAGCGACGAGGCAATCGCGCGGACAACGGGGGCCGCCGGCAGCTGCCGACGGCCCCCGCGTCGTTCAGGACGTCACCGGGCGCGTCGGCGTCGCGCGCCGACGGACCTGTACGTCACCTCTTCTCCTTCACCGCGTCGCGCAGCGCCATGCCGAGCAAGACGTCGAGCGGGCCCGAGCCCCCGTTTGCCCCGCTCATCGAGATGTCGGGCACGAGCTTGACCTGCCCGTTCGCGAGATTCTTGAAGATGTCCATGACCGCGTAGTACTGCGGGTCGACCGATTCGATCTTCTTCTTGAGCACTTCGGCCTCGGCTTCACCGACCGAACGGATCTTGCCGGCTTCGGCCGCACCCGTGACGGTGATGACCTGTGCGTCGGCGGCGCCGATGGTCTGGCGCACGTTGGCATCGGCCGTGGCATTGGTGGTCTTGGCTTCCGCCTCACCGCGCGCCTTCTTGACCGTGGACTGCGCGTGGAAGTCGGCGATCTGCACGCTGCGTTCGGCATCCACCACCTGCGCCTGGGTGTTGGCCAGGGCGCGCGACTGCTCGAGCTGCTGGCGCGTGGTCTCCGCCCCGCGCTGGGTCTCGAAGGTGATGCGCTGCTGTTCGGCGAGCTTGCGATCGGTGAGCGTCTTCATGAGGGTTTCCGGCGGCACGATGTCGCCGATGAGCGTGTCGACCGCCTACACGTCGTACTGTTCGAGCGCACGCTGGATGTGCTCGCGCGCTTCGCCCTGCCGCGCCGTGCGTTCGTTGAGGAACGAGATGGCGTCCGACTTCTGCGCTGCGTTGCGGAAGTAGTTGCCGATGGTGGGCTCGAGCACCTGCGTGACGAGGTTGTCCATGCTCCCGAAGCGGGCGATGACCTTGGGGGCCGACGACCGGGGGATGTGGATGATCTGCGAGACGTCGAGGTTGAAGGTGAAGCCGTCGCTCGAGCGCACGGTGATGGTGGAGAGCTTGGCGTCGAGCTTGTGCGCTTCCGTCTTTCCCGTGGCCCAGTTGAGCACGACGTTCGTCGTGGGCACGGAGACGACGTGGTTGGTCTTCGGATTGACGGGGTACATGCCGGGGTCGAGCGGATCGACCCAGACACCGCGTTCGCCGCGCTTGACCATGTTGCCGTGCTTGAACCCTTCGCCGGTGACGTCGGCGCCCTCGTCGCCCACGAACGCGATGACGACGCCGGCGTGACCGATGGGCACCTCGGTCATGTTGGCGAGCTCGACCGAGGCGAAATTCGGATTGAGGTAGTACGAGCCGGCCAGCATGACCTGCGCCTGCAAGCCCTTGTTGCCGCCGTGATGCACGAAGTGCTCGCCGTCCTGGAACATCTCGTGCCCCGGCACTTCGCGGCCGGCGATCTCGCCCGTCTTGAGCGGCGCGCCGTCCTGCGTGGTGACGATGCCGACCTTGCCCTCGGGAATCTCGAGGACGTTGACCATCTTGACGCTGAAGAGCGACGTGTTGATGCGATACGTGCCGGGCGGAATGACGGCGATCTGCGGGCCGCGCTGGCCGCCCTTGGTGAGAAAGGCGCGCGCGTCCTGGTACGCCTTGCAATCGACTTCGCGACCGAAGACGCGATCGGTGAGCGGCATGCCATCGCGCGCGTCGACGACGCCCAGCTTGCCCTCGGAGATGTCGATGAACGGCACGACGCTGATGTCGTACTGCCACGGCCAGAGCGCCCAGTGCAGCCCGGGCGCAAGCGTGTCGGCCTGGTAACCGGCCTCGCCCTCGAGGGCGATGATCTGCCCATCGGGGAGCGTCCGGTTGTGACCGAACAACACCCAGCGCTTCCGCACCACGCCGATCGCGTTGCCGGGGATGATGACGGCGCCGAAGAGGCGGAGTACGACCTTGTAGAACACGATCAGGAGGATCAGGACAACGATCCACCAGTATGAGCCAAGCATGCCAACGGCGTCCATTACGTGGTCTCCATGTGGCCCGGGAGCGCGAGCGGGATGCCAGCGCATCTGCCGGGGGTGTGCATTGAAGTTGGAGTTCGCGTTCCGGCCGGAACCCCTCCTCCCGGGGTGTTGACGTTCTCAAGCGGGCGTGTCGCCCGCGCGTTCGTTACGTGACCACTTTCGCGGACAATCGTGCGCGTCGCTGGTGCATTCTCCTCTGAAATGCGCTGTCGCGGGCGCGCCTCAGTGTGCGCAACATCTGTTCATCAGCGGCTGTCGATCCTTCTCATCGCGGCGTTCGCGTTCCAGCGGACGAGCGGCTGCTTGGCCATCTCGCGCAACATCGGCAGTGCATCGCGCGCCGCGGGACCCGCAGCGCCCAAGGCATCGGCCACGGCGCGCAGAATGTGGCGATGCACGCCGGCGCGCCCGCCCACGGCAATGAGCGCCGGCACGACACGCGCCACGCGCGCGCCCTGTGCCGCAATCGCATTGGCGGCCATCATGCGCACGCCATCGTCATCACCGTCGGTGTCGACCACGCGCATGAGCGCGTCGACGGAGGCATCGGGGAGCGGGCCGGCGTCGCGGAGCGCGAGCGCCGCGAGACCGCGCGCCACGTGGCTTTCGTCGCGGAGCGCCAGTGTGAGCGCGGGGATGGCGGGGGCTGCCGCTGCGCGCAGCTGCGTGAAGGCCCAGAGCGCGGCTTCGCGCTCGTCGGCGCTCGAGCTCGTGAGCGCGCTCTTGAGCGCCGCCATCTGCGATGCAGCCGCGGGCCCAAGCGCCCCGATGCGCCGCAGCCGGTCGGCGGGATTGGTGCTGCTGGCCGAATCGTGCGTAAGCGTGTTGCCACTGCCGTCGGCGACGCGCGCAATCACGAGGCCGTCGACGCCAAGGCTGTAGCCGCTGCTTTGCGCGTTCTTGCCCATGCAGACGAAGCTCACCGTGTGCGCACCCGCGGCAAGCTGCGCCCACGTGATCAACCGATCCTCGCCCACGAACACTTCGCGGTAGTAGCCGTCGATCACGGCCCCTGCGCCGATGTTGGCGCCGGGTTCCGTCTCGATGCCGGGGCTCGCGCTCACCGGCTTGCCGTCGACGAGCACCTGGTAGATGCCGTAGTCGGGCGCCGCGCCCACCTGCGCGACGAGTTCGTAGCGGCCGGCCGCATCGATGGAGAAGGGAATGTCCATGCGCGCGCCGGGCGCCTTGGCTTCGAGAAAGAGCAGGTCCTTGCCCCAGAACACTTCCTTCTGCACGCTCGCCGTGCCGTTGCTGGTGGTCACGTGCGCGATGTCGCGCTCGACCTCGATCTGGCGCGCGTTGCCATGCGGCAACCGTGCGGCGGCTCGCTCTGGTCGCGCGCGATGCCCTGCTGGTACCAGAAGGCGACGGTGCTGAAGAGATCCTTGCGCTCCTCACTCGCCGAACGCGCTGAGCCGTCGGGGTTGAAGGTCCAGCCGACGTGCTCGATGGCGAAGCGCAGCTCGGTCGTGAACGGCACCGGATCGGCCAAGTGCCAGCGATACGCCGTCATGCGCGAGCCCAGGTCGGTGCCCTCGGCTACCGTCACGCCAGCATACGGCCCGTCGGCCA